>NZ_JBHTWG010000050.1:0-7797 GCF_042792555.1 Streptomyces sp. NPDC056628
CACAAGCAGGCCATCATCGCCCTCGCGCGACGACGCCTGAACGTCATATGGGCACTCATACGCGATGGCCGTACCTTCGAAATCGTCGCGCCCCCGCCCGCTGTCACTCCGGGCTGAAACGCTCACAGCATGTCACCAGCCTGGCTTGACAACCGCATTGGGAATCGTTTGGTGGCCCTCGACCACGGGCTTCAGCCCTTCGCTGTCGTGGGTGTTGCCGGCCGAGACGCCGACGAGGACCGGCAGTCCGTTCGCGTCCTGCAGCTCCATCACGGCACGTGCAAATCATCCCGCCAGGTGGTTGCTGTCGGGCGGGGAGCCGGCGCCGTCGAGCCGGTGCGGCACGGCCTCGTGGAAGCGGCCCCAGACACCGCGGCCGCCGTGCCCTTGACGGCTCTGACTCGGTGCCCTCCCACTTTCCGGTCCCCTCCTTGCAGACGTCTGTCCTCGTCTGCTCTACGCGGCGGGAGGGTGGGTCCGCCGCACGGTTTCCGCGCGTGCCGCTGCGGCGGCTTTTGCCGATCCCATCATGTGACGAGGATCTGACCACCTATTCGTTCTTACGCTGCCGCCGTGACGGAACAGCTGGTGGTGGACGGAACCGCGGCGGGCTGGACCTCTGTGGTCGCCGGGAATCTGCGGTGGATTGAGGAACTGCTCGACACTCTCGGCCTCCCGGCCGAGCGCTCCGACGAGCTGCGCGCCCGCCTCACAGCGGTTCGGGCCCGCGCGGCCGACCCGCAGTTGCGGGTGGCGGTGTTCGGCGAGGCATCCTCTGGCAAGAGCACGCTGCTCAACGCCTTCCTGCGGCGCCGGCTGCTGCCCTCCTCCGCCCTGGTGACGACGCGTACGACCACGTCGCTGGAGTGCCTCGGGGGCGCCGAGGGCATGACGGTGCGGACCGCTGACGCCACCGTCCTGGAGTGGCCGTCCGCGCCGTTCGCCCGGTGGGCGGGGCTGAAGTCCGGGCCGGACACCATGGAGCGCGCGTTGGAGCGAGTGCTGACCACGGAACTCGCCGAGGACGTCAGCGGGCTGTGGGTGCACTCGCCGGTCCGGCTGCTCGGCGACGGCGTCACGGTGATCGACACCCCAGGGTTCAGCGTCACCGAGCGGGGACACCGGGAGCTGGCCGAGGCGGCGGCGCGGCAGGCGGACCTGGCGCTGGTGGTGGTGCCCGCCGTCGCGGCGATGTCGCTGACTTTGGCGGATTTCCTGACCGGGCCGCTGCGGGACCATCACGACCGGTGCGCGTTCGTGCTCACCAAGATGGACCTACTGGACGAGGAGGAACGCGCCGAAGCTGTCGAGGTGGCCGAGCGCCGGCTGCGGGATCTGGGATACGCCGATCCGCTGCTGCTGCCCTGCGCCCCGGGAAGGGCACTCGGCGAGGTCACCGACGGCGGCCGCGGGCGGGACGGAGCCGGTCATCTCCCGGTGTTCGAGCGGGTGGAGGCGCGGATCGCGCGGCTGGCCGCCGACAGCCGTCAGTCCGCCGTCGCCGCCACGGTGCTCGGGCTGCTCTCGGAGCTGCTGGCGGCGGTGGAGGAGACCGCCGAGACCCGACGCACCGCGCTCGCTCGTGGCGAGCGCGAACTGGCGGCCCTGACGCTGCCGGACCTCACCGCTTTTCTCGACTCCTGGTCCGCGCGCACGCTGGACCGCACCCGGGCCGAGATGAACGCCGCCACGATCGGGATGTCCGGCACGTCCCGTACCAAGCTCGACAGGAAAGTCGGCGACGCCGTGGCGGGCGAGAAGATCAACGACCTGGCCGCCGCCGCTCAGGAGGTGTCCCGCCTGGTCCGGCGCCATCTGCGGCGGCACGCCGAGCGCGTCGTCCAGAAGGCCGCGGGCCGGGCCGGTGAACTGCTGACCACCGCCGCCGACGAGCTCGCCCGGGACTTCACGGCCCAGTACAGCGTCCTAGCCGGACTGGCCGGCGAGTCCCGGACCGCTCCCCCCGTGCCCTCGGTGGCGTGGCCGGAACTCCCCGCCCCGGACATGTCCGGCATCGACCAGGCACTTACCGCGATCGGCGCCCGGCTGACCTCCGGCGACAACTGGCGCACCGGCGGTGGGGCGATGGCCGGTGCCCTGGCCGGCAGTCTGGTCGCCCCGGGCATCGGCACCGTCATCGGCGGCGCGCTCGGAGCACTCATCGGGCGACGCGGCGCCGACGCGACCAGGGAGCAGTTCCTGCGGCAGGCCCGCCCGGTCATCACCGCCGCTCACGAGGAGATCGCTGCCCTCGCAGCCGCCTGCCTGCCGCGCGTCCAGGAAGAGCTCGCCGAGAGCGTCGCTGCGCTTCGCCGGCGGTACGACGACGAGTGGCGTGACGAGATCACCCGACTCACCGACGCCCACGACCGGCGGCGCGCCGAACTGGCCGTCAGCATCGCCCACGTCGAGAAGACCGCGGCCGCCGCCCGGCGACGTCGCGACGAGGTCGCCGCCCTGCGCCGGGCGACCGGCCGGACCATCCGCGAGCCAGAGGAGTCATGACGCATGAGCAGCACATCCCCGCCCTCAGCGGGCGCACCGCCCAAGGGTGCGTGCGTCGCCCCCGCCCCCGACATCACCACCGTCACGCCCGACTGGCTGCGGGAGGCGCGCCGGCTCGCCGAGGACCACGGTCAGGAGCACATCCGCGAGGCGCTTGACCTGCTGGCCGCCGGGCGGGGCCGGCCCGCGCTCCGGATCGCCGTGGTGGGGGAGTTCAACCGCGGCAAGTCCACCGTGATCAACCGGCTCCTGGGCCGGGATCTGCTGCCGACCGGTCCGCTCCCGGTCACACGGGCACCGGTGGTGATCCGGGCCTGTAACGAGGAGGGACTGATACTCGGCCGGCTGGACGGCCGCCGCGAACTGCGCAAGCTCGACGACGACGGCATCTGGGACGGGCTGACCGGCACCCCGGCGGAAGCGGAACCGGGTGCTCCCGCCGGGGCTCCGGAGCCCGAGGTGACTCTGGCGGTGGCCGACGACTGGCTTGCCGGTCTGGACGCCGAACTCGTGGACACGCCGGGGGTCAACTCCGGTACCGAGCAACAGTTCGAGCAGGTGCGCCGGACCGCGGCCAGCAGCGACGCCGTGCTGTTCGTGGTCTCCGCCCTCTCGCCGATGAGCATCACGGAGCGGCGCCTCCTGGAGGAGGAGGTCCTGTGCCGGCACGTTCCCTTCGTCGCCGTCGTCGTAACCATGCTGGACCTGGTGGACGGCGACGACCGCGAGGAGTCCGTACGGGACCTCGGCAAGCGGGTCGCGGACCTGGGCGGCCTGCCCGTGCTCACCGCCCCGGTGCCCGGCGGCGGAGAGCCCGAACTGGCCGCCCTGCGTGGTCTGGTGGAGGGATACGCGCGGGACAGCGAACGGGCCTTGTGGCGTGACCGGGGCATCGCGGCGCAGGTGGCGGACCACTGCGAGGCGATGGCCCGGATCGCCACCGAGGCCGAGGCGGTCGGCCGGCTCCCGGAGGAGGAGGCCGCGGAGCGGGCCAGGACGGAGCGGGCGCTGCAGGAGAGCGAGGGCCGGCAGTGGGAGCAGCTCCGGGTGGATCTGACGAGCCGGCAGCTCCATCTGTGCACCCGGCTGCGTGAACACGTCCAGAAGGGGCGCGACGGCATCATCGAGCGGCTGCGTTGGGACCTGGAGCGCGCCTCCGACCCGGGCACCTGGTGGGGGCGCGACCTTCCCGTCCGGCTGGGGCAGGAACTGTCGCTGCTGGCCAGGAGCTGCGAACGCACGGTCCTGCTGCCGGGCATGGCGGCGGACACCGACTGGCTGGACGGGGAAGTGGCGCGCAGGCTGCCCGGTGCGGCGCGCAGCCCGCTGCCCGGGACGCTGGAGCTGACCACCGAGCCGGAGATCGCCGGTGAGGTCTCGAGCCTGTCCAGGACCCGCCTGATCACTCGGCTGGGCGCCCAGGGCGGTTCGATCCTCGGACTGCTGATCGCCACGGCCCGCCAGAGCCAGAGCGGCCGTGCGGACTCGGGTCCGTCCGGCCCGCCGCCGATGCTCTACGGCAGTGTCCTCAGCCTGGTCGGCGGGCTGCTGGCCGAGGCCTACGTCAGGAACGCCGCCGAGGAACAGCGCCGCGAGGTCGACGCCGTCCTGGTGCGGGCGGTCGACGAGAGCGCGGGGGTCTTCCAGCGCCGCGCCGTCGATGCGCTCGGTGATGTCTACGCGGAGGTGTTCGCCCGGCTCCGCGAGTCCCACCGGGCCTGGGCGGACGCCCGGCGGGCGGCGGTTGAGTCGGCATCGGCGTCCGGCACGGACTGGGCCCGCCTGGCGAGCGACGCGGCGGAGCTGGCCACCCGCATCCGGTCCGTACTCGCCTCGGCGTGCAGGAACGAGGAGGAAGAGCGATGAACAAGGAAGAGGACGGCCTAACCATGACCAGCGAAGAGAGCGGGTACGCGGCCGCCGACGAACAGCGGCTGAGGCTGGCCGAGATGTGCCGCCGGACGGAGAAGGCCGCCGAGCAGATCGGCAACAACGGCGCCGTCAAGGAGGTGACGGCACTGCTCGAACGGATCGAGAACGAGGCCTTCCACGTGATGGTGGTCGGCGACTTCAACCGCGGGAAGTCCACCTTCCTCAATGCCCTGCTGGGAGACCGTGTGCTGCCGGTCAAGGCGATCGCCGCGACCGCCGTTATTACCGAGGTCAGGTTCGGCGAGTCGCCGGCCGCGCTGCTGTGGACCGAGGACGCGGTCGAACCGGAGGCCGTGGACCCCGGCCGGCTCGTCGAACTCATCACGGTGAACAACACGGCGGGCGGCGAGCGCAGCCCGTATGTCAAGGCCGAGCTGGTCTGGCCGCTGGAACTGTGCCGCCACAACGTCGTACTGATCGACTCGCCCGGCCTGAACGCCTACCAGAGCCACAACGAGATCACGGTCACGCATCTCGGCAAGGCGGACGCGGTGATCTTCCTGCAGCACGCGATCGCCCCGATGAGCATCAGCGAGTCCGATTTCCTGAAGACGAGTCTGAGCGCGCACGACCCGTTCTTCGTGTTCACCTACTTCGACGCCATCGACGACCACGAGCGTGACGACGTCGTTGCCGCCGCCCGGCGACGCATCACCGATCTGCGCGGAGAGGACCGCGACCGGAACCGGTTCTTCTTCGTCGACGCCAAGTCGGCGCTGCGGGCCCGGACGGCCGAGGACGATGAGGCGTTCCGACGCTCCGGAGTGGACGCGGTGGAGAGGGAACTGGAACGGTACCTCTCCACCGAGCGGCACAAGGTCAAGCTGCTGACCCCGGCCCGCTCCCTGGAAGGCATCGCACAGGAACTGCGCCACAACATCCCCTCCGAGCTGAGCATGCTCGAGGCGGAGAGCGACGATCTGGAACGACGCTGGGCCGCCGCCCAGCAGCCGCTCAGGGACCTGCAGGCGCAGGCGCAGCAGATCACCCTGGAGATCCGCAATCAGACTCGGGTGCTGCAGGACCGGGTTCAGACCCTGCTCGGGGGCTTCCTCGCAGCCGCGGCCGACGAGGCGCCCGTGATCGCGCAGGATGTCGAGATCACCACCAAGCTCGGCCTGAACCCCCTGAAGGCCAAGGAGCGCGCGAAGCAGGTGGCGGAGGAGATCGCCGCCGGTACGGTGAAGGCATTGGAGGAGAAGGTCGCCCTCTGGGTGACCGAGTCGCTGGCGCCCGTGATCGAGCTGGACCTGGAGCAGCTTGCCGAGCGGATGAACGCCGAACTGACCTCCTTCGAAGCGGCCCTGGAGAAACTGCGCGTCGACCTGCACGGGAACAGCGGGACGCTGGTCCCGGCCGAAGGGCGGGAGAGCGAGCCACTGATCCGGTTCCTGACGGGCGCGGTCGGACTCTGGTTCAGCGGGCCGGCGGGTGCCCTGGTCGGAGTGCGGTTCGGGCCGAAGGAGGCGTTGCGCACCGTCCTGCCGGCTCTCGGCATCCTGCTGGCCTGGATGGCCACCCCGTTCGGATTGCCGACGCTCCTCGCGGCCTGGATCGCACAGGGCATCTTCCAGGGCGGCAGCGCCGGTGACCGGGTGGAGAAGAAGATGCGGGAGGAGATCGGCCGCGCGATGGCCAGCGAGCTGCGGCTGGCGGCCCCCAAGGAGGCCCATAAGGCCGCCCGCGCCTTCGCCGCGGAGAGCGTGGAGCCCATCCGGAAGGAGATCACCCAGGGCATGGCCTCCCGCATCGAGGAGCTCACCCGCAGTGTGGACTCCGCCCGGGAGGCCCTGGACCAGGGCGAGGAGGCGGTCGAACGTCGTCGTGGCGAACTGACCCGGCTGGACGAACTGCTGAACCGCGCCGGTGACGAGATCGGTGACCTGGTCGCCGAATTGATGAGGATGTGATGGCCCGTTACCGCAGGCGGCTGTGTCTGGCCGTCGACCTGCGTCACTACAGCCGTGGTGGCTACCGTGCCCAGGAGGACGCGCAGTACCGGCTCCGGCTCGTGGTCGAACACGCGCTGCGCCGGGCCCGGGTGCTGCGTGTTCGTGCCCAGCAGCAGGTGCAGGGGGACGGCCAGATGGTCGTCTTCCCGGCCAGGATCGATGCCGTGCGCGTGGTCCCGGCACTGGTCCTCGGCCTGCGGGACGGCCTCTACCAGGCGAATCGCACGCCCGGTTCGTTCGGCCGGATGCGGATGCGGGCGGCTCTCGCGCTGGGGTCGGTCTCGCGGGCCGACCGGGGGTATCTGGGCGACTCCGTGGTGCTGGTCAACCGGCTGGTTGACTCCGACGGGCTGCGCGACGCCCTTGAGGAGGAGGCGGGCAGCGACCTGGCGCTGGCCGTGCCGGACGAGATGTACCGGGACGTCATCCTGCCCGACGGGCTCGGTCTGGCCACCGAGTTCCGCCGGATCGACGTGGCCGTCGTGAAGAAGGACTTCGCGTGCGGCGCCTGGCTGCACGTGCCGCCCTCGGCTCCGGTCCCGGACCGCCGGGCGGAGCCGGTGATCTGGGGGCATTCACCGACGCGTACGGCGATGCGCGAGTTCGTCGTGCCGGCGCTCGGGGCCGCCCATCTGGCGGCCGCGGCGGTCTCGCACAGCCAGACGCTGCGGGAGTGGGTGCTCCCGGGCTGCGCCACGGGTGGGTCGTACGAGGGTGGGGACGGCGACTTCGACGGCCCGGACGAGATCGAACCGCGCGACGGCCACCGCGTCGACGGCCACCACCCGGGGTGGCACCCGCCAGGTGCCCATCCTGGGAGCGGGCATCACGGCAGCGCTCACCACGCGGACGCCAGACTCCCCGGTCCTCCTCCCACCACCCCGCATCATGGGGGCCCGCCCCACCCCGGCCCTCACGGCGCCCACCCGCACCATCACGACGCGTACCACGCCGACTCGCATGCGCAGGACGCGCACTACGCAGCGCCGCACGACCAGGACGGGCATGACGCCGACGCGTGCCACGCCGACCCGTACCACCCGGACCCCTACCATCCGGACCTCCATCACGACGATCCGGTCCACCACGACCCCGGGCACCACTTCCACGACAGCCACCCCTTCCACCACGACGGACACTGAGTGGTGGCCGAACATGACCCGGCTGCCCGGGAACTGGCGGCGGCGGTTGCCGCGATGGCGTCGTTCCAGCAGGTCACACAGCAGGCGGATGCAAAAGCGGGGACCCTCGTCACGGTGCACGTGGGGCTCGCGGCCGTCGTGTCCGCGCAGTTCGGGTCGGGGGGGGCGCCCGGCGCCGCCCCCCCCCCCGCCCCCCACGTGGTGGGGGGGGGGCGACCCGAACACCCCACCCACAACCAAGCACCCCACACAGCGGGGGCGGGGTT
>NZ_JBHTWG010000050.1:7805-36894 GCF_042792555.1 Streptomyces sp. NPDC056628
CGGGGGGGGGGGGGGGGGGGGGGGGGGGGGGGGGGGGGGGGGGGGGGGGGGGGGGGGGGGGGGGGGGGGGGGGGGGGGGGGGGGGGGGGGGGGGGGGGGGGGCCCCCGCCCCCCCCCCCCCACCTGCCGGCCGCACTGTTCTGGCTGGCGTTCCTCGCCTACCTCCTCACCTTCACCGTGTCCGGCTACCTGCTGGTGCAGGTGATCCGGCCGCGCACGGGGCGACATTCGGAGCCGAACAGGTTTTCCCTGGACGCGGCGGACCACGAGGGGGCCGACAACGGGCGGCTGACGGCTCAGGCATGGGCGACGGCCCACGCCATCGCGAGGATCGCCACCCTGAAGAACGACTACACGAGCCGTGCTGTCGGCTGGGTGGGTGCGATGGTCCTTGCGGCGATCCTGTGGTTGCTGTCCGCGGGGACCACCCGGTGAGCGGTGTCCGCGTCGGTCGCGGCGATCCGGGAGAGTTCGGGCACATCCCTGACCAGGACACGGCGGTAGCCGGTCTCGATGACGCCCTGCTGACGAAGGGAGCGCAGTACCCGGTGCACACTCGGTTCGGAGGCGCCGACCAGCTCCGCCAGCTCCGGCTGGGTCAGCGACACCCCGATCGAGACCCCGGTCGCGCAGGGCTGCCCGTACGCACGCACCAGTTCCTGCAGGACACGGGCCACTCGCGTCTCCACCGGGCAGCTGCCGAAATCCTGGCGCCGCCGGGTGGCCCAGCGCAGCTTCCCGGCCACCGCACACATGACGGCCCGCGCCGACTCCTCGTATGACGCGAGGAAGTCCAGGAACTGCTGGCGTCCTATCAGCTTGGCGCTGCCGGTAACGGCGGCCACGACAGTGGCCACCCGGGGCTGCGCGTCGAAACAGGCCAGCTCGCCGACGAGGTCACCGCCGGCCCGGACCGCAAGGAGCGCCTCCCGGTCGTCCTTGGTCCTGGCCAGCACCTTGTACCAGCCACTCAGCAGGAGGAACACGTGTGAGCCGTACTCGCCCTCCCGCAGCAGCCGCTCGCCCCGTTCGAAGCGCACCGGCCGTCCCAGCCGGACTATTTGCTCACGGGGCTCCACGGACAATCCGCCCAGAAGACTCGCCGCCGGCCAGTGACCGTGCCCCGGCCGTCGAGCGGATCCGCCGCCCCCCAGAGGTAACCCCATGCGCGGAACCCTTCGAATTGCTGTTCGTTTCAGTGGAGATGCCACCTGTTGGCCCATTATGTTCGGTCCGGTAGGCGTCAGTCGGCAGAACCCCAGTATTGCTGTCGCGCTCGGTGTTTGTGCTGTCGCCCTCGGTCCGCACACGTCGCGAATATGTCTATCTTTGCGATTTAAGGGTCATCTCAGGAAACGACTCCCGATCCTTGCCAGCCTCTTGGGCGTTGGTCTCAGTCGAACGTGAGGTGAAGAGTTGGGCGTTGATATTCCGCCACTGGACGGCGTGCACCGGTTGACGGGCGCGCTGGACGCACTGGCATCGTCCCCGGTGGACAGGCGTAAACCGCCGGTGGTCGTCTTCGAGGACGGCTCCGGACTGGGAACGAGGTACGTCGACGCGTATCAAAAGCGGCTCAGGGGTCAGGACGGAAAGGGCATCGTCCCGCACGCGGTCGTGGACCGGGACGTCCTCGACCAGGCGGTTGACGACCCTGAACCCGAGCCCGATGTCGTGCTGATGGACAAGATCGCAAAACAGTTCGACAGCACGATGCCTCCGCTCACCCGGGGAGACGACGGGCTCCCCATGCCCACCTACTGGGTCTGCCGCAGGGTGCTGGACACCGACGTCGGCGTGGGGCTGCCCCATCAGCAGCGCAAGATCCTGGTCAGGGCGCTGTACGAGGAGTGGCAGGAACGCACGCCGGGGTTGCCCCAGTTGCGCGAGCTCGTGAACGCGGACGGCGTGATGCAGAAGCTGGGAATCTCCTTCATTCTCCTCGTCGCCCTGCCGACACAGTGGTTCTACGGCTGGTGGCTGAACCGGACGAAGCGGCTTCGGTGGTTCGCCCAGCAGGTGAGCCGCGCCAACGTCCCCGCCCTCGGGTTCCTTGATGCGGCCGTGCACCTGGGGGTTCAAGGGGCCCTGCGGCACAACGCGGCGCTGCGCCAGAGCCTGCTGCTCGAAGCGCTCGCCATGGATCTGACCCGGGCGACCGAACGGGGGCTGTTCAACCCGCGCCGACGTCGCCGGATCTGGCCCTTCACCGTGCTGCTGCCGCACACCGGCGACACCGACGGTGCGCCCGCCCAGCGTCTGCTTGACGCCTTCCTCGCACTGCGGACGCGAGAGCGTGACACCTGGCCGCGGCGGCTGCGGCGTCGCGCGGTGCCGATGCTGTTCATCGCTGCCAGTCCGGTACCGGGCGGCGTCGCGGACTCGCAGAACGCCGCCGACGGCGGCCCCGAGGGAAGTGCCCGGTCGGCCCAGCAGGGGGCCAACGCACTGCAGGAGCTGCTGGCGGGCAAGGCCCTGCCGCCCGGAACCGAGCGGGACGGGCAGCTGACGGTCGCCCTGGGGGGATCGGCGAGGGCGGCCGTCCGTGACTGGCTGGAGCGCTACATGGCCGTGCCGGTGCGCCGGGTGAGCGGCTGGTCCGCCTACGCGGGCTGGCTGACGACCATGGTGCTGCTGGGCGCGTTGATTTCCCTGGTCTTCGTTCTGAAACCGGATCGGGACCCCCCGTGCCGGGACTCCTGGACGGCAGCAGGCGTGCGCGTCGGAGTCGACACCGAGACGTCGCGTGCACGGGACGCCTGTTACTTCACACACTTACCCGACCAGAAGCTCCTGCGTGATCTTCAGGACCGCGTCCGGCGTCAGAACGCTGCCGTGGAACGCCACGGCAGCCCGTACGCCACCGTCGTCTTCCTCGCTCCGCTGACCGCCGACCCGAAACGGGGGAGCGGTCAGCTCACTCCGCCGGGAGTGCTGCAACTGCGCGGTGCCGTGCAGGCCATGGAGCGCTACAACGAGCAGGCACTCGAGTTCGACTCGACCAAGCCCGGCCTGCGGATGCTGGTCGCCAACGTGGGCTACGCCTACCGACAGGCCCCCACCGTTGTGAAGCGGGTGAACGAGCTGGCGGCCGACGACCCGACCATCACCGCGGTGATCGGCATCGCGCAGAGCCGGGACGAGTCCGTCAAGGCGATCAACCAGCTGTCGGCGGACCTGCCCGTCATCGGAGCCTCGGTCACCGGCGACTTCATGACCGCCGAGGCGCCGCACTACTTCCAGACACAGCCGACCAGCCGCCACATGGCGCGGGCCCTGGCACGGCGCGTCGTCGAACTGCGGCGGGTGAAGGCTCTCGTCATCTACGACGACCGCGACCGCTACAGCACCAACCTGAAGAAGGATCTGGACGAGGAGTTGCGGGCGCGGCACGTCACCCTTCAGCCGCCCGCCATCATCCGCGACTCGCCCCGGGAACAGTTCGGTGTCCCGGACCGGCTGCAAGAGCTCGCCGCCAGGATCTGCACATCGGGCAGGACCGACGGGATCACGCTGTACGCGGCCCGCGGCAACGCGTTGCCCCGGGTCCTCAACGCCGTACAGGGCCGGTGCGGTGCCGGCGAGGTGCGGGAGTTCCCGTTCCTCACCGCTGACGCCAACGTCCTGATCGAGTACCCGGAGCTGAGCAAGTCCGCCAGTCTGGAGACGTTCACAGCGGTCGACCTGACGTATGTGGCGTTCTCCACCGACCGGCACAGCGACAGGGACACGGGACGAGACGCGTTCCGTGCGGCGGCGGCCGCGATCGGCCGGGTCTGGAATCCGGCGAACCCGCCGCGCGCCTCCAACGTCCTGCAGCAGTTGCTCTCCGGCATCGAGGTCCAGGACAACATCGACAACCGCCGCCCGTTCACCATCCCGCCCGACACCCGAGTCCCGGCCGGTCGCCCGCTCTACCTGTGCACCGTGCCCCACGTCATCCATGCCGCCCCTTCGTGCCGGAAAGCGAACGGAGAGCCGTAATGGTGCGCGTGCCGTCACCGAACCGGGGCGGCGCCGTGGCGGCGCTGGAGGTGGGTGTACGCGGTGACGGCCCGCCACAGGTCACGGCGGTCGGTGTCGGGCCACAGGCCGGGGTGAAGTGCAGTTCGGCGTAGGCCACGGCAGGGGAAGAAGTGGGGGTTGCGCTGTTAGTTACCGGTGCGCCACAGAAGGCCGACGTCCGGCGGGTCGGTGAGGGGCAGGTGCCGGGCGAAGTCCTCCTCGTCGACCAGGTCGGGGTCGAGGTGGCGGACCCGGACACAGCGGGCAGAGCCGCGGTGGCGCGGGTGATCTGAGGTCGGGCAGTGCGGCCGGGAGCCGTGCGTGGGCCCTGGTCGTACAGTGCGCGGGCGCCGGCCAGGCTGCTGTCCAGTGGCCCGGCGTCGGGCGGGGCGGGGGTGTCGGCCACGGAACCCGGCATCATCGACGTGGGGATGACGAAGCCAGTGCCGAGGCCCCGGGGGTGATCTGTGCCCACCGGCCGCGTCCTCCAGGTTCTCCACCAAGATCTCGGTGGCACCGGCCGGACACCACCGGAAGGGCGTCCGATCTGGCTCCTGCCAAGGTCGGACGCCCTTCCGCGCGCGGGGATCCGGAAGCCGTCAGGACGTCCGCTCGCCGCGGCGTTCCCGCCGCTCAGGCGCTCCGCAGCCGTACCGTCGTCCCGTTCGATCCCGTCCGCACCTGCACGGTGTCGCAGAGCATCCCGACCCCCCAGAGGCCGAAGCCGGAGTCCACCGCGGACTCGGGCGGCTGCCAACTGATGAACTCGTCGGGCTGCCAGTTGCCGGAGTCGGTGATCTCGCAGACCAGGCCGTCGTCGGGCCAGGTGCGCAACGTCACCGGGGCGTCGCCGTGGCGGATTGCGTTGGTTGCCACCTCGGTCACGGCGACGAGCAGGTTGTGCAGCGCATCGGCCGACAGCCCGCAGCGCTTCGCCTGGTCGGCGACGAATGCCCGAACGGTGTGCAGTTCGGTGGGGAGAATGCGCATCGTCGCGGCCGGCTGCGGGGCAGGGGCGAGAGGCAGCCGGTCGAGGTCGCCGACGAAATCCTCGGGTTCCCGGTACTGCGGGTTGTCCCGCAGTACGTCGCCCTCCAGGATCTTCGGGTGGGTCTGGCGCACGAGTGCGATGGCGTCGGACGACAGGACCGCGGTGTTGTAGCAGCAGCGACTGCGGAAGGGTACGTTGGCGAAGCTCAGGTTGAAGATCGAGTCGTAGCGCACCCACTCGATCGCGTCCCGGTATCGGCTCCAGTCGTCCGACGCCACCACCCACGCCGGGCGTGGACCCAGCGACTTGGCGACGGCGGTCATCGCGGCCATGGCCCGGACGGGGTTCGTGTAGACGTCCGCGGGATCGATGAACTGCACGGCCTGGGCGTCCTGCCCGAGCGAGTCGCGCAGCGCCTCGGCCTCGTTGCCCGGTGTCACCACGAACGTCGGGGCGCCGGCTTCGATGCCCTCGCGGACATGGGGAAGTGTGCCCGCGAGGAACTCCCGCTCGTCGCCGTAGAGCAGCGCCTGGTGCCGGACCGTGTGGTCGCCCCGCCGGCCGTCGGCCACCGGCTGATCGGCACGTGTCCCGGTTGTCATGAAGTCCCCCTCTGCCCCTGCACGAGCCCCGGCAGGCGTTCCCAACCCACTGTCTCGATGAGGTTCCCCACCGCGGGCGACAGATTGTCCAGGACGAGCCGGAGGGCGCCGCCGCGGCTCTCCACGAAGCTCGTCAGCAGGCTGAGCGCGCCGAGGTCGATGAAGGTCAGTCCGGCCAGGTCGAGTTGGACGTCACCCTCCTCGGCCACATGCGAGGACAGCGCCTCGGAGAGTTCGCCGTGCCGCGTCGCGTCGAGTTCACCGGCCAGCCGGAGGCCGGGCGGATCGTCGGTCGGGGTGATCCGCAGAATGCGGTCTTCGCTGGGTGCTATGACTTCCATGAGACCTGCCGAGTCCTGGGACGGAAATCTTGAAATCCTGCAGTCCTAACCGACTGTGCACGCCACCGGTAGAGCGGCGGTAGACCAGTCGCACGCGCGGGCCCGTGCGAACCGATGTCCGGCACCCCCACAGCCCGGCTCCCGTCACAACGGCGGCGGTCCGACGGTGTCCGGGCCGATCCGCAGGCTGAGACAGGCGGGGAAGAACGCGCTCCACGCGTGGCCGCGCCAGCCGACGTACGTCGTGAGGTGGCCCCCGCCGAGGATCCCGGCGCGTTCCAGATACTCATGTGCCTCCTGGTTCCTGCCCTGTTCGAAGCAGAGGGCGCTGATCTCGTGGAGGGCGAAGCTCTGCAGGCTGCTGTCACCGATCTTCCGCGCGTGCTGGAAACTCTCCTCGAAACAGGTCAAGGCGTCCTCGACGCGGCCCAGACCGCGGTACGCACGGCCGAGGTCGCCCAGACCGACCACCTGGGCCGTACGGTCGCCGGCCTCGCGCGCGAGATCGAGTTGCCGGGTCTGCAGGGCCACAGACTCCTCGTACGACTGCATCTCCGTCAGCGCGTCCGCGAGGTTGTGCAGGGAGCGCCGTTCGCCCTCGCGGTCGCCGCTCTCACGCCAAATGACGAGCGCCGCTTCCAGGCACTGCCGCATTCTGTCGAACTGGCGGTGCAGCCAGTACACCGCCGACAGGTTGTGCAGCGCCCAAGCCTCGCTCTCCCGGTCGCCGAGACGCCGCGCGGTACGCACGGCCGCCTCGCCCAGGATCCACAACTCCCGGGCGCGGGCGTACGGGTAGAGGTACCACTGCAGCAATTCCGTCAGCCGCACAGCGAGGCGCGCCGTCGAGTGGGACTGCGTGAGGGCGTCCAGGACAGTGGCCATCAGGTTCGCGCGCTCGGTGATCAGCCATGCCTCGGCCTCCCTCTGGTCCCTGATGCGCGCCGCCGGGAGACCCGGCGTGCCGGCCATGCCCGCGGACACGTGATCCTGCGTGCGGCGGTCAAAGTAGGTCGGCACCTCCAGGAAGGCCACGGCCTTTTGCGTGGCGGCGAGATAGAAGCGAAGTACGCGCTCCAGAGCCCGTTCGCGCTCCGTCTCGGGCTCCTCCGCCCATACCTGTTCACGTGCGAACAGGCGGAGCAGGTCGTGCATCTGGTAGCGCGCCGGAGCGGGGCTGTTCAGCAGATGTGCGTCCACCAGCCGTTCGAGCGCGTCCTCGGCCGGACCGGTCGACACGCCGAGCAGGGCGGCCGCCGCCGGCAGACTCATGCTGGACCCCGGCACGACCCCGAGGAGCCGGAAGGCGCGGGCCGCGGCCTGGTCGGTGGGATTGTCGCCGTGGCAGATGGCGTGATAGCTCGCGTGGAAGCTGGCCCGCACGGACACGTCGCCGACACGGATTTCGTCGAGCCGCCCTTGGGCGTCGGTCAGCCGCTCGACGAACGCGCTCAGGGGCCAGCTGGGGCGGGCGGCCAGCCTGGCGCCGACGATCCTCAGGGCCAGGGGAAGGCCGCCGCACATCCTGATGATCGCGTCCGCCGCCTCCGCGTCGGCGGCCACCCGCTCTGGGCCGAGGAGCCGTTCCAGCAGTCCCATCGCCTGGTCGTGGAACAGGACGCCGAGGTGGAGGTGTGTGGCGCCCTCCAGAGCGGTGAGCATCTCGCGGCTGGTGATCAGTACGGCGCAGCCAGGACCGGCGGGGAGCAGCGGGCGGACCTGCTCCACACCGGCGGCGTTGTCGAGCACCACGAGGATGCGGCGGTCGGCGACCATGGAGCGGAACGTGGCGGCCGCCTCGTCGGGGTTGGTGGGGATGGCCACTTGCGGCAGCCCCAGCGTGCTGAGGAACCGGCCGAGCACGTCACCCGGTTCCAGGGGCGTCAGGCCGACGGTGGCTCCGTGCAGATCGACGTAGAACTGGCCGTCCGGGAAGCGGTCGGCGAGCTGATGGGCCGTGTGGATCGCCAGAGCCGACTTGCCCACGCCACCGGTCCCGTCGATCGCGGCGATCGCCACATGCCCGTCGTCGGCGCGGTCCAGCACCTTGCGCAGTACGGAGCTCTCGCTGGCGCGGCCGATGAAGGCGCTGCCGACGTGGGGAAGTTCTCGGGGGACCAGGGCGGGTATGCCTGCCGCGGTCTCCGTGCGGCCGGCGGATGCGCGGTCCTGTCGGGCGCGGTCCGGGCGAGCGCGGTCGGACGGAGCGTGGTCGGTTTCGGGGGCGCGGTCGGCTGGTCCGCGAGCGGTGACGGGCTCGGGGCCGGGCCCGGTTCTGGGTTCAGCCCGGGCTTCCGGCTTGGGTCCGGGTTCGGGTCCGAGAAGCAGGGACGCGTCGGCGGTGAGGATCCGCTGGTGGAGCTGTTGGAGGGGTGGACCCGGTTCGATGCCCAGTTCCTCGGCCAGACGGTGGCGCAGTTGCCGGTAGGCGGCCAGGGCGTCCGCCTGCCGGCCCGACCGGTACAGCGCCAGCATGAATTGGCCCCGCATGGCTTCCCGGAGCGGATGTTCGGCGATCAGTGCCTCGAGTTCGTCCAGCACGGCCTCGTGGCGGCCGAGCCGCAGCCGCGCTTCGATACGTAACTCCCGCGCCTGCGTGTGACTGGCCGTCAGGCGCGAGGCCTCCGCTTCCACGGCGGGTGTCGGCGGCACGTCGGCGAACGGAACGTCGCGCCACAGGTCCAGCGCCTCGCCGAGCAGGGCGGCGGCCGCATCGGCCGAGTTCCGGCCGAGTTCTTGTCCGGCCCGCTTCACGAGTTCGACGAACCGGTGGGAGTCGACCTCGTCCGGTGCCACGACGAGCCGGTATCCGTGGGCGCGGTAGCCGTGCACATGCGTCACCAGCAGCTCACCCGACTCGTCGCCCAGCGCGCGCCGTACCCGCGAGACATAGCCCTGCAGCAGCTTGTTCACGCTCTGCGGAGGCCGGGCGCCCCATAGTTCCGCGATCAGCCGGTCGGTGGACACCAGCTGGTTCGCGTCGCAGAGGAGCACCGCCAGGAGCATCCGCCACTTGGCCGGCGCGAGGGGAACCTGCTGACCGTCGCGCCGGAGCTCGAGCGGCCCAAGTATCCGATACCGCATGTCACGCACCGTACGCCGTCACCCGGTCCGACAGGGTCGGACACACGCCGGTCGCGCGGCAGTACGCGGGTGCCGGCCGGCTGATCGGGCCTGGCCAACCATGTGGTGTCTCTCTCCGGGGCGACGGTGACGCGGAACGCGCGGATCACGAATTCTCGGCTCCAACTCCCTTGAGAGGCAAGACCGCACGCGTACCCGCGTGAACTCTACGACGGCGTCGGAGCACTTCGGAACCTTTGCGTCCTTCAAGGACTGTGAGCCCCTTGAGACCTGCGACGAAGGCCTGCCACTGTTCCCTGGGGAGCGTGAGCACCGGCCCGTCGGGAACCTTGCTGTCGCGCACGCCGATGGCGGGGGCGACGACGGTGTCGGCGTCGACGGTGTGGGCGTCGTCCGCCACCTCGACACAATTACCGCCGTTTCCCATGCTGTAGCTGCTCTTGCGCCAGGGCCGTTCAGTGGAATGCACGGTCCAATTCCTCTTTCAGGTCGCGTATCAGAACCCGTGAGTCGTCTCGGGAGAGTGCCTCGGACTGGATCAGGTTGAAAGCCAGCTTGTGCTGCTGGATCTGGGCGGGGTCGACGGTTGTCTGCCCGCCGATGAACGTCTCCCCGTACAGGACGTCTGCGCCTTCCCGGAATCCCATGAGGCGGAAAGGCGTCATGCCACCGGGGTGTTGCCGGACTTTGAACGGGATCACTTGGAGGTGGACCTTGGGCAGATCGGCGCGCTCCAGGAGATGCCCGAGCTGCTCGCTCATGACACGACTCCCGCCGATGCAGCGGCGCAGGACGCCTTCGTCGAGGGTCACCATGACCTGGGGTGGTTCGACTCTGGTGAGGATGCGCTGCCGGTCGATACGGGCGGCCACGAACTGCTCGATCTGCAGTTTCGGGGCGACCGGGTGGGCGGCGGTGAAAATGGCGCGCGCGTACGCCTCTGTCTGCAACAGGCCGGGAATGGCAACGGACTCGAATTCCTGGATGAAGCCGGCTCGCTGTTCCAGCTCGATGACATGCCAGAACCAGTCCGGATAGGCGGACCGGATGAGCAACGGCCACAGTTTCACCAGCGCGCCATCGGCGCCCAGGAGCCGGTCCGCCCGTTGGGCGAAGTCGTACGACGGCATCTGCTTGGCGCTCTCGATGCGTCGGGCCGTCGTCTCGGTGCAGTCCACGGAATCGGCGAACTCCGCCTGGGTGAGTCCGACGGTGAGCCTGTACCGCCGGACCTCACGACCGAACCGGCACAGCAGTGACGAGATGCTCTCCGCGGACGCCGCCGACGTCTCGCCCCCCTGCACGGCGACGAGTGGCCGACCGCCGTGGGACAGCCAGGCCACTGTTCCGTCCGGTCCGGGTGCGGCCCACGCGACGGGCGTACGGCTCCACGACGGCTCCGTTCCCACCGTCCCGGCGTGTGTCGTCCCGGCCTCCGTCGTCGCGGCGGACACGCGGCTGAGCAACCCCCAGGCGTAGACGTCCGGGCCGACTGCGGCGGCCAGCGCCGCCTCGATGCAGGCGCGTGCGCTGTCCTCGGTCACGCAGGTACCGCACGGCCCGTGCTGGTGCCGGCTGTTGGAGACGTGGTGGATGTCCCACCGGTAGAGGCTTCCGTCCGGCCGGTCGGACGCACCCTGGCCGTTGTCGTTCATAACACCGGTCACTGGTCCTCCTCATGACCGCCTGTGGAGGCGGCGATTACCTGTTCACCGTGCCCGTGAGCGGGAGAGCAGCGGTATACCGGCGGTAGGAACCGGTAGGACCGGTGCTCGGGAGCAAGGACCGGACGGGGTTCCGGTCGAGTCCTGGCGCGATTGGCGCGGGATCCTTCACCCGCCCGGACCCAGGCTCCACCGCCCTCTGTGGCCCTCTACCGCCGCTCTGACAAGGAAGACTCACCGAAGGAAGGCTCGACGGGGGAGGCGGAGGCGGTCGGGGCGCTCGAGGCTCAGGAAACAATCAGGGGTGCAGATGCGGCCGCGGCGGCTGGACGGCGCCGTCGAGAGCGAGAGTGCACCACGTGGTCTTCCCCCTGAGGGACTCCTGCTGCGACCCCCAGGCGGACGCGATGGCCTGCACCAGGAACATCCCGCGCCCCTGCTCCTCCTCAAGCCCCGGCTGCCGGACCGTGGGGCGTACCGGGGAGGCGTCGGTGACCTCGAGCAGCAGTCTGTCGCCGACGTGTACGAGGTTCACCGTGATCAGCGCGTCCGGCCCGTGCATGACAGCGTTTCCCAGGAGCTCGCTGGCGAGCAGGACGCTGTCGTCGATGACGGGAGACGGGCAGCCCCATGCACAGAGGGCCGTACGCACGGCCTCGCGGACTCTGCCCACCTCGACCGGCACCGGGTCGATGTGCAGGTGCAGGTGCCTGCCGAAGGCGAGGTTGCAGTCCGAGCACGGGAGGCCGCGTCTGCTCGCCGTGACTGGGTCGGCGCCTCCGGCTCTGCGCGGCAGTACGTCGTCGCGGTCACCACGGACGCCGGGCACGTCGGCCCAGTTCTCGAGCGGCTCACGGTCCAGAGGTGCGGGACGGGGGCGGCGGGCTGCGTGGGAGCGTGGATCAATACCTGTCATATCGGGTCCATGTGCCGGGGCTGGATGAGAGAGGGTCTGTCTGACGTCCACCTGGACGACCGGCCGGGGCCGGAATGACCGTGCGGGTCACTTCGTGCGTTTCCAGTCATGGAAGGCCCTCCCCATCGAGGTGCCGCTCACCGGCAGCTTGTTCCCGGGCACCTTGCAGCACGTGAGGAGAGCGGTGGTACATCGGCAGTAAGACGTCGTTACTTTTGGTGGTTCTCGGGTCGAGCTGTGCAGGGATACTGCTGTGGTGCTGTTGACGTGGATCGCTGAGGTGGCGGACGAGCCTCTGGTGCTGGAGCCGACTGACCGGCGGGTGGAGGGGGAGACCAACACCTGGTCGATGGGTGCAGCTGACGAGGACAGGAGTTCGTTGTCCGTCGCCGAGGTGGTGGCTGCCTTCGAGCGGACTGCTGCTGCCATCCGGGAACACATTCGCGGTCTGGGCGTTTCTGGGGTGGCGACGTTCTACGTGTGGCACGACGAACAGGCAGGGCAACTCCGGTGCTCGACCGGTTCTGTGCCCCCGGATGGGTTGCCGTTCAGCGGTACCTATGTGGCTTCCGAGGACCTCGGTCCGGTCGTCGAGGGATTTCTGGCCGACAGAGAGCCAGGCTTCAAAGCGTGGTCGGACCTGGACGACGCGCAGAACCTCTCGGAGCAGACCGAGACCGACCCGGAGATCACGCCCTTCGCTGTCTGGGTCAGCAGTGTCGGAGTCTCCAGCAAGAACACGCACCAGGTAAGGAGCCCGTGCACGTGTATGGCGAGGAAGGGCCCAGGGCCCGGTTTCTGGCGCTGGGGTGCAGTCCCGAGGATGCCGATGTCCTGGTGCGCGCGGGCATCGACCCTGACATTGTCGGCACCAGTGCCCGCGGTGCCGTGGGGTTTGCCTCCGCCGTTGTTTTTCACGGTCTGGCCGACCCTAACCGCTACCTCCAATCCGCGGGCGGCGATCCGGACGAGGCATGGAGGCAGTGGGTGAAGGACTCGGTGGAGAGCTCTGGGTCCGAAGACGAAGAGAACGAAGACGAGGAAGACGATGGTGGTGACGGCGAGGAGGAGGATGATGCCTGGCAGGGATGGGCGAGCGCCTACATCAGCAGCACAGAGGCGGGGGAGTGCTCTATCGAGCTGATCGACGATCTGGGGATGCCCGGCAACGCCACCTATGTGGACACGCTGACCTTCTGTCTGCCCGCCGCGGCCCCTGGGGCCTCGCACAGCGAGCACGATGCCCGCATCATCAAGGCGGCCATCGAAGAGCTCACCCACTACGGGTGCATCCCCGACTCCGACGTCCATGGCAGCAGCGGCAGCTTCAGCCTGGTGGTCCGCACCGACGACCGCGCGTGGGAGTGGTTGGAAAACCAGCGACCCGTGCGACCCGTGCCCGAAAATCTTCAGTTGCTGCTCGCCGCGCTGCAGGGCCTGCCTCTGGACGACCTGATGGTCATCCACACAGACCGCGACCACCCCAGCGCCGACCACATCCCGCAGCTGCAGCCCGACCAGCCGGACACGACGTCAGGCACTGCTCAAACCTCGGTCGTCGACTGGCGTGACCGGGACGAGTTCGTGGCGCAGGTCGCCGCCGCACAGCCGGACAGCGTCGGCATCGAGCGGCATCAAGGAGGCTGGGCCCACCGCCTGCACGACGGGAAGGCTCTCAAGCATCCCAGCCTGCGTGGTCTCAGGCGCGTGCGGGCCGAAGCCGCGCGACGCGATGGCGAACTGAGCGGCTTCGCTGCCACGTTCCGCTCCGGTGACGTCGTGCACCGTTACCGAACGCAGGCCGACTGGGCCGACGACCTGCACCAGCGCCTCAATGAATGGGAGGACCAGGTGAATGTGGTCCGGGAGGAACAGTCCCAGTTCCCCCACCTCAAGCGGTGGGGAAGGCGGCTGTACCAGACCCTCCTCGACGACGATCAGTTCATGGCGGCCACGACGCCTCAAAGACAAGACGACCGGTGCGCCGACCTTGCCCGCACCATGTTCGCCCCCGACTGCCCCCTCCAATCCCCCTATATCCAGCGTGCCCTCGCCCAAGCAAAAGCCACGCGGGCCGACATCATCGGCGAGCGTCAGCAGACGCAATGGCAGGCCGCCATCCCCACCTGGGCAGCGCAACTGGCCGGATCGGGTGAATTCCAACACGGCACGACAGCCGAACGCGCGATGCTCGCCAGCAACCTGCTCTACACCCACCACCCCTCGGCCGACATCCCAGAGCTCGTCCGATTGCTCCGCAATGCGGCTGCCGACCTCCTTGGCTGAGACGACACAAACCCCCAGCAACTCTCGGGTGCACACCGTCTGAACCAGGCCAGACGGCGACAGCCGATTGACTGCACGACCCCGACACGAGTGACCAAACAGCGATCCCTTATCAGCGCCTTCCAAAGGAGAAGCGAGATGGGTATGTACCCCATGCAGACGCCGATCGACTGCCCCGGCTGCGGAAGAAGCCTTGCCAAAGACCCAGTGCCCGTGCGCGTCAAGGCCGACGGCTTTCCAGCGGAAGTGACCTACGAGACGGATCCCCTGTGTGGAACACGCTGGCACATCTGGGACAAAACATCCCCACTGCGCCACCAAGCCCGACCGTATGTGGACGGCACATGCTGACCCGCGGCATGTACCCAGCAGCCGCTGGCGCCTTGAGTCTGCGGCTGTGACCCATCCGGGGGCTCACGGGAAGCCGGCCAGGACAACCGGTGCCTGCACGCCCCTACGTTGAGGCGATGAATGTCCAGAAGCACGAGGAGGAGGCCGGCGCCGCCTGGCACGGTTCCGGGCCTGGGTCATTGTCATCGTAGAGAGCAGAGTTCGGACGAGCGAAAACTGCTGTCGGAAGGGGACCCGCCCAGACCTGCAGCGCCGTACAGCTGGGTGACGCCGTGCTTCGCAACAGGCAGAGCGGACAAAGCAGCCACTGGACGTCGATCCCAACGTGTGGCAACATCATCTCCGTCAGGCGCTCAGCGCCTGGTAGGAGTGATGACCCCGCGAGAGCGGGCCAAAAGATCTCCCTGCCGGCAGGTAAGGGGGTCCCCTTGTAAAGGAGACCCTAGTGCCTGCCGTTACTCGTTTCCCCCTGTCCGTGCAGTGGCCGCACTACCTGCGCGCGGTTGTGGACATCTCCTTCCCCGCCTACCACATCCGCGTCGCACCCGGGTGCGCACACGGTCCATCTGGCCTGCCGCACCCATTGGGCAGCGCGGGCACCATCCACATCGTCACTGCCTTCAACCCCGGCGGGCACCACAGCACTGCGCCATCGAACCTTCGGGCGCAGCACGAACTGCTGCACGTCATCGACCGTTGCGGACTGCAGTGGTGGCCGGCCGTTGGAGGCGATGGCGCGGGCACCCACGCCGAAATCAGCGTAGCCATAAGTGGAATGAGCGATGCTCAAGCCCGCGCGATCGGTCGCACGTTCGGCCAAGACGCCGTGTTCGCCTGGACTCCGACCTCGTGGCGCCTGCTGGCCTGCACCGACACGGCCCACGACGTGACCGTTCCCGGCTGGCACGCCACCACCCTGGCATCGGCATCGCACCCATGACCCCGGCCACCTGCCGCCTGGCCCCAACCGATCAACTATCTGCTCAGACTCGACGACCACTGCATCGAACGGGAGACACGCCATGATGAAGCGCGGCGAATACGAAACGCTTGCTGCCGCCGTCGCCGACAGCGACGCCGACCCCCACGCGCGGCGCATTCTCGCCTTTGACCTCGCCGACGCACTGACCACCACATCCGAGCGCTTCGATCCCACGCGCTGGCTCCTCCAGTGCGACATCGGCGAGGTCGACCCTTCCGACGTCGCCCAGTGGACCAAGCGCCTGCAACTGCGCGTGGAGTCCGTTGTCCGCAAGCGCCGCGCATATGAAGAGCGGACAGGCGACAAACTGGAACGCTACTGAAACCTCTATGACCCGTTCCGCGATGGCGTCCCGCTGTGTGGTGTAGGGGATCTCCGCGGTTGAGTGCGCGGGTTCTTCTCCCTCGGGTGCACCGTCTGCCGGTGTCTGCTCCCGGCTCAACTGGCAGGCCACCGTGCAACTGTCCGCAGTGAAGGGGAAGTTCGACCCCAGGGGGTGCACGGTGGCCTTGTCCCAGCGTGACCTACTTCGCCTGCTTGAGTCACTACGTTCGGCGGATGGCCTTGAACTCGTGCGCGAGGTCGCCGAGCGACTGCTCCGGGAACTGATCGAGGCCGAGGCCACCACGAAGATCGGCGCCGAGTGCGGCGAACACACCGACGCCCGCACGACCTGGCGCGACGGGCACCGTGAGAAGACGATGACCACGCAGGCCGGCGACTTGGAACTCGCCATCCGAAACTGCGGGCCGGTAGCTTCTTCCCCAGCCTCCTCGAGCGTCGGCGGCGCATCGACCAGGTTCTCTACGCGGTCATCATGGAGGCGTACGTCCACGGCGTCTCCAGCCGCTCCGTCGACGACCTCGTCAAAGCCCTCGGCTGTGACACGGGTCTGATGCACGATCGGGTGACACCTGAACTGGTGTGCCCTGTGGGGCGTCACGCCAGGATGTGCCGCTGCCAGATCGTCGAGCAGAAGTTTGCCGCCGGTGGTGTCGTGCACGTTCGAGGCGGTGACGAGGACGGCCGGCACCAGACCGAGGTGTCCGTGATCAGATGCCGCTTGCGTCCCTTGATCTTCTTGCCGGCGTCGATGCTCTGGTTGGTGTTGGCGACGTTCGCCGAGGTCTTCACACTCTGCGCGTCCACCACGGCCGCGGTGGGCTCCGTGCTGCGGCCGTGGGCCCGCCGGGCCTTGTCGCGTAACAGGTCGTGGACCTGCTGGGTGGTGCCGTCGGCCTCCCACTTCGCGTTGTAGTCGTAGACGGTCTTGTAGGGCGGGAAGTCGTGCGGCAGGTACTCCCATGGGATGCCGGTGCGGTTCACGTAGAGAATCGCGTTGACGATCTCCCGCAGGTCGTGCACCCGAGCTGCCGTGCCGGGTCCGGTCCGTCTCGCCGGCCAGGCGGTGAAGACCGGTTCAATCAAGGCCCAGCGGGCATCGGACACGTCACTGCGGTACGGACGACGAACACTCACACCACATGCAACGACGACTGTCGACGCCAGTCACAAAAACATCCCAGAACACCAACTACCGAGATCAGATGCCCTCTAAGCGCGCGGTCGCCAGGCTGACTGTGCCACAGACGCGCCGACACGGCATCAGCGGAGCGCATGGGTGACGGTCGGTCTACGCAACGATCGTCGGATGAAGCGCTCAGTCACACCGGTCCTCGCCCCCGGTTCCCGGCGGTGCGGCTCTGGAGTAGGCGCCCGCCGCCGGTCACCGAGCAGGCCTCCGGCGTAGCGGCTTCCGTCAGTGCTGTCCGGGTCCAGTCTGTGGAGGCACCTGGGAAGGCCATGGGCTGGGTGGAGCAGCGGGGCCAGGGGGCGTTTGCCCTGACCCGAAGGGCGCTGAGCCGAAGGGCGCCGCACCAAGGGGCGTTGGTGCGAACGAGGCCGGGACGGCTGACGGCGAAGCCTCGACCGAGCGTCCCTTGCGGGCCCCCACCACGACGGAAACGCCCGCGATCTCTAGAGCGATCCCGGCCATACCGAGGAGGATCGGAGTGTGCAGGCCGTCCTCGGTGCCGCAGATCTGCACCGGTTCCTGTCCTATTTTCGTGGCCCGGCACTGCCACCCCGTGGCGTCGTCCATGTCCCATAGGGCGGCATAGGCGAGTAGGGCAAAGCCGGAGAGCATCAGGGCGATCTGCAAGGTGCGAGCTATCGGTGACATGGTCAGTCACCATAGCGGTCAGGGTGCGCTCTTCGGGCACTGTCACGTTGGCTGGCTGGCTGGCTGGCTGGGTGGGATGATCTTCGGCCGGGTTACGAATCGGATCTCAATCCTGTCGGGCTCGCGGATGTAGCCAACGGCCAGGGCAGGGCAGTCCTCGAAAAGATCGCCGTCGATCATCACGTTGAGGATGCCGGGCAGACTCGAGGGCTCACCCAGATCCGGTTCATCCGCCAGCCGGCCGGCCAGGACCTTCAGCGCGTAAGGCACACCGCCCCCGAGCTGAGAAGCGGTCTCGCGGACGTGCGGGGGACTCTCGACGTTCACGGCGTGTGGGACACGGAAGTTGACGGTAGCTCAGACGCACCCGCTCACCGCGACAGGTTCAGTGCACTACTGGTACGGCGCTCGCATCCGAGTCGCCGTGCTGGCCTGCGCCAAGAACACGGCGAAGAAGACGGCAACCAAGACCGCGAAGAAGAGGGCCTCCGCCCGCAAGGAGACCGCGGGCTTCAAGCTGCCCGGCGACCTGATCCGGTCGCCGCGTCTCCGGCTGGCGGGACGGCAATGTCTGTCGGTGGCCGACGCAGAAGGCGAAGTCCAGGCCAAGGGCATCGATCGGCGCACGAAGGCGCGGCGGGAGCGGCTTGAGCGGGCCCGCACACGTGCCCCCGGAGCAGCTCTGGTCCCGTGGAGACAGCCGAGAGCGCCCCAATCCCAGGCGCCGGAAAATCAGTCCCGTTCGGGAAGTGCCGGATCAGGAAGCTGTGGATGGGCGCTACGAGACTAACAGGACTGGTGTCTCACGCTGTGACGATGCCTCACGGGCGCGGAAACAAGGAGGAGACCGGCCCCTTGCCGAGCGAATAGCCGGACCGCGGCGACGCCGACGCCCCGCCCGGCATCGGTGACGAGGCGACCTTGCCGGCGTGCAACTGCGGTACGTGGCTCATGCGGCGATTCTTCCTCCAGGCACGTGACTTCCACACGCCGGAAGGGCCGGCAGCCATCGAGCACGCACAGGCTGTCGACGCACGGGGCGTACTCGCACACCATGCGCCAAGGGGGACCAGGTGACCCGGCGCCGGCACTGGCGAGGTGACCGACACCAGATCACATTCCGTCCTCCCGGACGGCCTCGTCGCAGTGGCGCCGCCACTACCGAAGCGGCGACCGCTGCGACGGCCGTCGAGGCGGTCACCCGCGCTCGGTGCGATCAGTACGCGTCCTTCGGGAGGGCGTCGAGACCGCTCGTGTCGATGTCGGCATCGCTCATGGCCATCCCGCCGAGGAAGCTGTTCATGAGCTCGGGCAGGTCGAGCGTCGTGGCACCGGCCGGAGCGCCCGGCAGGGTGCCCTCGCGCATCCGCAGTGTGAGGCCGAGCTTCTTCACCTTGGCGTTCTCGGCCAGCTTGGCGAGGTCGACGTGGACCCGGGACAGCTCACCGTTCTTGAGCGTGAAGTCCGCGGTCACCTTGGCGTTCGGGGCGTCCTTCAGCTCCTTGGCTGTAGGCAGCGGCAGCTCCATGCCCGGCGGCAGGTCCTTCACCACGGGCCGGATCTCGCCGAGCAACTCGGTGACCAGCGTGCGGAATGGAGCCGTGGCGGTGACGTGCTCGGTGCCGTCCTCGCCCCCGGTGGCCTTGACCACCACCTCACGGGCGACGACCTTGCGAAGAGCCTTCACAAGCTTCTTCTGCGTCTTGGAGTCGAGGGACGGCGCGGCACCGCCTTCGGCGTCCTGGCCCTCGGCGGCGGCCTTATTCATCTCCGCGGTGTTGAACTTCACCCACTTGCCCTGGAGGACGTCCTTCATTGCCCCGGCCTCCGGGGGCAGATCGGCGGGGTCCGGCAGGGGGCTGCCCATGGTCTTGCCCATGGCGTCCATGTCGGCACGGATGTAGGTGTAATCGCCGATCATCCGGTACTCGAAGAGATCGCCGTCCGGAGTGCTGAGCTTCATCGCCGTACCGACGAGGTCCTTCTCACCGGACTTCTCGATCGGCTTCTTCGACTGCACGGTCACCGTGATCTTCGCCCCGCTGAGCAACTCGGCGACCTGGTCCGGGATCTCCTCGCCGGGCTCGGGGTCGGACGAGGCGTCCAGCGCCTTCAGCGACGCGGCATCGGTGTCCAGGTCGACCTCGAAGGAGAGCGTCTTCTCCTTGCCGAGCTCCTCGAAGGCCCGCTCGAGCTTCCTGCTCGCGGACACCTGCTCCACCGTCCCGCAGGCAGCGGAACCCGCGAGGACGGCACCGACGAGAGCGGTGGCGGTCACGGTCTTACGAATGGCGTTGATGATGATCTCCTCGTGGCTCCGATCACAACGTGATCGACCAGAAGACTCTCAACCTGTCCATAAGGTTGTCCTGTCCATTACGACTTGCAACGGCCGGTCGACGGCACCTGCTTGTCCAGAGACGTCCAAATGCTCCGTTGGTGTAAGGACCCTCGTCGGGCGACCGGTCGAGATAGGCAGGCAGCTTCCATGCATGTTCCGACCAGGCGCCTCACACTGCGGCCAACGCCAAAGGATCACGTCGCCGAGGGCGGCCATCAGGGGGTTTGTCCAGGCCGGGTCGTGGCTGGGTGCGAGATGGGCGAGGCCGACGAAGACGATGATGGCGACCAGCAAGAGCAGCAGCACGACGAGTAGGGCAAGCGTGGACACGGCCGTGCTCTCCAGGTTCAGGGGACGTGCGGCGGGTGCCTGGGACGGTCCGGAAGGACATCGCTGCCGCCCTAACTCACCGATTCGCCACCGAAATCGCCACGCGCACCCTGCGCCACCGCGGATTGATCGAGGCCAGATACCAGCAGGTCGTCGTCCTCGACGTCGACGGACTGGGCCACTTCGTAGGAGCCTGCGGTCAGATGCGGAGCAGGTCGGTCGAAACGGTCCAGAGGCGCCTGGCGGTGGCGGGGTCGAGCGCCCATTCCTTGACACCGTGCGGGTGCTGCGCGAGGTCGGCGTCGTTCGGCACGGTGTAGGCCTCCTGTGCATCGTCGAGGTAGTGGCCTCCGGAGTGAGCGAACTCGGGGGCGACGGCCGCGACGATACTGGTGGCGGCCCCCTGCTCGACCGTTTTGTATGTGAAGACTCCGGCAGCCTCGGCCGCGTCGAGCGATGCCTTTTGTTCCGGTGCGAAGTTCCGCTGCAGTCCCGTCGCGATGCCGCCGGGGTTCACCGCATTGGCGACGATGCCGTCGGCAGCCCAGAGGCGGGTCGCCTCGACGGCGAAGAGGGAGTTCGCCGTCTTCGACTGGGCGTAGGCGATCTGCGGGTCGTAGCTGCGGCGCTCGAAGTGGAGGTCGTCGAAGTCGATGCCGGACCGCATGTGCGCCGTCGAACTGACCGAGACGATCCGTGCTCCGTCGCGGTCGGCCGCTCCCCGAGCCAGGGCGTGGTGAAGGCCGGTGGCCAGCGCGAAGTGGCCGAGATGGTTCGTCGCGAACTGCAGCTCCCAGCCTTCACGCGTTCGTTCGAGGCCGCTGGTGACCACGCCGGCGTTGTTGATCAGCAGGTGAAGCGGGCCGCGCCACGCATCGACGAACCGTGTGACGGTGGCCCTGGCGGCGAGGTCGAGCCGGACGACGCGGGGCCGGATCCCTCCGGTCGACTGTCCGATCGTCTCGGCGACGGCGTCACCTGCAGTCGTGTTCCGGACGGCGAGCGTCACTTCCGCCCCGGAAGCGGTCAGCGCACGAGCGGTCTCGATCCCGAGTCCGGAGGAGGCTCCCGTCACGATGGCGCGGACGCCGGTGAGGTCGATGTCCCGCAACACCTCGTCCGCGGTGGTGGAGGAGGTGAAGGGCGTGCGGATGAGTTCGCTGGTATCCATGGCGGCGACTATACGTACTAGACTTGATTTGTATAGTTCGATTTCCGCTCGTATGCTCGTTCCATGAGCAGTCCCGACACTGGCCACCCACCGTCGACAGTCGCTGATACCGACCGTCGAACCATGGTTCTGGAGTCCGCCATGGCCACGTTCGCGCGATTCGGTTACCGGAAGACCTCGATGGAGGAGGTGGCGCGGGCGGCGCGGATCTCCCGGCCCGGGCTCTACTTCCTCTTTTCCTCGAAGGAGACGCTGTTCCGCGCCGCCGTCACCCAGGCCTTGGACCGCGACATCACCGCGGTCGAACGGGTCTTGGCCGACCGTGGCCGCCCCCTTTCAGAGCGCCTCGCTGAAGCGTTCGACCAGTGGGCGGGCCGCTATATCGGCCCGCTGACGCGCGATGTCGCGACGGTTATCGAGGACAATCCCGACCTCCTCGGAGAGATCCTTGAGACCGCGCCGCGACGTTTTGAGGAACTGATCACAGACGCGATCGCCGGCGAGTCAGGACGCGAGGCGGCCCTGCCCGTCGCACAGACGATGATCAGCGCATCGATCGGCCTCAAGCATCAGGCTGCATCAAGGGAGTTCTACCTCGAACGGCTGGCGGTCGCCATCGGTCTCCTGGTGCGCTGAAAACGCTCCCGGCCTCCTCACAGAGCGGCCGCCGCGGTGCGCACGGCGGCGGGCTTGAGTGGAGCAGCCGCCTCGACCGTGGTCGGGGTGGAGGTGACGGCGACCGCCAGGGCGAGGGGGCCGGCCGCGATGGCCGTTCAGAGCGCAAGGCGTGAGAGCCGGACGCGGCGCCGCGTCGCGTCCAGACGGGTGCCGCCGACCATTGGAGCAGCGGCCTCGCCCGCTGTGGCCTGTTTGCCAGGGGACACGGTCAGACCCCCAGGTCAGAACGTGTGCTTGCTGACCTTGAGGAAACCCGCCGACCCCGACCCGACCACCGACCACGAGATGCCGACCACGGTCACGATGGGGACACAAGGCCGTGGTCGGGCCCATGGTCGGCCCCACCACAGACCCCACCACGGGCTCACGGGTCTGCCGGCCTCCGCGTCATCTGCCGGCCTCCCGCCCGCGGATGCCTGAACCCCACCCCGCCTGTCCCACCCCTCCTGCCGCGCTCCGGCGAGCGCCGTCCGCGGGTCCGTAAAAGGACACCACCAGACCCCGCGGGGGCGCCCGCGCGCATCGGTACACCTGGCTCTGCGTAACCGGACATCGGACTCCGCACGCCGTACAGCGCACCCGCCGCACCCGACACGATTGCGCACAACCCCCTATCCGGTGCGCAGCCCTGATTGCGCATAGTGCACGAAGACTGCGCGACCGGGACTGCGCAGTCGACTGCGCACCGTGCCGGCAAGGTGTGGCCATCTCCCGACCACGCTCCCGGTCACGGCGGCGAGGGTGGCGTTCGCCAAGGCGTGGCCGTCCCCGAACCGCACTCCCGCTCATGGCTGTGAGGGCCGGGGTTCGCCGGATCGTGACCGATGGTCGGTGCGCACGGCCGTCGGCCTGGTCGGGGCCCGAGGTTGAGCTGACGGTATGAAACGCACGGACGCCTCCACGCTTGCGCCCACCGGCCGCCTCGCCCCGGCGGGCACGCTGCGCTGCCGTGCCCGCCGCACGCGGCTTGAGTCTTGGGCGGCGCGGTGAGGGGTTTCGGGTCAGGTGTCCGCCGCGGGGTGAAGGCGGCTGATCGGTTCATGCAGATCGCGAACGGGTTGTTCCGCGACAGCCGTATCTCGTATCGGGCGAAGGGACTGTCCGGCTGCATCAGTACCCACCGCAACGGATGGCTGGTGACCATCGCCGCCCTTGTCACCCTGGGCCCGGACGTGCGGGACGCGGTGCGGGCGGGACTGAGCGAGTTGCAGGAGTTCGGCTACCTGGTCCGTGATCGCGGGCGTCGCCCCGACGGCACCCTCGCAGAGATCGTCTACAGCATCACCGACCGTCCCGCTGTTCCGGACTTTGCGCCGATCGATGCGGCATCCACCGTCCAGGAGCCCGCCAGCGATGCCGGCTTCGGGGCGGGCGTCCGCCGCGGGGTGATGGCGGCCGGTCGGTTCACCAGATCGCCAACGCGCTGTTCAGGGACAGCCGTATCTCGTATCGGGCGAAGGGACTGTTCGGCTGCATCAGCACGCACCGGGACGGCTGGCAGGTCACGGTCGCCGGCCTGGCCCGGCACGGCCGTGAACGCGGCGGCGCCGTGACCGGGGGCCTGAATGAGCTTGAGCAGCACCGATTCCTGTGGCGTGAACGCGACCGCTACACCGACGGCGCGCTAGGGCCGGCCCGGTACGTCATCACCGACTTGCCCGCCCTGTAAAAACCCCAGCTCACCACCAGAGTCGGGTTATCCAGGATTGGCTGAGCCAGTGTTGGCTGATCCCAGTACTAAGAACACCATCATCAAGAAGACCAACAAGCAGAAGACCAACCCCCTCCGTCCGTGCGACCGCGACGACGCCGCGCGCACAAACCCGCGGACAGTCGCCTCGCACGCGACAACGTCGCCGAAACCGCCGCCTGCGGTGGACGAGATACACGCGGGTATCCGGCTGGTCCTGGAGATCGGGGCGCGCCGTCCCGAACTGCTGCTGACCGGGCCAGCCCAGTCTGATCAAGGCCGTGTGGCGACCGTGATGCTGACGGCTGGCTGGAGTCCAGAACAGCTGCGCCAGGTCATCACCGGCCTATCCGCCGCCGGCCACCGCCATCTGTCCCGGCGCGGCGCCACTAGACGAACGGTCCGTGGCGGCGATCAGCAGGCGGTCTTCGACTGCGGCCGCCGCCCGCTCGGTGGTCCAGGCCCTCACCTACCGGGCTCTCGTCGAGCGCTCCGGCTGCGGCGTGCCCGCCACCGCCCCGGGCGAAGACTTGTGCCCGACGTGCCTGGGCTGGCCGCTGTGCCGCACCTGCCCCGGCCCGACGCGCAAGCGGGCCCACCCCGACGGCGACGGCCGCTGCACGACCTACGCCTCCGCCTGACCTACCTCACCGGAAGGAAACAGCGCCGTGACCGACACCCGCCGCACACCACCGCCATTCAGCCCGGCACAGCACCTGCATGCTTTCGCGGCTAGCCCCGGCCGGTAGCACATGGCCGTGCGCGGCTCGGGGACGGGCTGAGACCTGCACCACTACCGCCATTTCGGCTGCGACGCGGCAGCCGGAGCGGCAACCCTGGCCTTCGACCACGAGACCTACGAGCAGCGCAACACCGTCGAACGGTGCATCAACCGCCTGAAGCAGTGGCGCGGCATTGCCACGCGCTACGAGAAGACCGCGACCATTTACCTGGCCGGACTTCCTATCGCTGGCATTTTCCTCTGGTCCGTCTGCTGACAAAGGGAAGCTGCGTGGTGCCAGCTGACGTAGATCGGTACGCCCATTGTCAGACGCTGCTGGCAGCATCACCGTTATGAACGCCATCTTCACCACCCCACCGCGGCCGTTCGACATCACCGCGCTCTTCCCCGAGCTGGCTCCTCTGGCGCGGACGGCGACCCGGCTGCACCCGCGGCCGGGGGTGCCGACCGTGCGCGACAGCTCCGTGGGCGGCCCGCTCCTGTGGCCCGCCGACGAGCCGTGGCCGCACTGCGACGAGCCGTACGACAGACACGCGGCGCAGGTGGTCTACTCACCGGACGACGTCCGGCTCCTCCGCCGCGACCGCGCCGTAGCGGCCGAGCGGTTGCGCCTCGACCCCCGGGCACCTCAGTGGACACCCGAGGAACGGGCGACCTGGGAGCGGATCAATGTGGGCCGCCCGTGGTTCGATGCCCCCATCCCCCTCCTGCCCGTCGCCCAGCTCTACACCCGCGACGTCCCCTTCCTGTGCCCGCCCGACGCGGACCTCCTGCAGGTCCTCTGGTGCCCCTTCGACCACGAGATGGCCCACCCCCGGACAGCCCTCTTCTGGCGCGCCTCCGCCACCGTCACCGACGTTCTCGACGCACCGCGCGAGCCGCCCATCGTCCAGCGGGACTGCTACCTCCCGGAGCCATGCCTGTTCTCACCGGAGCAGGTCACCGAATTCCCCCACCCCCGGGAGCTGAGCAAGGAGCTCCGGGAACAGCTGGACGACATGAGCCGCTGGGAGACGATCGATCCTGCGCGGTACAACACGTACGCGGACGACCCGGGCGAGCTCTACCTGAACAACCTCTCCACCGCCCCTGGCTGGAAGACCGGCGGCTGGAGCAGCTGGCCCCGCACCGACCCCAAGCCCCGCCCCTGCCCCGAGTGCGGCACCGAGCAGGTCCCGCTACTCACCCTCGCCTCCTGGGAATGGGACGGCGGCAGCGGGACCTGGATCGCCAAGGAGGAACTGACCAACGCGGCCCCGCCTCCCCTAGGAGCCCAGGACGGCAACTTCACCTTGATCGACATCATCGGCGGCTACGACCTCCAACTCCATGTCTGCCCGGCATCCCCGGACCATCCGCACATCGAACTCCTCCCGTAAGCCCGGCGGAAGTCCCCCGCGCCGGCGCAAACGCCACTATCGGTACCGCGATCGAGTCTCCAGTGAGCAGCCTTGGCCAACTACCAGATGATCCAAACGACGGGCCCCAGCTGGGACGGCGTCCGCGCGCGCGAAGGAAAATCACCCGGCCGGGCGTCGCTCCAGACCACCGTGGTGGGGGCCGATCAAAAGGCCCGGCCACGAGGCCGACCACGCCGGGCGTGACGGTCCTGTGCCGGCGAAAGCTGATCAGTGCCATCGAAGTCTGAGTGGCCCAGGTCACGTGCGCCGTGGTCCCTGGGGTTGAGGCGATTGTTGTGCCTGGGATGACCAGGGCGTCTGCGGGAAGGAGGCTCGTAACCTTAGGGAGGGTGCAATGGAGCGTGATCGAATCGGGCTGGCCGAGGTACTGGCGGCAGCGGAGCATGCCGCGCCGGTGCGCTCCCTCGATGTCGTGGCGCACAACCTGCGCGACCGGTTCGGCGCGCGTTACGTGTCGTTCCTGTTCGTCGACGTCGTCGGCCGACGCCTGCTACGCGTCAATGACGAGGCGGCGGCACCACAGGAGCACGGCGCCGAGCAGATTCTCCTGGCCGGCAGTGTCTACGACGATGTCCTGCGCACTCAGAAAGTGGTGCGAGTGCAGGAGGGCGCCCAGGGGCAGCGAGTGCTCGCCCCGGTGACCAACCGCGGCGACACCATCGGGGTCCTGGAGCTCCACCTCACCCACGTCACACAGGACGTACTGCAGCAGGTCGAGGAGGCCGCTCACGCGCTGGCGTACATCATCGTCACCGACCGGCGCTTCACCGACCTCTACCACTGGGGCAACCGCGCCGCCACGGTCACGCTGGCCGCGGAGATCCAGCGTCAGCTACTGCCGTCGGCCCCCTCGTGCGAGGCTCCCGAGTTCACCCTCGCCGGCGCCCTCGTCCCCGCCTCCGACATCGCCGGTGACACCTACGACTACAGCCTTGACCACGACACTCTGCACCTGTCCATCACCGACGCCATGGGCCACGACGTCGACGCCTCCCTCATGGCCACCCTCCTGGTCAACGCCTCCCGCGGCGCCCGCCGCGCCGGCACCGACCTTGCCGAACAGGCCCGCCACACCCACCAGGCCCTCATCGACCACGGCAGACGGACCTTCGCCACCGGACAACTGATGCGCATCGCTCTGGACGGGAGCAGCGCCCAGATCGTCAACGCGGGCCACCCGTGGCCCCTGCGGCTGCGCGACGGCACCGTTGACGAGGTCAAGCTGCACATCAACCTCCCCTTCGGTGTTCCCGCACGGGGCGCCTACGACGTACAGGACATCGACCTGCGCCCTGGTGACCGCCTCGTCTTCTACACCGACGGCATGCAGGAGCGCCAAGCAAAAGCCGTCGACCTGCCGCGCCTCATCCGCGACACCGCAACCGAGCACCCCCGCGAGGCCGTACGCGCCATGGTCGCCGCCGTCGCCGACGCCTGCCGCGGCTACGTGAGGGACGACGCCACTGTCCTGTGCGTGGACTGGCACGGCCCTGTCCCTGTGGCACGCACTCAGGGTTCGCTGTCACAGGACAGCGCCCCCTGACCGCGGCAGCAGACAGGGCATGTCCGAAGCGACACGCAATTCGAACAAGCGATCTGATGCCGGAGTGGGCGTGACCGACTTCTCCGACGACCTGGTGCAGACGCAAGCCGCTTGGAAACGCCACCTGCCAAGCGCTCGCCGCACCCCGCCCTCCGCGCACCACCGCCCTGCGCCGCCGCCTGCTGCGCCGGTCCCTCCGGCTGTGGTGGCACCCCTGTTGGGGAACCGTCCCCTCGGTGCCGCGGCACCGGCCGAGCTGCGCCACCTCGCCCGCACCCACGCAGCTGGGCCGCGTGACCGGTCGTCCCGGTCGACCAGGAGCACGGGGTCGCGGCAAGGGTTGCGCCTATCTATTTGCCCTGTCTGTTGCGTGGCCCGCGGAAACGTCCGTTGTGTCCGCGCAGGCCACCACGCTGTGCGGCTACCTCTTGCTGTGGCAGATGCACCCGCACCGCCGCTGGAGTAGGAGCGTGGGGCAGGGGGACGTCCCGTGCGGACGCGAGCGGGGGTTCGGGTCTACCTCATGAGCACGAAGGGGGACGGTCCGCCCGGACGTACGCCTTCGGGGCGACACTGCGCTCGTGCAGGTGAGAGGTTCAGGACGCCCGGCGGGCGGTGACGGCCCGGCGTATGCCGTAGGCGGCGATGCCGACGGCGAGGACAGTAGTCCCCCAGGCGATGGAGGCGGCGGGCAGGGTGAAGGCCAGCAGCAGACAGCCCGCCAGGCCGACCGCGGGGACGATACGGGGCGAGCGGTTCTCGCTGGGCGTGAGCGTCCAGGCGCAGGCGTTGGCGACGGCGTAGTAGACGAGGACGCCGAAGGATGAGAAGCCGATCGCACCGCGCACGTCGGTGGTGGCGGCGAGCACCACGACGACGGCACCCACCAGCAGCTCGGCGCGGTGCGGCACCTTGAAGCGCGGATGAACAGCGGCCAGGACGCGGGGTAGATGCCGGTCACGGGCCATCGCCAGCGTGGTGCGGGAGACACCCAGGATCAGCGCGAGCAGGGAGCCGAGCGCGGCGACGGCCGCCCCGACCCGCACGACCGGCGCCAACCAGTCGGCCCCGCGGCCCGCACCGTATCCGACAGCGGCGCGGGCGCCTCGCCCAGCCCACGGGGACCGAGCACCGCCAGGAAGGCAACCGCGACGGCCGCGTACACGACCAGGGTGAGGCCGAGGGCGAGCGGGATGGCCCGGGGAATGGTGTGCGCGGGATCGCGGACTTCCTCACCGAGCGTGGCGATGCGGGCGTACCCGGCGAAGGCGAAGAACAGCAGGCCCGCCGCCTGCAGCACGCCGGCGACGGTGGCATCTGAACCGACATCCAGCCTGGCCGCGTCCGCCGCCGACGAGGTGAGACCGGCGGCCACGACCGCCGCCAGTACCGCCAGGACGACAGCGACGACAGCCCGGGTCAACCACGCGGACTTCTGGATCCCGGCGTAGTTCACGGCGGTCAGCGCCACCACCGCGGCGACCGCCACCGCATGGGCCTGTCCGGGCCACACGGGGTTGGAGTCGGGCGGTCGGGCCTCTTCGTAGGCCGATGAGCCCGTATCGCCCCGTACCCTTCGTGTTGTCTACGGCGTCACATAGCGGGCGCCCAACCACTGGAGGCAACACCCCGTGCTCATTGCTCAGCGTCCCTCGTTGACCGAAGAGGTCGTCTACGAGTTCCGCTCCCGGTTCGTGATCGAGCCGCTGGAGCCGGGCTTCGGCTACACCCTCGGCAACTCCCTGCGCCGCACCCTCCTCTCGTCGATC
>NZ_JBHTWG010000051.1:0-35618 GCF_042792555.1 Streptomyces sp. NPDC056628
CGCAAGGAGCATCACCACATGAGCAACATCGGCATCCTGGGCGCCGGCCGCGTCGGCACGAACCTCGCCGGCAAGCTCTCCCAAGCCGGACACCATGTCACCATCGGCGCACGCAGCCCCGAAGACACCGCCGCCCGCACCGTCGGCCTCGACCCGCGCATCGCCCTCGCCGACCACCGCACCACCGCCCGCACCACCGACATCGTCATCAACGCGACACCCGGCCACAGCTCCCTCAAGCGCCTCACCGACCTGCGCACCGAACTCTCCGGAAAAATCCTCATCGACGTCTCCAACGCAACCCACGCCGCCGCCGACGGCCTGCCCGGCGACCTGTGCTACCCCGGCAGCAGCCTCGCCGAGAAACTCCAGAACGCGCTCCCCCACACGCATGTCGTCAAAACCCTCAACACCATGCTCTACATGGTCATGACCGCCCCCGAAACCCTGGCCACCCCACCCACCGCCTACCTCTCGGGCAACGACGAACACGCGAAAAAGACCGTCACCGGCCTGCTCGCCGACCTGGGCTGGCAGCCCGAACAGATCGAGGACCTCGGCGACATCACCACAGCCCGCGCCACCGAAGCCATGATCCTGGCCGTCCCCCACATCCTGCGCCGACACGGACTCAAACCGACCGCCATCACCCACACCCACTGACCCACCCAAGACCAGATCCAGGTAACGGGCACGAGCGACGCAGATATGGGGTGCCCCCCGCTGTCCGGCCGCCACACCGCCCCGCCGCTCCAGCCGTGCCGCCCGCCGCCGCGCCGGTCCCGTGCCCCGTCGCGTGCCTGCCCCTATCGGCTCCCGTCCACCGGGACAGCGACGCCGTGCGCCCGCGCTCGTGCCTCCCGCCCCCGCGCAGCCCGCCGCCGTCGCACCGGAGAGCCGGTGGGCGCGCCTCCAACAAGCTGCGAACACCTTGGCCGCCCTGGGCACCCTCGCCGTGATCGTCTTCACCTGGCTGTCGATCCAGCAGGTCGACAACGACCAAGCCCTCACCCGCGAAGGACAGGTCACCGACCGCTATAGCGCCGCCGTCGCTAACCTCGGCGCCGATTCCATGGATGTACGTCTGGGCGGCATCTACGCCCTCCAGCGCATCATGGAGGACTCCCCTCGCGACCAGCCGTCCATGGTCGCCGTCCTGTCCACCTACGTCCGCAACCATGCGAAGAAGCGGGACGGCGCCGTCACGAAGCCGGGCACCGACGTCTAGGCCGCGCTCACCACACTTGGTAGCCGGAACCTCGCGCACGACAGCACCGCCCGCGTGGACCTGTCGGGCGCGGACCTGCGCGGCGCGGACGTGTGGAGACTGAAGTTGCCCTCTACGGACCTGTCCGGCACGGATCTGCGCGGGGCGACCCTGGCTGAAGTGGATCTGTCCAGGGCGACCCTGGTCGACGCGGACCTGGAGGGCGCGGTCTTGATCGGCGCGAACCTTCGGAAGGCGGAGATGGGCGGGGCGAACCTGAAACAGTCGCATCCGGGTGCCGCAGACCTGTCCAACACGGACCTGTCCTACGCGAAGCTGGACGGGGCGAAGCTGAACGGCGCGGCGCTGAGGGGTGCGACGCTGCCGCCCAGGTAGTTAAAAGGCCCCGCCCATCCGCCACGGGGGGAGCGGACAGACGGGGCCGTACAGGGGGCGACGCTAGCGTCGCGCGTGGACGATCAGGGTGCCGATGTGCCCGGGCTTCGGTGCGTCGACCACGGCGGCGTGGACCGACGCGAACCCGGCGCGCAGCAGGTGCCGTTCCCACACGGCGGGCTTGTAGCTGTAGCGGTAGGTGAACATCGCCTTCCCCGCGAACCCGCCCTTGTACATGCCCTGCGGGCCGTACGCGCCGGGGATCGCCGGGGGCTGGGAGAACACGAACACCCCGCCGGGGTTCAGACGCTCCCGGACGAGGGGGAACAGGCGGGACGGGTCGGTGAACCAGGCCGCGCCGAAGATGGAGTACACCGCGTCATAGGTGGCGGAGCCGTCCGCCAGCCATTTCAGGACTTCCCCGCAGTCGAAGGTGGCGCCGGTGTCCGCCCACCGTTCGCTGGTCTTCTTCACCATGACCGGGGACAGGTCGACGCCGTGAGCCATGACGCCCTGCCCGGCAAGATAGGCGAGGGCGCGGCCGGTGCCGCATCCGATCTCCAGCACGCTGGCCGGGTCGCCGAGCAGCTCGGGGCCGGGTCCGTGGCCGGCGTACTGGGTCCAGCAGAACGTGGGCTCGGCGTCGTCCTTGAACGCGGACTCGGCGTAGGTGTCCCACAGCTCGGTCTCGGCGTCGACGTCGTGCGGTACGGGCACAGCGGCTTCCTCTGGTCGTGGTGGTGCGGGGTGTCGCCCCGCCCTCCGGTGGATGCGAGGACGGGGGCGACTGTAGCGGGGTCAGTGGCTGTCGGGGACCTTGTTGTCGCACGGCGAGCAGTTGGCGCCGTCGATCGCCCACAGCTCGTCATCGACGTCGAAGCCGATGGACTTCAGGAAGTCGGCGGTGCGCAGGCACAGGCCGTCGCTGCGGCGCGTGATGAAGGGCGCGTGGTGCTTGTAGGCGCCGCCGTTATAGGCGCGGCCGATGCCCCACCACACGGGGGTGTCGAGGATGAGCTGATGCACGCCGTAGTCCACGAGCTTGCCGACACCAAGGTGGACTTCGGGGTGCTCGATGCTGCCGATGGTGTACATCACCGCGTTGCCGAGGATGCGCTCGGCCATGTCCCGGACCATGGTGTGGTCACGGAGCAGCAGGGCTACCTCCCGGTCCCACAGGCTCATCCCGGAGTCGAACACGTTGATGGTGAGTTCGGTGATGTACGGGGCGACCGCGTTGAGCAGTTCCTCCGGATCCCGCGTCCTCGTGCTCGCGAGCGGTTCCAGCGTGACGGTCATGACCTTCCCTCTCTGTCGGGGTTGTCGTTGCCGTGCATGGGTGGTGCCACCCGCCTCGGGGGGCTCGACCTGTCCAGGGTTTCCGTCACCCCGGGGCGGGCGTTGGGCCCGTTGCCGCACCGTCAGGGGATGCAGTGCGGCAACGGAGTGTGTGCGCCGGGCGGCGGCAGGGTGGGGAGCCTGCACAGCTCCAGCAGGGACCGCGCCAGGACCGCCATGTCGTGCAGCTGCTCCGGGTCGCCGGCGGCGGCCGCCTCGTCCACGGCCAGGGCCTCGCGGGTGCGGCCCGTAACGTGGTCGGCGGTCGCGCGGATCTCCCCACGGAACTCACGCCCGGCGAGTTCTTCGAGGAGCGCCTGGAGCTGCCCGCGCAGGGTGCCAGCGAGATGCGCGCGGTCGTCGGCGCCGCCGGGCCCGGGCCAGCCGAGACGGACCTCCCCGAAGACTTTCGCGTAGGTGGCGCGGATGTGCTCGGCGCCGATCGCTTCCAGGCTCACGCGGCCTCCCTCACGCAGCGGGTGTCCACCAGGTGCTCGTGCAGCGCGTCGAGGGCCAGGGCGAGACGCCGTAGCAGCCCTACGGCGGGCCAGAACTCGCAGGGGATGTCCTCGGAGAGCACCGCGCGGGCCTGTGCGAGGAGCCGGCCTGCGGTGGGGTCGTACGGGGCGTGAGCGAGAGCGATGTCCACCAAGTGCATCGAGTAGCCACGCAGGCGTTCAGTGAAGGCGTCCACGTGGTCCGGGGCGGGGGCGCCTTCGAGGAGTGTTTCGACGTCGTCCAGGAAAGCAGAGCCATCGAACGGCTGCCACGCCCGTAACATTTCCAGCACCTGTGCAAGGTCGAGGTCGGGCGGTGTCCACCGTTCGAAGGGGTGCGTCGTTAAAGCGCTGGTCGAGGTCACTGCGTGCCCCCCGGAAGCGTGAGTTCGCAGTAGATCGTGGCGCCTTCGTCCGCGGCGCCCCACTTCCCGCCGTTCTCGCGTGCGAGGAAATCGACCAGGAACAGGCCGCGGCCGCGCTCGGAGTCGCTGTCCGCGACGCAGGTCACCGGCCCGCCGGGCATCTCGTCCTGTACGGCCAGGTGCAGGAGGTCGCCGCGCACGGCCATGGTGTAGGTGATCTGTGTGCCGCCGCTGTGCAGGATCGCGTTCGTCACCAGCTCCGACACGATGAGCGTGGCGTCTTCGACCAGGGCGTCCAGCCCGCAGTGCCGCAGCCGGGCCGCTGTAAGCCTCCGGGCCATGGCAACGCGGCGAGCGTCCTCGGGGGCGACGCTGCCCGTGGCAGATAGGACAGAGATCCCGAAGCTCACGGAGATCAGGTCGGTGGCCAGTCGGCGGCGGGCCGGTGGGGCCAGAGCATCGGCTTCGGAGGCGCTTCGACTTGTGCGCTTCTCCGCCGGAGGGGGTGCTGTCGTCATGGTCGGCTCCATTCGGAGATTCCGGTGACGACATGGTGGGGCCATAACCAGGCCCCGACTGGCATGAGTTCATGCCAGCCGGGGCCAAAGGTTGACGCGCTGTCACGCTTGCGAGGTCAGCCAGCTCCCGTACGACAGGAAGCTGTCGGGAAGACGCCGGTGCGCAGCCTCCAGACTGGCATAGGTCTCGCGCACCATCGGGTGGTACTTCGCCTGCTGCGGGGCGGTCTTACGCGCCTTGAGGAGACTGGCGAACGACGCCTCCGTCTTGCCCGTCCACATCTGCGCGCGGGCGACCTCGGCCCAGTGGTGACTGGTGCGGGACTTCGGCCAGTCGGCGGGGATCGTGAGCCGGTCGGCTTCCTCCACGGCCTTGTCGTACTTGTCGAGCTCGGCGAGGACCGACACGCGGTGGACGCTGACGTTGGTCGCGCCGAACGCCATCCACAGCACCTTCACGGACTCGCCGGTGCGCCCCGCGATCCGCTCGGCCTCGGCGAGATGGCCTAGGGCCTGGTTCTCGTTTTGTGCCCGGCCGGCCATCACGGAGCCGCCCAGGTGAAGTTGGCCGGTGACGATGTCCCGCTCCCGGGACGCCTCGGCCTGAGCGATGGTCCGCAGACCGAGGTCGACCAGGCGCTGCCCGGTGCGGTACTTCCCTTCACGCAGGTACGTCAGGGCGCGGAAGTACTGGTAGGCGCCGCCGAACACGGCGCTGCCCGCGCGCTGCGCGGCCCAGTCCAGCCGGGCAAGGGAGAGCTGTGCGAGGTCGCTGTAGCCGAGCTTGGTGGCGACGTCGTAGGCGGTGCGGTAGAGGGACGCGAGGGCGATCCATCCGTCGCTGGTCTGGTGTGTGTGCGCGGCGGTGGTGGCCTCTTCGATCAGCCCGGCGACTTCGGTGGCGGCCCGCTTGATCTCTCCGGCGCGGACTGCCGCGCACAGGGCTTCGGAGTCGCCTTGCAGGACGCGCAGCGGGCGTGCGGAGATCTCGGGGTCTGCGCCCAGGTCGTAGACGTCCAGGGCCTCGCGGATGGGAGCTATCAACACGTCGAGCTCGTCGGCGCGCAACTCGTCCTTGTAGGGCTGTCCGGTGATCGTGGAGACCTCCACGCGCATGGCCCGGGCGAGTTGGGCGATGGCGTACGGGGTGGCCGCGCACCTGCCCTGCTCGATCTTCGTCAGCGTGTAGTACGGCACTTGCGACAGGTCGGCAAGGGCCTGTTGCGTGAGATGGCGTTCCTTGCGGAGACGGGCGATTCGTGTACCCATGTGGTCCTGAGACAGAGAGTGCATACTTGCTCCTGTTCTGCTTCGACACCAGAACCGTACCCGCGGTCGGCTTTACGGGTACACGAATAGCCCCACCGCCCCTGGGCGGTGGGGCTTTGTCGTGCTGGTCGCGCGTCGGTGGCCGGCTCGGGGTCGTCCAGCAGGCTGGCGAGGCTGGATGCGGATCCGCCGGGACACGCTCCTTGTTGCGCCACACCATGCTCGGTAGCGTCTCGGTGCTGGGCGGGGGTCGGCGACTGGGAACGTCACCTTCAGCGGGTGCACGGTATGCCGGCGGCGTACTCCTCCAGAAGCTGGTGCAGTTCTGGGCGTAGAAGTTTCGGGTGCCGTCGGAGTGCTGGTGCATGAGTCACACCGCGGCGAGCGTCGGCAGGATGTCGCCAGCTCTGTAGAGCCCGGCGAGATGGTCCTGCAGGCGGCGGGCGCGCGGCAGCCAGTCGTTGCGCGGGTCGGTGCAGGGCCGGATGAGCGTCTCCCGGGCGGAGCTGGCCGTCACCGCTGGAGTAGTCGGGGACTGGCAGGGAGCTGTTGGCCCGGGACCTGCGGTTCGACTCAATCTGCAGCAAGTGAGTTGCTCGCTTGTCCGAGCCGCACGGCGATGTGTGCGCGCATAGTCGCGGTCCGCTCAGGGGCAGCTACCTACAAGAGCATGTTGACAAGGTCGGGCGCCAGTTCCCCTGCCTTGTGCAGGGGCAGATACTTCCAGGACTGGGCGGCGTTCTGCGCTGCCACTTGGGTGCGTCGCGTGCGCGGACCGAGCCGGTCGAACCAGCTTGGCGTCGCGCTCGGGGTCGGGCGACTCCTCAAACCGGCACATCGCACTCAGGTCGGCACCGGCCGCTTCTCGGACCTGCACCTGCCAAAGCGGGAGAGACTGCTGTACCGGGGCGGGGGCGGCCGGTGGTGTAGGTCGGCCGTCCCTCGCCACCGGCCTCCCGGTCATTCCCAGCCGATCGTCCCCGGGGGTTTCTGCGTCACGTCCAGGACGACCCTTCCGATCTCGGGCACCTCGGCCGTTATCCGCCGGGCGATGACGTCCAGCAGCGCGTACGGCAATCTCGCCCAGTCCGCTGTCATGGCGTCGCTGCCGGTGACCGCGCGCAGCACGAGGCAGTGCCGGTGCGAGTCCCGGCCCCCATCGGCCGAGGCATCCGGAAGGGGCACCAGCACCCCGAACGCCTGCCAGACGTCGTCGTAGACGCCGGCGCGCCGCAACTCACCGAGGAAGACGGCATCCGCCGCCCGCAGCACGGCGACCTTCGCCCGGGTCACCTCGCCGATGATGTGCACCGCGAGCCCGGGTCCGGGAAAGGGGTGGCGCCCGATCATCGGCCGGGGCACCCCGAGCACGGCCGCGAGCGATCGGACCTCGTCCTTGTAGAGGTCGCGCAGCGGCTCGACCAGTCGCAGCCGCAGGTCCACCGGCAACCCGCCGACGTTGTGGTGGGTCTTGATGACAGCCGATCCCCCGATGCCCGACTCCACCCGGTCCGGGAAGATCGTGCCCTGGGCCAGGAACGCCGCCCCGGTGCTCTCGGCCAGTTCCTCGAACTCCCGGACGAAGCCTGCGCCGATCCGCTTCCGTTTGAGCTCCGGATCGGTGATTCCCCGGACGCGTGCGAAGAAGCGGTCCGCGGCGTCAACCACGGTCACCTCCCGGCCCAGCCAGCCACGGAAGTGGGCCGCCACCTGCTCGGCCTCCCCCTCGCGCAGGAATCCGTTGTCGACCAACGCGTGAGTGACCTGGCCCGGTACGGCCCGCTGGAGGAGCGCGGCCGTGACGGCCGAGTCGACGCCGCCCGACAGCGCGCAGATCACCTTCTCGCCGCCGACCACGGACCGCACCGCGTTCACCATGTCGTCGACGTAGGACAGCGCGTCTGGCGAGGGATCGCATCCGCAGAGGCTGAGCACGAACCGGGCGATCAGCCGCCTGCCGTGCGCGGAGTGGACGACCTCGGGATGGAACTGCACCGCGTACAGCCGGCGCGCGCCGTCCTCGGCGACCGCGATGTGATTCCCCGACGAGACGGCGGTGACCCGGAATCCCGGCGGCACGGCGGTGATGAGGTCGCTGTGGCTCATCCACACCTCCTCGTCCGCGACGCCGTCCGGATACAGGCCGGACCGGGCGTCGTCGCGGCCCTGAAGCCGCGTGCGGCCGTACTCCCCGCCCCGGCCCGCGCCGGCCACCACCTCGCCGCCGAGCTGACGGGTCATCACCTGCGCGCCGTAGCAGATTCCGAGCACCGGAACGCCGGCGCGGTAGAGCTCCTCGGACAGCACGGGCGCCCCGGGCTCGTACACGGAGTCGGCGCCGCCGCTCAGGATGATGCCGCGGATCTCCCGCACGTCGATCTCGGCGAGCGAGGCGGTGGGCGGCAGGAACTCGGCGACGACGCCTAGCTCCCTCACTCGCCGCGCGATCAGATGGCCGTACTGGCTGCCGAAGTCCACGACCGCGATGCGCTTCTTCATCCGTCCTCGCCGGAGTCCCCCCGCCGGGCACGCCGGGTCTCGTCGAGCCCAGCGCGGGCCCGGACCACGACGTCGTGCCGCGGTCCGTAGATCATCTCCAGGGTGGCGACACCCTTCTCCTGGAGAGTCGTCGCCTCGTCGAAGCGCCCGAGTCCCGCGTACGCCCTGCCCATTCCGCCCAGCGTCAGGGCAACGTCTCGGTGCGCGGGGCCGTACGCCTCCTCGAAGATCCCCAGAGCTCGCCGGTAGGTGCGCAACGCATCGGCGTGCCGCCCCGCGGCGAGCAGGGCGAGGCCTGTGTTGCCGAGGGCCCAGGCGGTCTGGGGGTGCCGAGGGCCCAGCACGCGGGTGAAGATCGCTCGCGCTTCCTCCAGATCGCGGAGGGCTCCTGCGGCCTCCCGGTTCGCCAGTCGGGCGACGCCGAGGTTGACGTACGACGAGGCCACCTCTCGGTGGTCAGGCCCGTGGAGCTCGCGGTAGCGGTCCCGCGCCCCGAGGTGGCAGGCGATCGCCTCCTCGCAGCGCCCGGCGCGGGTGTGGGTCCGGCCCAGGTTGTTCAGGGTTCTCGCGACGTCGGGATGGGTTTCGCCGACGGCTTCACGCAGGACGGCCAGCGACTCCTCCAGCACCTCGGTGGCCTCCCGCAGCCGTCCGGCTCCCCGATGGGCCACGCCGAGCTGCCCGAGCGTGCGCCCGGCCGGCAGGCGTACGTCACCGGGGAGGGCGTACCGGAGTTCCAGAGACCGCTCGAAGAGGATGGCCGCCAGCCGGTGGGCGGCTTGGTCGTTGAGCGAGATGCCAGTCCGGTGGGCGAGGTCGGCGAGGTCCCCAGTCGCGTGGCGCAGGCGCGATGCGTGTCCGCACAGGCGCAGGACGTGCGGGGCTGCCGCCGTGTACCAGGCGAACCCCCCGTGGTCCTCGTGGTCGGGTGCGAGAGCCGTGAGATGGGTTCCCCAGACGTCGAGGCGGCGCTTCTCCTCGTCCTCGTCGGCGGCCCACCGGCTGATGTCCTGGACGAGGCGGTGCACGCCGAGCGAGTCTGCGGAGCAGCGGACCATGCCGAGGCTCTGGAGGCTGTCGAGGGCTCCGGCGAGGTCGTCGACGCCATCCAGATCGCGCAGCAGTGCGAAGGGGACGTCATCGGGTGAGACGTAGGCCAGCAGGGCGAGCAGTTCCGCCGCCTGCGGCTGCCCGGTGCGCAGGCCGCTCAGCGCGACATCCCAGGTGGTGGCGACCGGGGCGGGGTAACTGGGCGGGGGTTTGCGGGCCAGGAGCACGCGCTGGCCCTCCTTGTCCGCCATCCTTTCCAGGTAGCCGTCGATCGTCTCCCCCGGGCGGGACGTGATATAGCCGATGGCCTGGGTGACGGCCAGCGGGAGTCCGCCGAGCCGCTCCGCGAGCCGCGCGCGGGACGTCTCGGGCTCCGAGGGCAGCGCCTCGCGCAGCCAGCTGCGCACGTCGGCCAGGGACAGCGGGGAGACCCTGACGACGCGGCGGTGCGCGTTCCACCAGGTCTCATTCCGCGTGGTGATCAGGACACGTCCGTCGCCGGCCGGGACATAGCCGTGGATTTCCCCGGGAGAACTCGCGTTGTCGAAAACAAGGAGCCAGTCGTCCCTCTCGCCCAACAGCGCCTTCAGGGCCGCGGTCGTGGCGGCCTCGGGTACCTCCTGCCCCGTCACATTGCGCAGCAGGTTCTGGAACTGGGCGGGGATCAGATCCTGGGATTCCGCTTGGATCCAAGCGACGAGGCCGTAGTGGCGGCCGTAGGCCTCGGTGTAGGCGGCGGCCAGCGTGGTCTTCCCCAGCCCGCCAAGTCCGGTAAGTGCCAGCATGGCCCGCTTCTCCCGGGTGAGCGCGGTGTGAAGGTCCTCCAGGTCGCCGGCGCGCCCGACCGCTCCCCATTCGCCGAGAGCGGGTGCAGCGAGGGCGATGCGCCGGGTCAGGGCGGGGGCGGGATGGTTCAGGTGAATCGTGTTGTAGTGACCCGTCACGGTGAGAATGTGACCACCGGCCCGGCTGGCTGTGACGGAGGCGTCAACGGGGCTCCGGGCGGCTCTGCCGACGCCTAGTCTTTTTTCCGTTTCCCACGGTCCTGCTCGGTGTTCCGCACGCGGGCGATGAGATCCTTGCGGACCTTCGTGCCGGAGATCCGCGCGTTGTTCGGTCCTTCGGCGGTGGCGCCTCCGGCTTTGCTGGAGGAGTCCTCGATGACCGCGTTCCCAGTCTCCGGCGGGTTGTCACGCCGTGCCGACAGCCGCAGCCTGGCGCCGAGCACCCGTGCCTCGCCGGCCATCCGGCCACGCAGCAGCACGGCCACCACCGCTACCAGGCTGATGGCCACCACGACGACGGCGACCACGGCTATATCGGTGTTGTCCATCCCACCTCCACGCAGGTGTCCTCAGGCGAAGCTCTGAGGGGTCTCCTCAATTTTCAGGGCTCCGTCGGCCCCATAGCTGTAGCGGATGAAGCGCACGGCTCCGCGGGGGGTCTCGTCGACGACCGTCGGGATGAGCCACGGCAGGTCCTCGACGAGCGGTAGCTCCCCGAGCCGGTCGATGCGATGCCACTGGGGCACGCCCTCCTCCGACGAGGCCGTCTCCTGTTCGACCGTCTCCGCGACGAACGTGAATAGCATGATCCCGGGATCGGCGGGACCCATGTCGATGTTGATGAGCGCGGCGAGCCGGAACGCCTCCAGTTTGACGGCGATCCCGGTCTCCTCTTCGAACTCCCGCTGGGCGGCGGTCAGCGGATCCTCGCCCCGTTCGATGTGACCGCCGATTCCGTTGTAGAGGCCGGGCCAGATCTTTTTGTCCGGGGCCCCTTGGAGGAGGAGGACGCTTTCCTGTTCAACGCTGTGCGCGAATACCAGGACGCGGGGGACGATCTGATGACGGGGACCTTTACCAAGACCCTGGCTCTCCGGTCCGTTTGACACTGAACTGCCTCCCGCTCGCTCATGGAATCACTCACGTAGGCCTAGGTGTTGGAACCCGCGACCCGAACCGCTTGTTAGCCTGCGTCACCTTAGAGGGTTTTGTTGATCATTTTCCAGATCGGTGAACTCGCATGGAAATACTACTGATCGGCCACCCGGTACTGGACCAGGTGGACTCCGCCTCTTACTCCTTGATCGGAGAATGGGGACTCGTCTTGGGGGAAACGGTTCGCCGCTCGGCTTCGGAGCTCGACGCCCTCGCCTCCCGATTCCCGCACCGCCGTCTCACACCCGGCGGCTCCGCCGCCAACACCGCGTCACTGCTGGCCGCTCACGGCCGCCGGGTGGGCCTGGCCGGACTGATCGCCGACGATCCCGCGGGCCGGCTGATGGCACGAGCCTACGACGCGGCGGGAATCGATCTCCTGACACCGCCGCGGGAAGGCGCCGAGCCGACTACCACCGCCCTGATTCTGTCCACCCCGGACGGGCGGGCGGCGACCGCCATCTGCGTCGGGGTCACCGAGCGGCTCACCGCGGCGCACCTGCCGGACGTACCGCCGCGGACACGGTTGGTCTTCGTCGAGGGCCGCGTCCTGGACCAGGTGGGCGCCGGCCCCCTGACCGACTACATCGACCACGCCCGGGGCGCGGGGGCCTCCGTCGCGTTCTCCCTGTCGGGCCGACGGGAGGTCCGCCTGCACCGGGAGGCGCTCCTCAAGACCGTCGCCCGTTGCGGGCTCGTCCTCGGCACGGAGGAGGAGTTCGCGGATCTGGCGGACACCGGGCCGCGCGCCCTGCTGACCGGCCTGTCGTCCGAGGGGACGATCGCGGTGATGACCCGGGGCGACCTAGGCGCCGTCGTCGCGGAGGACGGCCGTCTGCTCGCCTATCCGGCGCTCGCTCCGACGGCGGTGGTCGACACCACCGGTGCCGGGGACGCCTTCGCGGCCGGTTTTCTGCTCTCCGCGACAGCGGACGGAACCACGGACGACGCGATGACGTCGGCCGCCTGCCTCGCCTCCCACATGGTGGGCCACCCGGGCGGCTGGGCCTGCGACTGCCCGACGCGGAGCGTGCTTCCGGGCTGACGGCCGCGGCAAGGCGCGTCCCGGCCCGGCGGGACGCGGCTGGCGGGACTGCGTCCGCCGCGGCGGACCGTGTCCTGGCTGGCCGGCTGCCGACGTCTCCACCGCCGCTACGAGCGCAAGGCCGAACACTTCCTCGCCTTCGTTGGCATCGCAGCACTCCTGATCGGATACCGCCGCCTCGACAGGCGGGTCAACCCGAGAAACCAGTGAGTCGAGGCCGGGCCTCCTCGCGTCCGAAGGCCAGCACCTTCGCAAGTACCTCACGCATCTCGTCAATACTCTCCGCCGGGACGTCGAGCACCGCCTCGATCCTCGCGTCCTCCAACTCCAAGTCATCCAGACACTCGGGGTCCAGCGACACCGTGAGCAAGCCGCCTGTCAGGGCCACTTCGCTGACACAGCCATAAGCCGTGCACTGGTCCGGGGTCATCACGCAGTACGTGTCGAGCCCGAGCGAGATGTCCTGTGCGGACGGCTCACCGACAGCGCTCGTGAACAGCAGGAAGAAGCCTTCATCCTCCTCCGCCACGCCAGCTTGCATCTCGCCATCAACGTCGATCTCAGCAGCCACCGAACGGGCTGTGAACCTGTATGCCATACGCCGGTTCTACCAGGAGCCCAACACAGCTCACACCCACCCCTCCACCAGCAAGGGCTGTAGACGCCTCCATAAGAAGCGACGTCTTAGAGGTCGTTTTAACCTGTGATGACCGCTTATCAAGCGATTCTTTGAGTGGTGGGTGGCGGTGCAGGCGAGGTCTCGGAGACCGTCGATGCCGGCGAGTCGCAGGAGGTTGCGGATGGGATAGGAAAGGCCGTAATCCTGTCTCATCCCAGGATGCCCGGTCTTCGAGGTCGTGTGCTTCGACCGCCGCTGGCGTGCGACTGGGCGCACTCGGTTCGCGGCAGTACGCCGGAAGCATGCCGAAGCGACGTCCCTATCCGAGTGATCTGTCCGATGCCCGCTGGCAGTTGATCGAGCCGGTCCTGGCAGCCTGGCGTTTCGAGCGCCGCGGCCGGGCCCTGGACGTCGGCCGGCCGCCCGAACACGACCTGCGCGACATCATGGACGCGATCTTGTACGTGGACCGTACCGGGGTTCAGTGGCGCTATCTTCCCCACGACTTCCCGCACTGGAACACGGTCTACGGCTACTTCGCCCGGTGGCAGCAGGAAGGCGTGTTCGCCCAGCTCAATGGCCTGCTCAGGCAACTCTTACGGCAGAAGGAAGGACGGGAGGCCGAACCGTCGGCCTGCGTGATCGACGCGCAGAGCGTGAAAACCTCCACCAGCGTGCTCGCCTCCAGCCAGGGCATCGACGCCGGGAAGAAGATCGTCGGCAGGAAGCGGAGCATCGTCACCGACACGATGGGCCTTCTCCTTACCGTGCTGGTCACCGCAGCGAGCGTGCAGGACTCCATCGCCGGCGGCCAGCTCCTGGACCAGGTCGCCGCCGAACACCCCCGCATCCGCAAGGTGTGGGTCGACGGCGGCTACCGCCAGCACCTCGTTGAGCACGCCGCCGACCTCGGCATCGACATGGAAATCACTCAACGCAAACCCGGGACCAGGGGGTTCACCCCGATCCCGAAGCGATGGGTGGTCGAGCGGACCTACGGATGGCTCATGCTCCACCGCCGCCTGGCGACTACGAGACCCGGCCCGCCCGCTCCGAAGCCATGGTCCATATCGCTATGGCAGACCTCATGGCCCGCCGCCTCACCAGCGAGAACACCATCTCCTGGCGCGACCCGACACCGCAGGCCAAACAGCAGATTCCAGGATGAAACAACGGGAGAAAACGACCTCTGAGACCGACTGGCGCGCGGAGGTGCTGAGGGACGTGCGGGCACACGAGTCCGCCGACAGCGAGTCGGTGCGAGCAGCAGTGTGTTCGTCTGCCGGGTGCCTGCCGTGTGCTGCAACCGAGTTGCAGCTGCGCTGGGCTGGGTGCGCGCAGAGTGACGGTGGCTCCCCCTCGCACGCATTGTCCGCGAAAAGAATCTTGCTTCGTTTGTTCACGCGGGCGGCCTCTCGGGCCTCTCATCCAAGGACGGCCGATCCGTCCGCCGTACGACGAGAGGATGGGGTGCGATGGATGCTGTCACTGTGGTGGGGGTCGGGGGCCCGGCGCTTGCCGGCGTGCTTGCCGCGTACTTCCGCTATCGGGTGCTGCACGCTCGGGCGGCTCGCAGGCACCTGGCCGAGGTGACGCGGGCGGCGGGGCCAGGTGGGCAGGTGTGCCTGACCGAGCGGCGGCGTGGGCGGTACGTGCGGCTCACCGTGAGCCGTCGTGGAGGTGAGGGGGACGAGGCAGCGTGACGACTTCGGGGGAGCCCACGGACTTTGACCCGCCGGTGGACCTGTCCGTCGGCGGGGTCGAGGACCGGACTGCGGAACGCGCCGCCGTCGATGCGGAGTTCTCCGCCTTCTACCGGGCCGACTTCCCGCGTCTGGTCGGGTTCCTCATCCTGGTAGGTGCCGGTCGGGAGGACGCGGTGGACGCCGCCCAGGAGACGATGCGCACGCTCCACCAGAAGTGGGGCGAGGTACGCCATCCCAAGGCGTGGGCTCGTACGACAGCCCGCCGGGCGCTGATCCACGCGCTCAGCTCCCTCCGGGAGCAGGGCCTCGGGGAGCCGGCGGAACCGGCTGCTGCGCTGTTGGTGGGCGACCAGGCCATGTGGGAATCAGTGGAACGCGACGAGGTGTTGGCCATCCTGCGGGAGCTGCCTCCTCGCCAGCGGCAGGCGCTGGCTCTGACGTTCGATGGATTCAGTCCGGCGGAGATCGCACAGATCCTGGACGTGCCCGCGATTCAGGTGCGAGGCAACCTCGCCCGCGCGCGCCACACCGCGGTGAGGGTGCTCGGGAAGCGGAAGGGGGAACGCCAGTGACCACTCACGGGGACGAGCCTGGGCCCGCCGACCCGATCGACCGCGAGCTGACGCCGCACCATGAGGCGTTCACAGCGAAGATCGAAGCAGCGCTGGATGTCGAAGCCGGCCTACGCGACATCCTGCTCCAGTCCCGTCATGAGGCGTTCACGGTGCAGGTTGAAACCGCTCTGGGCGTGGAAGCCGGCCTGCGCGACATCCTCAGGCCTCCCACCCTCCAGACGCCCCCCAGCATCCCTCCTGCCGTTGCCCCGCCTGTCGCCAACGCAGCCCCCGGCGGCAGCAGGTGGCAGGCCAGTCCGGCCCAGCGGCTGAAGCTGCGCAGCAACCCCCGCGTGGCGGCAGCGAGCCGCGTGCTGCATATCGTAGGAAACTGGGCCAGCACCATCCCCCACGACCTCGACGTCCTCCGCGCTCTCGACGGCCTCCGCGACCTCGACCGCGAACTCGACCTGGCCCGCGCCCTCGACCGCGTCCGCGGCATCGCCGACCTTCACATCCTCACCCTTGACCTGGCCAGCGACCCCGACCTGACCAGCGACCCCGGCCTGGCCCGCGACCCCGGCCTGGCCCGCGACCACGCCCGCGCCAGCGCCCGCCTCCTCGCCCGCGCTCTCGACCAGGCCGGCGCCCTCGACCACGCCCGCGCCCTCGACCCCGACCTGGCCCTCGACCACGCCCGCGCCTTCGACCACGCCCGCGCCCTCGCCCGCACCCTCGTCCGCGCGCTGGACCCCGACCTCGCCCGCGCCCTCGACCTCGACCCCGACTTCCCCCGCGCCCTCGCCCTCGACCTCGACCGCGCCCTCGACCGCGCCCTCGACTGCGACCTGGCCCTCGCCCGATACTGGTGCCTGAAGATCATCAATGACGAGTACACGCAGGCCGTCGGCGCGCCAGTGGCAGTGGCAGTGGACGAGGAATCCCTGGCGAGTCTCATGGACGACTTCACCACGGACGACCTCAGCAACGCGGATGTACGCGAGGACGACCCGAAGCTGACCGGAGTCAGGTGGTCGGACGGCACCACATGGCCCGCTTCCACCGACATCTACCGTCTCAAGCGGCGTTCCGATCGTCAGGAAGACGGATCCTGGATCATCCGTGCCGGCACGGGGAACGTACGCGAGAACCTCCTCACTTGACCGTTCCGCGACCACCCCTGGCGATCCCACAGGCCAGCACCCCGCATACCGCCCGGGACCGCGCTGGCGGGAGTGTAAATCTAACGGCGGAACCGACGATCATGGGAGAGACGTCAAGTGATTGATACCGCCGTGGAGTTGGAGACCGTGGAGCCTGTCGAGAGTGCCCAGCCTGGGCAGCCTGCGCCCGTGTCCGACGAGCAGTTGGTCGCGATGCTGGTGGAGCGGGCCCGGTCGGAGGGGCTGCAGCTGACTGGGCGGGGTGGGCTGCTGCAGCAGCTGACAGTGATGATGTAGCCCGCGGCACCGCTTGGAGGTCTGACCCGGCAGCTGACCGGCACTTGGGTTGGCCTTGCTTGGAATTGTCGATCTACCAAGCGGTGCCGCTGCGCGCGGCCGATCGGGCATCCGTGACTTCATAGGAGCCCGGCCAAAGGTCCCATCACTGTCTTGTCCGTCTGCCCGACCGGCGCGCGTGCCGCCCCTCACGTGCCGTACGGAAGGACAGCAGACACCAGCATGGCAGCGGATGAGATAGCCGTCATCGGCGGGATCGACACCCACACAGACATCCACCAGGCCGCAGTCATCGACACGGTCGGCCGTCACCTGGCCACGCAGCCGTTCCCCACCAGCCCGGCCGGCTACCAGCAGCTACTGGACTGGCTGCGCTCGCACGGCGAGGTCCTCGCTGTCGGAGTGGAGGGAACCGGCGCCTACGGAGCCGAGCTGGCTCGGTTCCTGACGGCGAACGGCATCACCGTCATGGAGGTCGACCGGCCCGACCGCAAGGCCCGAAGAGACAATGGCAAGTCCGATCCCGTCGACGCCTACGCCGCAGCAATGGCCGTCCTCTCGGGCCGTGCAAAGGGGACGCCGAAGTCCCGCGACGGCATCGCCGAGGCCATCCGCGCCCTGCGGGTAGCCCGCAGCTCAGCCATCAAGGCCCGCACCCAGGCCATCAACCAGATCCGCACCCTGATCATCACCGCCCCTACCGAGGTGCGCGAGCAGTTCCGGGGAATGCCCACGGTGGAGCTGGTCGACCACCTGGCCCGCTCCCGTCCCGCTGGCGATCTGGCGGACCCGGCCTGCGCCGTCAGGACCGCTCTGCGGCGTCTCGCCGCCGATACCGGGCGCTCAGCCAGGAGATCGCCGATGCGGACGCTGAGCTGAAGCCCCTAGTGACGAGGGCCGCGGGGCGGGCCAAGCGCATAGGCGTGGTCCTCCCGATGCTTCTGGCCGGGTGCTTTCCTCGGAGTCGGTGCAGGAGGTCGTCGACGGCCCGCCGGGCGCGGAGCGGCCAGCGGCGTACCGCGCGGGCACGTGCAGCGCGCGCCTGTTCAGCAGCTGGGTGCCGTCCCGTGACGGTGACGGGAGCATCGTCGCCAAGCGTCCGCAGCATGCCGTCGTAGGGGCAGCCCGTCTCGCAGCCGTCCTCGCGGTGGTCGAGGGTGGTGGTCAGGTGCTACAGGTGGGCGCCGGTGTCGGCGATCCCGCCCGGTGCGGTCGTCATAGTGACGAACTGATTCAGCTGCGCGGCCGCAGCGCTGTTGGAGAAGACGAAGACGTTCTCCTTGCGGCGCAGCGGATGGTCGGCGGGCGGGCCGGTGATGTAGGCCGGGTCGTCGAGAGCGCCGTCACGTTCGGCTTGGACGTGGGCGGGGTCGTACTGGCCCAGGCATTCCATGCAGGCGCGGCCAGGGGCGGCGATGTGGGCGCGCCATTCGGCGCCGCGCAGGCGTCCGCCGCGGGCGTCGACCGCGATGCCGCCGTCGACGACGGGGATGAGGTGGGCGTAGGCGAGGAGGTTGAGCACGGCGCGGGGCCAAGGCCGGTCGACACAGGAGAAGATCACGTCGCAGTCGGCCACGGCGGCGAACCCGGCCGGCTCGACCACGCTCAGCTCGTACGGCGCCGCCCGGAAGGTGGCAGCGGTCGCCGCGCGGCGGGCACTACTGGCAGCGAGGCGGGCCTTGGCCCGGTGCAGGTGAACGTCGCGGATGGTGACGTTAAGGAGCCGGTCGAGGTTGACCTCTTCGACGGTGTCGAAGTCGAACAGGCTCAGATTCTGGATGCCAGTGCGGGCCAGGGCTTCGACGACGAGCATGCCGACCGAGCCGCATCCGACGACCCCCACGTGCGGGCGAGCCAGGTCGTCCTGGGTTGTCTGTCCCCGGGCGGAGACGGTGCGCAGTTGCCGGTTCGTGGCCGGTGGCGCGGGGAGGAGGCGGTTGTTGAAGGTGACCGTCAGGCGGCCGCCGACCACACGGACGCTCTCCGCCTCGGTGGGGGCGTAGCGGCGGGGGGCTTGTTGCTGCCATACGCGGGCGCCGAATCCGGCATCCGTGGCCGCGAAGGTCAGACCGACCAGGGGGCGCCCGGTGATCACCTGGGTCTGCGCGGCGAAAGACGCCTCAGCCTCATGATCAACAGCATTCAGTCGCTGCCATCCCCGACCTTGGGGATGGGCGTGGATGAAGCCGAGCCCGCAGCCGCGTTCGGATCCGGGAGGGATCGCCGGAGCGAGCGGGCTGGATCCCCCCTCCGAAGCCAGCAGTACTCACAGTTTGTCCGATCATTCGATGCGGCCGGCCTTCCAGCAGGAACGTTGAGACCCGTTCTTCCATACGACAGAGCACCCGCCGGAACGCCCGGGCAGATGGTTTGGTCCTGGCAGCGGGCGGCAGGGGCACGGTGGGCGACCGCGTCGACGTCGGTGTGGGCGTACGGCTCCAGCATCGTGACGTCAGCTTGTGCCGTCCACGTGAGGGCGGGCCAAGTGACGAAGCGGGGAGGTCTTGTCCCACACATGCCAGCGCGCACCGCACACGGGGTCGGTTTCGTAGGTCACGTCCGCGGGGAAACCGTCGGCCTTGACCCGCTCGGCGGGCGGTCCGGAGAGCACCCTGGCGCATCGGGGGCAGCGGTCTGGGGTGCGCATGGGGTACATGCCCATCGTTTTCCTGTTCCTGGTGCTGTTGTTTCGGCGTCCGGTCGCGGGTCCGTCAGGCGGTCGGCCAAGTGACGAGGCTCCGGCCCCTGTTGGTGAAAGCCGTCCATCCCTGGACATCCGTCACGCCGCCGTCGCAGGACAGCAGATGCCAGGCACCGGGGGTCCAGGCGAAGACCGCGTCCTGGCGGAGGCACCGTCCCAGTTCACGTGCCGCCGAGTCGCTCAAGCCGGCGATGGCGACGCTCTGCTCGATGTGCGTGCCGTGCGCATCACCTCCCGCTGCGGGCCACCACGCGAGCCCTCGCCGGTCAAGTTCGTCAAGGAGCAGGGCCTGAGCGCGGGCGTTGTCCGCGGCGAGGGCGGGACGGCCGTGGGGGGCGGCGGTTCCGGCAGGTCCGGGGAGCTCGGGGAAAGGGCCCTCGGCCGTGCCCCACGGACGCGGTGCGACCCGTACCGTCCGGTCCGGGAATCGGATATCGACGACCGTCCGCCGGTAGAGATCCCAGTTCGGGGGTGTGGTCGCAGCGTCAGTGACCTGCATGAGGCCCTCCTGTGGACGAAGGACCCCCTTACCCACCGGCAGGGAGATCGGTGCTCGCTCCCACAAGGCCGTGGGAGCCGGTCCTCGGCGCGATCGCGTCGTGACCGGGCGGAACTATGCCACACCACCGGTCAAGGGGCACAGCGTTGTGGATCACATTGTGCAAAACCCGGACGGGTGTTAGCTTCGCGCCCGGTCACGAGTTCCAGCGTCAAGCCCCGGCTTGCTGGAGACATCTCGCTCGCTGCGGATGCCCCGGGTGACGACCCAGCCCAGCGCGCGGTGCGTTGGGAAGTCGCAGATCACCGGGGTGTGGACGTGCACTACCGGGGTCCATCGACTCCGGAAGGTTGACCGCCCGTGCCCGTTTCCGACGCGATCCCCGAAGTGCCGACGGGGCGGCAGACCCAGAAGCCTGAGCCGGCACCCGAACCCGCCAGGTCCGCAGTCGCGGAGCCGGGCCGCGCGGGCCTGGTGACCATCGGCCTCAACACCGCCCGGGCACTGTTCTGCACGGCCGAGGTGAGCAGCTCCGGCCTGCCAGGAACTAACGAGATCTTCGATGAGTGGCTCGACAGCGGATTCGACATCGCCTTCTACCGCAGCGAGGACCGACCCCTTCAGGCACGTGCTGTCAACCAGGAGGAATGTGTTCCCGGATCGCTGATCAGCAGCCGTATCGGAACGGCCCGGTTGGAGTCGGTCTGCCTCAATCCTCACCGGCGCGCACCCGCCGGGCCGCAGGAGCCGGACCCGATGTCTGCGGGAGGCGAGGAGGCCAACGGGACCGATGCCCGGACGGACGCAGGCATGCCCGGCAACCGCCTTGGAGACGAGGAGGACAAGCGGCGGTACGCGAAGGTGGAGTACCAGGAGGACACCGGCTGCGTTCTGACGGTCGTGGACGACTTCGCCGAAGGAACGGGGAAGGAGTCGGCCCATCACCTGGGCGGCGACATCACCCCGGACACCGACGGAGACTGGTTCAAAACGCTCACCACCCTCACCGAACTCGCCCAGGCAAGGCTGGAAAGGCAGGGATGGGCCCCGGACGGTCCATGGCAGATCCAGTGGTGGTGCAGCTCGTGCGACGTCACGGACCCGCCGTACGAGACCCTTGAAGTGTTTGAAGAGTACGGCTTCGATCCGGGCGAGATCACGCAGCACTATGTGTCCATCTACAGCCAGGGCAGCGACGGCTATTACACCGTCGAGTTCAGTGCGGAGCACCGGGGAGAGGACCACGTCATGTACCTCCAGCTGGAGCTGGACGCTGGCAGCAAGGAGGTGGGCAGCGGCAGTCTCGAAGCACTGCGGAGCCACCTGGAACAGGCGACGGAACGGGTGCGGGAGGCCGGATACACCCCGCTCGACGGCGACTGGAGCGTCCACTGGACACGCTGCCACGTCCCTCTGACCGAGCTGTGACCGACTGACGGCCCCAGGCTGCTGTGCCCTGTTGTTTCCGTCCAGCCGAAGGGCGGAGAGCGAGCAGCTGTGCCGTTTGAGTGTGCAACATGCCGCGAGTGCGCCGTGCCCCTCGGTTCCTCGGCATGGGGCCTGACCAGGCAGCTCGCCGTCCTCGGCCTGTGCGTCTGTGTAGGGATCATGATGGCCCTTCAAGAATCCCGGAGGTCCATCATGATCTATGCGGATCCATCGCTCCCGTCTGCCGGGGCTGACCTACGGCAAGGGGAGATGAAAGCCAGGACGAAGCCGCGGGATGTCGCATAGTAGGTCGGGCTGGCTCCCCGACAGGCCGCCCACCGCTCCGCCTGCGCGGACGCGGCGCAGCAGCGGGCGAGCATCGTGAGGAGCCGGACGCGGGCTGTCGGCGCTTCCAGACCTGGGCGCGGTCAGGGCGGCTGACGGAGCGGCCACGCCCTGTGCGGCGGGCGTCGAAGTAGGCCTTGCGGGTGCCGAGGGACTGGCCGAGGATCACCTGCTCCCATTCCTCGTAGAGGAATTCGGCGTCCCAGCTTCTCGTCGAGCTCGAGAAGGATCTGGCGGAGGATGTTCAGGGCCACGCTGTCATAGATGCGCTGCTTTCCGGCGCCGGAGAGGGTGTTCTCGTTGAGGACGCGGGCGGCGAGCTGGTCGATGTGCGTGATGTCGACGCGGGCGAGCTGCTCGGGCTCGAGGAGTGAGGCGAGGCGTGCGCGCAGTTCGGTAGTGAGGTTCTTGGTGAAGGTGGTAAGCAGGATCGGCTTGTTGTGGCCGGGGGTCAGCTGTTCGGCAAGCTGTTTGACGCGGTGCAGGGCGACGATGGTCTTGCCGGTGCCGGGGCCGCCGGAGACGCGGAAGGGACCGCTGTAGCGACGGTCGACGAGCTTGGCCTGGGCGGGATGGAGGAAGACCTTCCAGGCGCGGAAGTCGCCCTCCTCGAGGATGTCCTTGAGGGCGTCGTCGATGGTGGTGACGGTGGTGCGGGCAAGCGCCGCGTCCAGCTCCTGCAGCTCGGACTCGGCGAGTGCGACGTCGACCGGGGCGGTGATCTCCTTGCGGACCTCGTCGAGGGACAGCCCGGCGGCGAGACCGTACAGGATGTCCTTGGTGAGGAGGGGGGCGCCGGAGACGAGGGCGTCAAGCTCGTCGCTCTCGATGACCGCGAGGGCGAGGTCGATGAGCTGTTCGGCAACGCCGAGGTCGCGCAGGTCTTCCGCGTCGAGGCCGGACAGCAGCGGCTCGACCTCCGAATCCGCGGACGTGGTCGTCGCCGGTTCGGCCGTGTCCGGTGCGGGGGCCGGCGTCTCGGGTTCGTCTCCGGGTTCGGACTGCTCGGCCGGCGTGAGCGGCGCAGCGGCCCGCGCTGGTACAGGGTGCGCCGTACGGACGGCGCCGGCTCGTTCATCGGCGCATCGTAGTGCGGGCGTTGACGGGCCGATGCGGAATTCTGGCGCCGTGCGCGGGGTGCGTCGACCCCTCTGGAGAGCGCTGATCCCTACCGTCAAAACCGGCTCCGGCGCTCCCCGGACCCTTGCAGTCCCTCGCCGGTCAGCGAGCAGGCTACGGCCTCGGCGCAGGCCGCGACGGCGCGCTGAACCGCCGGTGAGAAAAGGCCCTTCGCCCAACCTGTGCTCGATCGCAAGCGTTAGGTTCCTGAACGGAGGTTCGAGACGTGGTGTCACGAGATTCGACCGAGTGCGCGCGGATGCTGCTGTGCGTGCCTGGGTGTCCCGGTTCAGAGGGCATCGTTAGGCAGCACACCGAGGCAGCCCCAGGCGCGGCCGCGCACGCGAGGACAGGAGGAGACCGGTGAGCGACCGTAGTGCGATCGAGTGGACCGAGGCGACCTGGAATCCGACGACGGGGTGCGACCGTGTGTCCCCCGGCTGCGACAACTGCTATGCCCTGACCTTGGCGAAGCGGCTGAAGGCGATGGGGGCGGCGAAGTACCAGAACGACGGTGATTCCCGCACGTCCGGTCCCGGCTTCGGTGTCACGCTTCATCCGGATGCTCTGGAGGTTCCCTACGGGTGGAAGAGTCCGCGGACGGTGTTCGTGAACTCGATGTCCGACCTGTTCCACGCCCGGGTACCGCTCGATTTCGTGCGCCAGGTCTTCCAGGTCATGGCCGACACCCCGCAGCACACCTACCAGGTCCTCACCAAGCGTGCCCGGCGCCTGCGGCAACTCGCGCCGAAGCTCGACTGGCCGGACAACGTCTGGATGGGCGTGTCGGTGGAGACGGAGAAGGAGCTGGTGCGCGTCGACGATCTGCGTGACGTTCCCGCAACCGTGCGGTTCCTGTCCTGCGAGCCGCTGCTGGGGCCCCTGCCCGGTCTGCGCCTGGACGACATTCACTGGGTGATCGCCGGAGGCGAGTCCGGCCGCGGGCACCGGGCTGTGGACGAAGCCTGGGTCACCCAGATCCGCGACACCTGCCAGGACGCCGGTGTCGCCTTCTTCTTCAAGCAGTGGGGCGGGCGCACCCCGAAGGCCGGCGGCCGGCTCCTGCAGGGCCGAACCTGGGACCAGATGCCGCTGCCGGTCGCAGCCTGAGCGGTCTGTTCGCTGCAGCCGGACATGGTGCGGCCCGGCCACAGCATCAGGCCGCGCGGTTGCCGGGGTACAGGGTGATCTCTCGGGTCTTCTTCACGCCCACGCCGTTGCTGGGCGTCCCGCCCTGTTCGTGCAGAAGCTGTACCGCTTTGCGCACCACCGGCTCGGTGATCTGCCCGTAGAAGGACCCGAAGACCTCCAGCGTGTGGTCGACGAGCTTGACCGGCCGCCGGGTGCGCGCCAGCAGCTTCGCCAGGTTCTCGGCGATCTCCGGCACCGCCTTGGCCTCGGTCTCCTTTGGATCCGGGCGCGTCACCGAGGCCACGGAGAACAGGGCATCGTCCTCTTCGCGCTCTTCCAGCGTCTCCCACCACGTGGCCCGGGCCCGGGCGACGGTGTCGCCGAACACCCACAGGCCGTACGGGCTGCGGGTGGCGAACACCAGTCGGTACACCGCTCGTTTGCGGGGCGAGTGCGATACCGGCACCGACTGCACCAGCATCCCGGTACGCCGTTCCAAACGGCGGGCGTACTCGGCCGCGGTCTCCTCGATTGCGTCCTCGGCGGCGCCGTCTTGGTGACGGGAGGCGACCGCGTCGGCGAAGTACGCACGCCACCAGGTCCCACCGCACACGTCATCGAACCGCTGCAGCGACTTCTCGTTGCCTTTCGGAGAGCGGACGTGGCCGCCCAGGCGCCACACGGCCATCATGCTGAAGTTCATCAGCAGCTCAGTCGGCGGCCACTTCTGCGGACGCTTACGCGCGAGGACATCGACGAGGCGGTCCTGCGGCAGAACGAGCCCGCACGGGTCCAGAAAGAGAAAAAGCGGCTCGCGACCGGCTCGCTGGACGACCTGGTCCAAGACTCCGTCGATCTCACCGCGGTGGGCGTGCGCTCGCACACCACGGGCCGCGTAGTGCTGGACGACGTCTTGTAACCGGTCGTACGACTTCGCCTGAGGCTCGGAGAAGAAGCACTCCAGCGTGAGTCCGGGCTTCTCGCGCAGGGACGAAGCGACCTTCAGCGCGATCTCCGCGGAAGCCGGATCGCCGTTCTCGTAGCGGCCCTCACCGGCGTACCCGTCGAGGTAGACGACACGCTTGCCGTGGGAATGCGTGCCTGTCATCCCGCCGAACTGCGGTAGGTACCGCTTGAGGAGGTCGTGCTTGAACACGCTGGGCAGTGCCTTGTCCGCCCAGTAGCCCCCGCTTGTACCCGACGACATCGCCCCACCCCCAGGATCGCCGTATCTGCCTGGTCACAGATGGTGAAGCACTGGTCGAAACAGAGCAAGAGGCACTGCCCTGGGGCCCGCAGCCAGGAACAGACCACCCGCTCCCGACCGCCGACTTTGAGTGTGGAGCAGTTCGACCCGGCAGTTCGGGCGGCACGCCGTCGCCCGCCAGGCGCGGGGCGGGCGCCACGGTGCGGGAGTCGGGCGCGGGCGGCAGAGTGTCGCGGATCCGCTGGCAGGCCCACGGTCTGCCGAGGGCCGAGAGAGTCTCCGTGCGCCGCTGGGGGCAGTTCGCGCGGCTTCCCCCGCGGACCTGAGCTGCGACGTCACCGCGTTCACCTACCCGCTAGCTACTTGCCCCTGAAAAAGTGTTTGGGCTGGTGACGGGGTCGACTGCGGGGCTGTGCTGCTGGCCTGTCGGCGGGATGTCCCTCACTGGCTGAGGACGGTCATCCGCTGGAGGTTGTAGGCGAAGATCCCCAGGGCCAGGAAGATACAGCTACTAACCCCGCATCCCAGACGGCGTCGGCGGCCTGGTGAAAGTGAGCAGCCGGTCGACCTCGATGAAGTCAGCGAACAGATAGGTGCGCAGGGCAGCGGTGGGATCCCACTCCGGGTCATCATGAGACTCATCCAGGTAGACGATCGTCTCGCGAGCACCGAACCCGAGGAGCACGTCCATAGCGTTGCCCAGCAGACCCAGGGTCAAGTCCTGGCCGCAGGTATCCGGGGCGACCGCGAGGCTGTGGATCACGCCGACCCCGCCGACAGGACGCTCCACGATGGCCTGGGCCAGCACCCGCCCACAGCGGCGGACCTCAAGACGCCTGCCGGGCGGCGCGACAGTGTCCTTCAGCTCCACGTGCCCGAGGTGGGGCAAGCCTGCGACGGGAAGCTCAGCACGCAGATACCAGCTCCGCCCCAGACCGGTGAAGCCCACAGCCAGGAGGGCTTCGTGCGTAGCCCGGCTACGGCGCTCCGGCAGACCTACCAGGCCCCTGGTGAGGGCGGAGGCCAGTGGGAAGCCATACACGAGGCGGGCGCCGCTCCATTCCAGAGTCCGAGCGATCAAAGTCGCGGCCGCCTCGGAGCTGTCACGGCAGTGCAGCCACAAGAGCAACGATGCGTCGTCGCAGGGGCGCCCGGCACAGCAGACGATGCCACCAATGCCGCCATCGGGCGTGCACAGCACAGTAGTGACGAGCCCATCCAGCGCCGCCCACGCAGCCGGATCAGCTACTGAGCGGCCGGCCAGCGCCTCAGCGAGCATCGAAGCGGTGCAGATCGGCTGCCCAGGCAGCCGATCTGCCGCAAGCAACTCAAGCACCGCCGCCTCATCCGCCGACTCATACGGACGCAGACGGGGTGATCTCAACCGGCTCAAGCTGATCACCACGCCATACCTCTCTGGCGCTTTCGGCCTTAGCTCAGTTTCCTCCCCACAGGACCGGCGACGCCAGCCTCCACCACCGTCAGTGTCACAGCCGACGGGACCTTTTTTAAACTCACCGAGTCGGGCTCCCAGGGCAAGACCAAGGGAGCCCTCTCCGGAGCTGATCGTGCAGGGCACCAACGAGGGCCTGGCCGCAGCCCGGGGCCCGCGGCCGCGTCGGCGGCCGGCCTGCCGCGTCAGCGAGCAGCTGCTGCGCGCCGCCCGGGCCAACGCACACCGCCGTACGGGCCGACTGCATGAGCGAGGCGGCTGCCGGACGGGGCAGCCGCCTCGTTCTACGCTCTCCCCTGCCCGCTCAGCCGCGGACGATGTTCTGCGCCTGCGGACCCTTCTGGCCCTGGCCGATGTCGAACGTGACGTGCTCCCCCTCGGTCAGCTCGCGGTACCCACTGCCCTTGATCTCGGAGTAGTGCGCGAAGACGTCCGGGCCCCCGCCGTCCTGCTCGATGAGGCCGAAACCCTTTTCGGCGTTGAACCACTTCACGGTGCCGCTGGCCATACCAGTTGATCCTTCATTCATGCCCAGGAACAGCCCTACAACCGGGCATGCTCCGGCTCGCGCAACCACACGAACCAACAGCCGTTCTACCCCGCGACGCCACCCCCACACGCATACGGCCGACGACACGATCAAGGAACCGGAGGTTCGCCACTACGCCACGGCGTACGAGCCGCTGAGAGCACGGCCGCGCGGGAGCAGTGGCTCGCCTGTCAGGCATGTAACGCAGACGGTAGGAAGCGTTAGGGAGTGTCTAATCAACGGCGGATCTGATGATCAAGGAGACGCCAGAGATGACCGACACCGTCGTTGAGCCTGAGCCCGCTGAGCAGCCGGTCCAGGCGCCGTCGAGTACGGCGACGGACGAGCAGTTGATCGCGATGCTGGTCGACCGGGCCCGCAGCGAGGGGTTGCGGCTGACCGGCGAGGGCGGGCTGCTGCAGATGCTGACCAAGCGGGTGCTGGAGTCCGCCCTGGAGGGCGAGATCACCGATCACCTCGGCTACGAAAAGCACGATCCGGCCGGGAAGAACAACGGCAACAGCCGCAACGGCACCCGGGCGAAGACCGTGCTGACCGACGTCGGCCCGGTGGAGGTCAAGGTGCCCCGCGACACCGCCGGCAGCTTCGAGCCGCAGATCGTCAAGAAGCGGCAGCGCCGCTTGACCGGCGTCGACGAGATGGTGCTGTCGCTGTCCGCGAAGGGCCTCACGCACGGCGAGATCTCGGCCCATCTCGCTGAGGTCTATGGCGCCGAGGTGTCCAAGCAGACCATCTCCACCATCACCGACAAGGTGATGGACGGCATGGCCGAATGGCAGAACCGGCCCCTCGACCGCGTCTACCCGGTCCTGTTCGTGGACGCCATCAACGTCAAGATCAGGGACGGACAGGTCGCGAACCGCCCGATCTACGTGGTGATGGCGGTGACCGTGGACGGCACCCGCGACATCCTCGGCATCTGGGCCGGCGACGGCGGCGAGGGCGCCAAGTACTGGCTGCACGTGTTCACCGAGCTGAAGAACCGCGGCTGCGAGGACGTCCTCATGCTCGTCTGCGACGGGCTCAAGGGCCTGCCCGAGGCGGTCGAAACCGTCTGGCCCCGCACCATCGTCCAGACCTGCGTGGTCCACCTCCTGCGCAACAGCTTCCGCTACGCGGCCCGCCAGGACTGGGACAAGATCGCCAAGGCCCTCAAGCCCGTCTACACCGCCCCCAGCGAGGACGCGGCCACGGAGCGGTTCCTGGAGTTCCAGGAGACATGGGGCAAGAAGTACCCGGCGATCGTGAAACTGTGGTCGGACGCCTGGGCCGAGTTCGTGCCCTTCCTCTCCTTCGACGTCGAGATCCGCAAGGTCATCTGCTCGACCAACGCGATCGAGTCCGTGAACGCGCGGATACGCAAGGCCGTCCGCGCCCGCGGACACTTCCCCAACGAGGCCGCCGCCCTCAAGTGCGTCTACATGGCGCTGATGAGCCTGGACCCCACGGGGAAGGGCCGCAAGCGGTGGACCATGCGCTGGAAGGCACCCCTGAACGCCTTCCAGATCGCCTTCGAGGGCCGCCTGACCCCGAGCAACAACTGACCACTCAACAAACAAGATCAGCCGTTAAATTGACACACCCCCCGCACGGAGGACTCACAAGTGACGAGGGCTTCTCGGCATCCCACAGCCCTCGGTGCGGACCCACAGAAACGGAGGGCACGCCCGGCAAGGTGATTGCCGTGGGCGTGGTGAAGTCTGGCTAGATGCCCCCTGACCGGCAATCGTTACGGTCGATGACGTGTCAGCACTACGGATACGTCGTGGAGCGCGAAGAGGCTGCAGCCGAGATCGGCAATGTCGGCTCTGTAGTTCCCCCTGGGCAGTGTCAAATAGGCGCCCATTCCGGCGCAGACGCTAAGGCGATGATGAATCCGAGAGCTATGAGCCCGGTAAGGAGCATGAAGAGCTCATAGACGAGCGCCGGATTCCAAGCGGCCACTTCGGTGATCTTCTTCCACTCCAGGCCCTTATTTTCTTCTCGGCCTTCCGCTTTATTTTGCTTGCGTACGTCCTGCTCTGGCCGCCTGAAGTACTTATAGGCGATGACGCCATCCATGGGGGAATTGAAGCCAGCCCAACCTCCCGGCGCAGGAACCCACCCGTAGGTACCCACCAGACCTTTGGGCCCTTCAGCGGCTGGGATATTTGCTGAGATAAGGGAAGCCAAATACTTCATCACCTGAGTGCTCGCAGCTACTTCCGATCCTTCGGGCTTGATTTCGTAGGCATGGATCTCAGGGAAATGTGCGGGCGACACCTCCAAGATGTCTGGTTTCAGAATGGCTGCTGTCGCATCGAGGACCGCACCAATGTCCGCGTCTTTATAGATCTTGACGATCTCGGTCATGATCTTGGAGAGAGTGTCTGTGTTCGTGGCGACATACCCATGCGGTTGGTGGACTGCCCTGTAGTACTCGCCGATGGCGAGGTGAACTACCCAACCGATGTAGTACGGCACCGGCATCTTCCCTGGCGGATCCCATTTCCCAGGTGGCGGCAGCGTCGAGCCGAATCGAATGGAGACGACGGCGCTTCCCCCGGTGGCGCTTGCTTCCTCTGCGTTGATGGCCGCGACGATGCCCTCGGCGGTCAGGGCAGAGAGCCCGATGGACTGCAAGGCCAACTGCTGCTCCGTGGGCGGCAATCGGTGCAATGCTTCCAGGTATCGCTGCAATCGCGGAAGGTCGGCCTCGGTGATGATCCGGGTGCCACGTCGCAGTCGGGCCGCCTCTACTGCTGCGACAGCCCGCGGATAGAGCGAAGGGTTGGGCGTGCCCGAGGCGAGGAGGTCAAGGATTCCAGCGACGGCAGGCCCCGTGCCTGGGCCGGCCAGGGCATCCAGGGTTGTGTGCAGTTCCCACCAAGGCATTTGCTGGAGTGCCGTGTTGGCGGCAGCGACCGCCGCATCCAACGATCCGCCGCTGCTCAGAAGGCTGCGGATCACTCCCTCTGGCGACTCCGACAGCTTCGCTCCCGGCCCGCTGGTGGGAATGTCCGTCCAATCTTGGGGCGGCATGCCCGCCTTCACAGCCGCGGAGAGAAAAGCCAGCCGATCCGCCCGTTCGCGTGCCGACGCCGCCGCGTCCTGGCCCTGGATGCGAGACCAGTACTGCGAAGCCGGTTCAAAGGCGTGGTAACGGGCAGCCGGTTCTTTCAACCGGGTCCACACTTCGAGGTTCAACTCGTCGGCGGACAGCGGGAGCGCCGTGTTGTGGGCGGCCATGACAGCAGCCTCATCACTGAGTGCGGCCGCCTGCGCGATGCGGGCCCGGCGACGGAACTCGTCTGCGTTGGCGCGCCAGTTCCACTGCTGCTCGGCGGTCGGCGTGGTCAGACCGGTGAGGCCTGCGCCGCCGTCCTTGTTGTAGGGGATGGACAGGACGACCTCGCCTATGGAGGGTCCGTCGGTGCCGAACTGGCGAAAGCGCGAAGCGGCGTAGGCGACTTCGGCATATCCGGGCCCGCCGACGGCGGCGCGTATGGCATTCCCGCTCGGGTTGCGGCCGAGTATCGGTGGCGCACCCGTGCTCTGTCCCTGGACGGTGACACCCATGTACGTCACCCGGGCCTGCGCGGTCACTTCGCCGCCGACACAGACATCGGAGGTGACCGCCCACTGGGACTCCCCGGGAGCCAGCGTGTGCCAACCACTTTCCGGGATCTGCCCGGCCTGCGGCTGGCCGTTCAGGTCCCAGCTCAGCTGGACACGTGCGTCGACGGCGAGCTTCCTGATGGCACTCTCCCGCGGACCCAGGACGCTAACGGCGACGGTGAAGGCCGGCATCTTCGGCCTGTCGTGGTCATCCTGGATGGCGAAGGCCTTACGCCCCGCTTCCTTGACCAGTCCGCTGCCGATCTGGCCTCCTACCGGGCCTCCGATGGGGCCCATGTGGCCGGGGCTGATACCTGGGCCCAAGCCCCCTCCGCCGTAGCTTCCGCCATGGATTGGCCCAGGCCGGGGAACATTGCCCAGGACCGGAGGCTTCCCTTTGGGGGGATCTTGATAGATGACGGCCGATGCCTGCGTCTTGCCCTCGACGGTGACCTCTACCTTCACCACATCCACGTAGTAGGGCTCGGAGCTGACAAACCAGCTTCCCTCGGTGTAGCCGCGCAGCTGAACGAGGAACTGTCCTGGGCGGGCGGGGACTCCTGGACCGGTCGCCCCGTTCCAGAGCACACCGCCGGCGAGCTCGGCGTCGTCGACGGAGCGCAGCAGTACGGGGTCGGCCTCGCTGTTGCGGTCATGAATGAACAGCTCCCAGCTGTCGGGCACGACGAGGTCCGGATCCTCGGGCCGGCTCATGGTGACGGGCAACCGGAGCCCGTTGGCGACGAGGTCATCGAACGCGATCGCAGGGGGCACTCCGGCACCCAACGTGATGGTCGGCCTGACCATTTCGAGATTGACGACGGTACTGTCGGCCGCGGTGGCACCGTGGGTGTCCTTGACCTCGACGTCCATGCGGAACCGCTTGGCGACGTCGAACGGGAGTTTCTGGCCCGCGGGGGCAAGGAGGAGATCGGGGGTGGGCTGGGTACGCGGGGATGGCAGGAGGAACGGCCCGGGCCGATCGAGCCTCACCGTCTGCCAGGTGTAGGTCAACGGATCCCCGTCAGGATCGCTGGAGCCGCTGGCATCAACGATGATGTCCCGCTTGGGGCGCATGCCATTGAGCAGTCGGAAGGTCTGCTCGGGTGGCCCGGCATCTGCTCGTGGGCCGGAGTTGACCCGCACGATGCTGTGGGTGACCGCTGCGCTGGCGGAGCCGAAAGCATCGGTGACGGTGAGGCGAAATACATAGGGCCCTAAAGCCGCGTCCGGCACCTCGGTCCCGGCCGGTAAAGCGACAGGGGTGGCTCCGATCAACTTCTGCCATGGAAGTTTAGCTGCCCCGGGCGGAAAGCTCTCCAGTGCCCATGAGTAAGTGAGTTGCCCGCCATCGGGATCCTTGCTGGCGCTCCCGTCCAGCCGTAGGTCTTCCAATAGCCGACTGCCGCCACTCCGACTCACACCCCATATGCGCGCCATCCCGGGGTTAGAGATCGGTGGCGAATGGCGAACCAGGTGATCGGACCTCTTGCCCGTCATCCAGTATTCATTGTGCACCAAGAATGCGCCTGTATCCGACAGGCCACTAATGGGCGGACCCGAACTCACGAAGGCATAAACGACCCCGAGGCGACGTATCCTTTCCCATGCCCTTCCGGGGGTCCGAAAGGTGCCCGGATTGTAAGGGCAGGCGACCGGGTGAAGCCTATTGTCATCCCAGTCATCAACGAGGATGTAACTAGACACGGCATTTACGTCAGGATTGGACGTGAAGGTCACCAGCACCTCCTGTCCCACGGGAGCCCCCTTGAACAGCGGCTGCAGGCCTTGGGAAAACCACACGTCGAGTACCGGCGGTGCACCAGAAGCATCCAAGGCCACTGAATCAAAAGACGCAACATATACCATGGGACCTCCAGCGTTACGCAAGGATTCAGTTCACTGTAACGGCGGTTTGGGCGGAGTGTCACTCATCGATTTAGCTTGTCATTTAAGGTCCGGTGTCGAACGCGGCTCGAACTTGTCCGGTGTTTTCGCAGTTCAGCGGACGTGAGGACGGCCTCCGTCTGATCCTTTGCTCCGTCACAGAGGCAGAGGAACAGTACGAAGGCCGTGGTCATGCGCCGAGTACCTGTTCAGTGACGTCGGCGGCACGTGGGTTGGTTGATGAGAAGGCCGACTCGCCGACTCTGGGGCGCTTCGTCATCGGCAGGGTACGACGGCGAGGCCACCGTGGACGTGTATGCCGCCGTGACCGCGTTCCTGGCCGAGCCGGAGGGCCGTGACCTGCGTTCGCTCCTGGAATCCCTGCAAGAGGCCATGAGTGCACCGGTCGGCGTCCACGACACCTCGTACCCGTGACGTGGCTGCGCACGGCACCGGCCGACTCCAGGCTCGGTGCCGTGCGTTCGCTCATGCGCTGCGTGGCCGGCGTGCGGCCGTCTTCTTGGATGCTGCCTTCTTGGCCGGCTGCTTCTTCGTGACCGCTTTCGCGCTCGCCTGTTTTTTCGCCGCGGTCTTCTTCCTCGGCAGCTCATGCACGTCCGCGTCCTCGCCGCGGGATGCCTTGGCCTTGGACACCGACTCGGCCAGTGCTGCCATGAGGTCGAGGACCTGCCCCGGTGCCTCGGGCTCCGGCGCGTCCGGCAGAGGCTTGTCCTCGCGCTTCGCCTCGATGATCTCGGCGAGGGCGTCCGTGTAGGTATCGCGGAACTCCTCGCCTTCAAGATCGTCCCGGCTCATCGACTCCATCAGCGCGAGCGCGCCCTCGATCTCCTCATCGGTGACCTCGACGGGCGGCGGCAGCAGCTCCTGCGGTGAGCGGATTTCGTCGGGCCAGCGCATGGCATGCAGGACCAGGACCTCGCCGCGCACACGTACCAGGCCGAGACGCTCGCGGCCCGACCAGGCATAACGCGCGACCGCCACCTTCGACGACCGGCCCAGCGCCTTGACCAGCAGCTTGTACGGTTTCGCGGCCACCTGCCCGTCGGGAGCGAGGTAGTAGCCCTCGCCAATACGGATCGGGTCGATCGACTCCAGGGGCAGGAAACCCGAGATCTCGATCGCCTTGGCCGTGGGCAGCGGAAGGCTGCTCAGATCTTCGTCGGTGATGGCGACAACCTGGTCGCGTGCGTACTCGTAGCCTTTGCCGATCTCCGACTGGGTGACCTCGCGGTCCTCCAGCTCGCACACCTTGCGCACCCGCACCCGTCCCATGTCCTGCAGGTGGTACTGGTGGAACTGGATGCTGTGGTTCTCCGTGGCGCCCAGCACGTGGATGGGAACCGTGACCAGGCCGAAGCTGATCGCACCGTTCCAGATGGTTCGGGGCATGCGTGACCTCCGTGACTGCCCCGAGAACAGCAGCCTACGAAGGATCCAGGGGCCGCGCACGCCCGGGGCAGGGCTTCGCAGTGAGGGGATGAGGACCGTCGTGGCAGCCTTCACGACTCGACGTTCCTACGGCCCAGTCCTCTTGCCGGCGAAAGAGGGCGGCCCCCTTCCAGGGCGCTTCGTGGGGGCCGCCAGACGCCCAGCCGTCCTGTCAAGAGCGGGGCAGGGTCCACGCTAGGGTGCCGTGGCGCCCGGCGCTCGTTCGGTACGCCGACGGAGACGCTCGGCCAGTGGCCGCTCAATGGGGCCTGACACTTCAGCCGCTGATCGTTTCGCGGCACGAGGGTCAGGCAGCGACCGTAGATGGGCGGGCTGTGGTCAGGTCTTGCGCCCGGCTGCGGATCTCTTCCACGGCTGTGGAGTCGTATCGGCGGGCCGCGTCCAGCAGGGTGTTGAGCCGGGAGACGACCAGCGTGGAGTCGACGCGGACGGCTTCGTCGAATCCCTGGTGGGCGGCAGCGACGGCCTTCTCGGGTTCGCCTTCCTCGAACAGGGCCGCCGCCAGGCCTATCTGGTCCATGACCCTCACGCGGTCGAAGCCGGGCTTGCGCAGGCGCAGCGCGTTTTCGAAGTGGATGCTGGCCCGGCGCTGTTCACCGTCGAGTCTGGATACGTCACGGGCGGAGACGGCGCGAGCGCCGGCGTGCTCGGCTGCGTCGAAATACGCCACCCACTCGGGCAGGTTGTTCAGTCCGGTGGCCAGCAGCACGTCTGCTTGCGCGAGGCACTGGTCAGCATGGCGGGCATCGCCGAGTGCGGCGTGCACCCTGCCGGTCGGAGATGCGACCAGCGCTCTCGTCGCGGGCATCGTGGCCTTCCGCGCGGCGACGTCGAGGAGGCCGAGCGCATCCTTGGGGTGGCCGAGGTAGATCATCTGGTGGGACATGCGGGTGACGATCTCTACGCCGCGGTCCGGGTTGCCGGCTTCGGCGGCCGCGTACACGCCGTAGCTCCAGTAGCGCTGGGCCTGCGGGTACCGGCCGCAGTCGTGGCTGACCCATCCCGCGAGGGCGGCGAGGTCGGCAGTCGCCGTGAAGACTTGGCTCTTCAGTGAAGGAGGGACGCCGTCCTGGATGCGGCGGGCGACCTCGGCGAGCTGGGCGACGATGGCGGAGCGGTAGAGCCCGCCGCCCTTTGAGGCATCCGCCGAGGTGAAGAAGCGGGTGACCTCCTCCAGTGCTTTGACGGTGTCGGTGTCGAAGCCCTTCACGCGGCGGCTGAGCGCGCGGGCGGCGCCGCCGAGCATCCGTTCAGCAGCAAGGATCAGCGGGGCTCCGAGCGCGAGCTTGAGGGCGTCACGGCGGTTCGCGAACAGGTCCATCTGTGTCCATCCGGCCAGGGTCTGGGCAGCGGCCTCGGTCAGGAGAGGGAGCTGGATGCTATCCAGCACTACTTCCGTACCCGTCAGTCCGAGATCACCGGGTGTGAGCGGCTGACCGACCTTCTCGGAGAGGACTTCCGCGAGTAGGGCGGGTACCGGCGGCCGGGGTCTTTCCCCGTCGACCCAGCGCCGTACTCGTGTCGCGTCGGGGGCGATCTGCTTGTGGCCTTGTGCTGTGGCCTTGCCCGCCACTCGACGGGCGATCTCGCCGTGGGGCAGGCCGGAAGCGGCGATCCACATCGCCAAGTGCGGGTTGTCTGACCTGCCAGCCAACGCCCTCATCCCCCACTGCTACTGAACTTGATTGAGTGATGTCGGGGTCCGGCGGAGGGTGGCAGGGGCCAGCTCGCGCCTTCCCCGGGTGGCCGGAGCACGAGGATGATGCTC
>NZ_JBHTWG010000052.1:0-33609 GCF_042792555.1 Streptomyces sp. NPDC056628
CGCCAACTTCGCCCGGACACGGTTCACTTCATGTGCGTCCACCCCACCCAACATGCTCCCGAACACGGCCGACGGGAAGACCTAACGGAGTCCTAATAGGAGACGGTTCTATGTAGACGTTGCCGCCCGGCAGAAATGGGCCGTAACCACGGCCAGGTCGGTGATGAAGCAATTGCCCGAGGTCTCCCTCGCCTTCTGGATCACGAAGATCGCGGCGACGCCCCTGGGAGAGACGGCCGGCGACCTGTTCGCCCAGACCCTGAAGCTCCGGCTACTTCCTCACCACGATCGTCCTGTTCCCGCTCTTCGCGGTGACCGTAGCCGTCCAGCTGCGTTTCCGCCGCTACAACCCGTTCTCCTACTGGACAGTCATCCTGTCGACCAGCATCGTCGGCACCCACGATGTCCGACTTCATGAACCGCGACACCAACGTCAAGTACTTTTCGAGCGGCGCCGCTTCCCTGGGCTGGGGGCCGCTGGGACTCGGTCGGGCTACCCGACGGGCGCAGCGATCCCGATCTCGGTCCTGGTCGTTCATCTTCACCGTCAGCACGGTGTCCTTGCGGAACCGCCGCGAGCACGCCTGTCTCGCAAGATCGGCATCGGTCGATGGGCAGGTACTGGTAGTAGTCGGCCGTGGCAGGTGACCTGTGGACCCCAGTGATTTCGATGGTCGGTGTGGCTGTAGGGGGTGCGTTGACGTACGTGCGGCCGCCGCGAGAGCCGCGCTTCTTGATGTTGCGGGCCTGGTCGGCCTTGTCTGGGATGGTGCAGCGACGTCGCAGGTAGGCACCCCGTCGCCGGGGGCCGGGTGAGGGTGCACTCTTTCCGGCGCCGTCACCGATTTCCGGCCTGCCTGCCGTCCAGCATTCCGTGCAGGTGCGCGGCAGCGTTCTCGATGTCCACGTATTTCCGCTGTCCGGCGCGGACCTCGGCAGAGAGCACACCGCAGCGGTGGACGCGCTCGAAATCGCCGTAGGGGAACTTGTACCGGCCCTTGGTCTCCTCTCCCATCTCATCATCGATGCCGAGATACCACCTGGCGTACTCGTTGAAGCCGTGCTTCCCGAGGTAGGCATTCTCGTCCGCTGCCGAAGGCTGATGCTCGCTCCACTCGTCCCGGTCGTCCAGGAAGATCCGGCCCTCTACGGTCAGCTTCTTTGCGTGGTTGAATGCCTTCGCGTTCAGTTTCACCGTCATGCCGTTTACCGCCCTATCGACAGTCGCGTTCAGGTGTCGGCTGCTGCCGCCTGGATATCCTGTCGAGCCTGCCCCATCAGCTCGTTCAAGTCGCCGACCTCAGGATCGAGTTCCCGCGCGCGCGGCGCGATCTGCTGCAGCCATGCCGCAGTGGCCAGGGCCAGTTCGACGGCCTCCCGGGTCCGCTCCTCGCCGAGCAATTCCTCGACCTTGAAAGCAATGCTCGCGAGCGTGTCGTCATCCGTGGCGGGCACCAAGTAGGATTCCAGGCCCGGCGGATACGGTGTGCGCTCCCGGTACTCACGCATCGCGGTCACGACCGCGGGCACCGCGCTGTACCTGTCGAGGAGGCCCATGAAGACGTACAGGCGGGCCACCAGTCGAGGCAGGCCGGGGTGCCGATCCAGCCAGGCCATCAGCTCGCGCTGACCGCCGACGTGGTCCATGATCTGCGACATCTCCTCCGCGACCCGGCTGAGCCAGGTCCAGTGGAAGGGCAGCAGCCGCGCCACCTGATGCGCGAGTGCCGCCTCGCCCTCCGCGTCCAGCGTGCCGGCGATGAATTCGGCGACCTGCCTGTGGTCCAGTCCGTAGCCGGCCGGCGCCGCCCGGTCCTGTGAGCTGTGTGACGAGTCGTGGCGCAGACGCAACAGCTGTGTGCCGATCTTGCTCAGTGTCAGGTTCCGCATTGTTCCTCCCAGCTCGCGATGTGCTCTTCATCGTCCGGAGCGGCCGAACGACCAGTTCCTCCTCGGATCCACGCGACTTCGCCCCACCACATCTGCAATTCGCCGGACCGCAGTGGGGCGCTTCCCCTTGCGTCTGTGGCGTGCTGTGCGGCTGGCACGGGCCAGGAGAGCCGGTTCGGCGCCCGATGACAGACACCCGGCGCCTTGAGACGTTGTCCTGTGCAACGGCATTCATGGCGTCACCTCGATCTCTGGCCAAACGGTGCGCGGGGTGACGGAATTTTCCATTTTATGGCATTCTGCGTGGCTCGGTGGACAGTCCGCTGACCTGGCTGGTCTTGACGCGCATCGCCACGTCTGGCCCCTCGTGCAGGTTGTGCTCCAGGTTGTTGAGGAATGGCTCGTCGTCGGTGCGGATGCCCGGGAGCATGTCGGCGTCGAGGCCGTCGCCGATCTCATCGGCTAAACGCTTTGCCGCGCGGCCAGCCGTCGCCTTGGCTGCGACGGCCGACTCCTCCTCAATGTCCTTCAGGAGACGTTGCGGAGTGTGACCATCGTGCCGGGTCCGTGCGGCTGACAGCCCCGACGGCAGCCGCCACAGCATGCAGCCGGTGCTCACGGCCTGACCGCCCAGGTAATGAAGGCCTTGGGCAACGGTCCTGGGCAGTCAGCTGCCTCAGGCGGCGACTGAGCCCGTGGATATGGTCATCGACCTCCTGGATGTCGTCCTGCAGGGTCTGCGGGTGGTCGCTCGCCGGTTCGGCGGCCAGATCCGCCCGCAACTGGCCGGCGACCGCCTCCTCGGCATCGTGGGCGTCGCGTAGCAGCCGGATGACCGCTTCCACGGGGACTGCCATCAGAACCCGGCACAGGGCGATGGACAAACGCGGCCGGAGGGCTGGCCTGTGTGCCCGGGGGCGGGCGAACGCTCGCCGCCCTGCCCGGCCTGCGGGACCGGAGGCCAGTCTCCCTTCTTGATCTCCACATGCCGGGCTTTCGCTGGCTGGGTCCAGGTCGGATGCAGGGTCGACGAGCACCGACCCGGCCGTCATCTCGGTTGCCGTACTCGACCGAGGGAATGGCGTGAAGCGCCTTGACCATTTCCTCGGGCGTTCCTGCATTCGTGGCGGCCTTGACCAGTTCCTCTTTGCCCGCAGGGAAGTCGACGTCCTGCAGCGCGTCCAGCACGTCCCGTACGCTTGTGGAAGACATATCTCCTCCTCAGTTTTTGTCCCGCAGTACTTCGTACTCGTGCCCTACCTGTGGCGTTCTCGGGGAATCCGGCTGCTGGCGATGTCGAAGCATTCCGGGGAATCCTGTGCCCGACGTCCGAATCCAGGGGAGATCACAATGCCCGGCAATATGGAACGTGCCGCCCTGCGTGCCGCGGCTCAGGCCGCCGAGCAGACGCTGGCGAACGCGGCCGAGCAGGCCGAGCGACAGCACCCGCAGGACCCGTACGCCCAGCGCGTCGCCGAGGTCGGGATGCTCACCGGCGCGTTGAGGGTCCTGTTGGACGCGGTGCGCCCCTTTACCGAGGAAGATGAAGAAGACGGGCAGTGAACCGCGCTGTCGGTACCGGCCGCGAGGTCGGCCTCGGCATTTCGATCGTCGTCTGGGACGGTGCATGCGCGGTACCTGTGATGGGTTGCAGGGTTGGTGGCGCCAAAAAGCCCCCGGACAGGCTGGACGGAGAAGCCTGGCAGTTGCGGGTTGGCTCCTGATTTAGGGCCGGCTTGGAGCATCCAGATGCTCTGTCGGCCCGCCGAAAGGCAAGACGAGTGTGCGTGTCGCCATGAGCCAGACGTCGTCGATCTTGCGGAAGGTGCCCTCATAGTGGCCGATGTTCGCTGGCAAACGAGGCGGAATCAGCGCACCGTCGGTATAGCCGTCCACTCGATAGGTCGCGAAGTAGGTGGTCGCTGCTGCGGTGTCCGGCGAGTCGACGGTGACCAGGATGTTCGTGCACATCCGCCGGGACAAGCGGTCCACCGGCCGAGAATCGAAGTATGCACGCAGGGCTTCCCGACCCTCGATCCGGCGCCCGTCGTATGGCCATTCCCAGATCCCGTCTGGGGTGAAAAGGTCGCAGACCGTACTCGGATCGCCCAGGTTGAGCCGATGCACGAGTTCCAAGATCAGACGCTCACAGCTACGTTCCGCGAGAAGGCGCGTCTGGTGTCAAGATCGCAAGTAGTCATCTCCAATTCCTACCAGCTCAGTTGGGGCCCCCACGACTCCTTTCCAACCATCACCAAGGGGCGTCGCCTGACCTCGGAGTTTCGTGACGGTCCGCCGACGGAGTCGGTGGACCGTTTTCGTGCCGTGGGCGAAGGCTGTGCAGGCCTGGGGCCCGAGTGTCGCCTCGGGGTGGCGCCGGGTTCCACCGCTCCGGGTGTTGAGCTGCTGTCGTACCCGCATGATCGCGCGCGTGTCGGACGCGGTGGCAGACGGCAGACGAGACCCCGGCCCGTACACGGCCGACCGCCGAGGGCTCGGGCGGAGAAAGAGAGGTGTGCTCCAGTTCCGGTCGGGTCTCGGCCGCGCCGAAGACCGGTCGACTCTTATGGCGCGCGAGGAGCGGCACGCCGTGGACTGCCCTGCCCGTACCCAGCGGGAAGGCCACCGCGGGCCCGAACCTCGTCCATCGTCCGGCGTTCTCGGCAGCGGTCCGCAGATCGTGCACGATGTCACTGGTGACCACGGTTTCGCAGCGGCTGAGTGTGGCCGCGATGGCTGCCCGGCGCACCCGGCAGGCCTCCGGCTGGCTGTGGGCACAGGCCGAGACCGAGTGGCTCGCCAACCGGTGGTCCGGCGCCGGTCTCGGAGTTGCCGCCGCCTTGTCGGCCGCCGCGGAGCCTGTCCGCCGACCACAGGGCCCCCCATCTTGTGGATCCTTCGCGCATCGTTTCCGACGGCTTTAGCGTGGGAGGGTGCACGAGGGCGTGGTCACTCTGTTCCTCGGCGGGGACGTGATGCTCGGCCGGGGTGTCGATCAGATCCTCCCGCACCCCGGTGTCCCGGCGCTGCGGGAGGAGTACATCCGCGACGCCCATGCCTACGTGGAGCTGGCGGAGGCGGCGAACGGGCCGATCCCCCGGCCGGTCGGCTTCCGCTGGCCATGGGGCGAGGCGCTGCCCATCCTGGACGATGCCGCGCCGGACGTTCGGCTGGTCAATCTGGAGACCTCCGTCACCGGTGACGGGGACTTCGCGCCTGGCAAGGGCGTCCACTACCGGATGAGCCCGGCCAACCTGCCGTGCCTGGCCGCAGCCCGGCCGGACGTCTGCACGCTGGCCAACAACCATGTGCTCGACTTCGGCCCGCGCGGCCTCCACGAGACGCTCGACGCCCTGGCGGATTCGGGGCTGCGCACGGCGGGGGCCGGCCGGGACGCAGTGCGGGCGAGACAGCCGGCGATCGTGCCCCTGGGCGCCGGCGGGCGGGTGCTGGTCTTCTCCTTCGGCATGCCGTCCAGCGGGATCCCGAAGGACTGGGCCGCCACTGGGCAGCGGGCCGGTGTCGACCTTGTCGCGGAGCCTTCGGCGGCCTCCGCCTCCGCGTTCGCCGACCGTCTGCGACAGGTCAGGCGGCCGGGGGACATCGCGGTCGCCTCGGTCCACTGGGGCCCCAACTGGGGCTACGCCGTCTCCCGTTCCGAGGTCCGCTTCGCCCACGCGCTCCTCGACGCGGGCGTGGACGTGGTGCACGGACATTCCTCGCACCACCCGCGCCCGCCGGAGGTGTACCGGGACGGGATCATCTTCTACGGCTGTGGCGACCTCGTCGACGACTACGAGGGGATCGGCGGCTACGAGAGCTACCGGGACGACCTGCGGGTGCTGTATCTGGTGTCGGTGGAGGCGGACACCGGTCGGCTGGTCGATGCGCGGATGGTGCCCCTGCAGGCGCGCAGGATGCGGCTGGAGCACGCCTCACCCGAGGACATCGAGTGGCTGCGTGCCGTCCTTGACAGGCACAGCCGGGAGTTCGGCACCCGCGTCGACGGCGCGCCCGACGGCACGCTCACGCTGCGGCCCCTACGTGCTGGGCAGCACACGTGAGGTGAACCTCAGGTGGGCACTACTCAGCACCTGTGCGACGCATGTGGCGCGGCCGTGGCCTGTGGCGGAGCACCGGCAGGTCCTGAAACACAGAAGCCGGCGGGGGACGGTTCCCAGGTGGTCGACCACGTGCGCGCCAGCCGAGACACGCGGCGTGACACGCACCGGCTGATCGGCGCTGCGCCTGGACAGCGGACAGACCCAGCCCCAGGCTCCGTGACTCACAGCGCGCTGACCCGGGCCCGGCACGCCGCAGCCCGGTAGCTCGGCGCGCCGGTGCTCCTCATCGGACGCTGAAACCTCGGCCCCTGGCTCCGGCGCGGCCTGAGCTGTACGCCGGGGCCGGTCGGCCCCTGCCGGCGCGACGGAGGGCACGGGCCCTGCCCCACGCGCCGGGGTCACGATAAAGGACAGGGCCTCAAGGAGGTGGGTGCCGTTCCGAACCTCGGAGTTGCGATCGTCCGGCCGTAGTGAGGTTGAGGTCTGGACGGCATCGACTGGTCCCCTGGCGAAAAGGCGCCTCACCGTGACGCCGTGATCGCGTCCCGTAGCGGTGCCGCCGTGATCCCCTGCACCGTCCACGCGGGGGAGGCCCCCCCGGATCCGGGAGCGCCTCCCGCAGCGGTGCGCATTCGTTCTCCGCCGGGGTGACGATGGGAGCACGGCACACAGATGCGCATCGGGTGGTCCGCCGAATTCCCCCTTGGCGAGGAGGCAGGGTCGTGTTGTTCCAGGATCGTCGGGACACCGGCCGACGGCTGGCTTCCGTGCTGAAGCAGTTCAAGGGTTCCGACATCGTGGTGCCGGGGCTGCCTCGCGGAGGGATTCCGGTCGCCGCAGAGGTCGCGAAGGCGCTCGGCGCGCCGGAGTCGGTGCGGATCAGGGTCTGCCGTCCTCGACGGTAGTGCTTGGGCAGTTGGGCCAGGACGAGTTGGGCGGTGGTGATGTGGTCGGCTGCCGTGTTGGAGCCCGCGTTTCCCGGCCTGAGGAGGGCGCCGACGGGCTCTCCGGTTCCGCCCGGTCCGTGGTCGAGGAAGGCGGTCAGGGGGTGATGGCCGTAGGTCTTCTTCCAGGTCGGGGCCGCGTCCTCTTTGTCGGAGTGGGCGGTCACGAGGACGCCGTCGAGATCGATGACGACCTGGCCGTCGGCGTTCGGGGCGTTCTTGTCGGCCAACAACCATGCAGACTGGCGGGCTTGCGACCGTGCGGACCGGATGGCCTGCAGGGCATTCTCGCCGGAGGCGGCGAGGGTGTCGAACAGGCGGGAGACGGTCGGGTCGGAGGCGACCGACCCGAAGACGGCCGGCTCACATCGCAGCATCGCGACGTCTGCGAGGCAGTCCCCGCCCAGGTCGCGGCCGGCACAACCCGCGCGGCGGCGCCGACGTTCGGCCGTGTGAACGACGATGTCCGACCTTGACGTCCGGGTCCCCGATATCCTGGCACGATGGCGGACAGAACCGGCGGCGAGCCGCCCATCGACAGGCGCTCCACCCGGTGGGACGAGCACAAGGCGCAGCGTCAGCTCGAGTTGCTGGACGCGGCGGTCGCCCTCATCGAGGAGGAGGGCGCGCGGTTCCGGGTGCAGCGGCTCGCAGAGCGGGTGGGGCTACCCCGGTCGGTCCTTTACCGGCACTTCAAGGACCGCGCCACCTTGGACGAGTTGATCCGCCGCCGGGTGGTGGAGTCGTTCATGCGGCGCCTGGAGCCCACGCTCAGCTTCGACGGCACGATCGAGGAAGCCATCCAGCGGGTGGTCGGTGCGCACCTGGACTGGGTGTCCCAGCATCCGCGCCTTTACGCGTTCGTGGGCGTAGGGGAGCACGCGATGGGCGACGGGTCGCTGGTCGCGGACACGAAGACGGCCATCGCCATGATGCTGAGCGACCGGTTCGGTGACGTGCTCAAGGCGCTCGGGGTGAGTGAGGCGCCGATCCGTTCGGTGGCCATCGGGATCGTCGGGTTCGTCGACACCTCGGTCAACCAGTGGATGCGAGACGAGCGGCGCGAGCAGTCCGAGGAGGAGTTGCGGGCGATGCTGTGCCGTTCGGTGTGGGCGGTCCTGGACGCGACGTTGCGGGATCTGGGCGTGAAGCTGTCGCCGGATCAGCGCGTGGCGGACCTGGAGCGGGCCCGAACCCGCTCCCGGTCCTCATGACGGCTGTCAGGCGCGTGCCACCGGGATCGCCTCCGCCGCCCGGCGCAGGGACTCCGTGTCCGTGAACTTGACGCGCGGGCGGCCCTGCGCCTCGCCCGCCTCCCGTTCGGCCCGGTCGATCGCCCGCCAGGCGTCCAGGTCGAGCGCCTGCGTCGTCGTACGGACGGTTCGCTCGGCCCCGGTGAGGCGGCCTGCCGCGAAGTCGTCCAGAAGCGATTCGACCGTCTCCTGCGCGCAGGTCTTGTTCGTCCCGATGAAGCCGGTCGGGCCGCGCTTGATCCAGCCCGCGACGTAGACGCCGGGCTCGACCCGGCCGCCTTCGTGCGGCACGGTCGCGCTCGCCTCGTCGAAGGGCAGCCCGGGCACGGGCCGGGCGCGGTAGCCGACGGAGCGCAGGACGAGGCCGGTCTCCAGGATCTGTGCGTCGCCGGCGGAGCGGGCGCGGACGGTGCCGTCGTCGTCGGTGTACAGCTCGGTGGGGGAGATCTCCAGGGCGCGTACGGACGTGTCGCCGGTGATCCGCAGCGGGCTGGTCAGGAAGCGCAGGATGACGCGGCGGCGGCCCTCGGCCGGCGTCCGGGCGGCCAGATCCGCGAGCAACCGGGTCTTGTCACTGGTGTCCGGGTCCAGGCCCTCGGGCCAGCCTTCGACCAGCACGTCCACGTCCTTGAGCGCGGAGAGCGCGAGGAGTTCGGGGACGGTGAACGCGGCCTGGGCGGGTCCGCGGCGCGCCAGGAGCACGACCTCGCGGACCTCGCTGGTGCGCAACGCGGCGAGCGCGCGGTCGGAGATGTCGGTGCGGGCGAGGGTGTCGGGGTCGGCGGTGAGGATGCGGGCGACGTCCAGGGCCACGTTGCCGTTGCCGATGACGACGGCGCGTTCGGTGTCCAGGGGGTGGTCGTCGTGGGCGCGGTCTGGATGGCCGTTGTACCAGCCGACGAAGTCGGTCGCGGAGACGCTGCCGCGCAGGTCCTCTCCCTCGATGCCGAGGCGTCTGCCGGTCGAGGCGCCGACGGCGTAGATCACCGCGTGGTGCTCGCGCAGGAGATCGGTGTGGGTGAGGTCGGTGCCGAGTTCGACGCCGAGCCGGTAGCGGAAGCCGGGCTGCGACTCGATCGTCCGGAAGAGCTGCGTGACCTGCTTGGTGTCCTGGTGGTCCGGGGCGACACCGGCCCGCACGAGCCCGTACGGCGTCGGCAGCCGGTCGTAGACGGTGACGCGCACCCCGGGGTGGCGGAGCAACTCGTCGGCGGCGAACATCCCGGCCGGGCCCGCGCCGACGACCGCCACGGACAACTCGCCTGCGGGCAGGCCGCGTTGGCGTGGCACGACGTACATGGGGCTTCGGTCGGTGTGCGGGTTCCGCTTGTAGTAGTCGGCGTTCAGCTGGAGGAACGGCAGTTCGCCCTCGCCGAGCTTGGTGTGCGGCTTGAGCGCGTCGACGGGGCAGGCCGTCGTGCAGGCACCGCAGTCCACGCAGGTGCGAGGGTCGACGTAGAGCATCTCGGCCGTGCCGAAGCCGGGCTCACCCGGCGCGGGGTGGATGCAGTTGACCGGGCATGCCAGCACGCAGGAGGCGTCGGCGCAGCAGGATCGGGTGACGACGTACGGCACGGCGGCCTGTCTCCGTTCGGTGGTGGAGCGGTCGGTCGGTCTGTCAGTCGGTGTGCAGGGCGGGCTCGCCGCGGAAGCGGGCCGGACGGCCGTCGATACGCAGCGCCTTCCAGATCCGCCGTGACACCTTGTTCATCAGGCCGATGTCCTCGGCGAGCATCCGTACGTCGGAGAAGAGGTCGTGCAGCATTTTGCGGCCGGCCTCGGACTTCCAGAAGACGTCCTTGATCACCCAGCCCGGGATGCCGACCTGGGCGGCGGACTTGCGGTCCGGGATCATGATGACGTCGCACAGGACCCGCATGATCACCGGGAAGAGGACGGACAGTGCGCCGCGGCGGGCCTTGCGCATGTGTGGGACGCGCAAGCGCAGGAACTCGTGCGCGAAGGAGATGTGCCGCGCCTCCTCGGCTATGTGGATCTGCATGATCCGCTGCGGCAGGGGGTGGACGGGTTCACCGCTGCGCAGGGCCGACTTCTGGAGGTGGTCGATGGGCTCCTCACCGGCGAGGATGCCGGTGAAGAACGCCTCCGGGTAGAGCGATCCGGCCAGCGGCAGGAAGCGGCTGACCTTGCGGAACCAGCGCTTGCCGCCCGCGGTGTCCACGCCGGTCCTGTTGACCAGCTCCTGGAACATCTGCGTGTGGTGGGTCTCCTCGGTGATCTCGTGGGTGAGGTAGCGGAACTCCTCGTTGCGGTTGCCGAGTTCGTAGAGGTAGTCGAGGGCACCGCGCATGAGGATGTTCTCGAACTGCATGCCCACCTTGGCAATGACCGCCCAGCGCCAGATCCCGATCCGGATCTGCGTCTCCAGTGGCTGTTCCCGGTACCAGGAATGCGCACCGAGGGCGTCCGCGCTGGTGAGGACCCAGCGCGGGTCGCTCGTGTCGACGGCGAACTCGGGGTCGTCCCACTTGATGTCTTTGAAGGCGTTGAAGTTGACGTTCACGGAGCCCTCGGACAGGGTCCGCAGGCGCTCGTCGTACAGCTTCCTGGTCAGGTTCGCGGTCATCATCGTCCTCGGTTCCTGTTGTACGGCCGTACGGTCAGGCGGCGCGGGTCGGGGCGTCCTGGGCCACGCCCGCCTTCTCGAAGCGCAGCGGGCTGTCGTCGATCGGGGCATCCTGGAGCAGGGCCCGGTCGCGGTAGTAGTTGTTCCACAGCCGCCAGGGGTCGCGGGTGCCCTGGCGCGGCATGACCTCGTTGGCTCGGGCGATGTAGCCGGAGGTCAGCGCCTCGCCCATGACGGAGAACTCCGAGCGGTCGGAGTCGGAGGCGACCGGGGTGGCGATGGCGTGGCCATGGCGCCGCATATGGGCGATCAGGCGGGCCGTGTAGGCGCCCGCGAGGTCCGCCTTGAGGGTCCAGGAGGCGTTGGTGTAGCCGATGACGAGGGACATGTTGGGCACGCCTTCCAGGAGGACGGCCTTGTAGAGGACGCGGTCCTTGACGTCCACCGGCTGACCGTCGACCGACAACGTCATGCCACCCATGAGGCGCACGGTCAGGCCGGTGGCGGTGACGATGATGTCGGCCTTGATCTCCTGGCCGGACTTCAGCCGGATGCCGTCGGCGGTGAACGTGTCGATCTGACCGGTGGCGATCGACGCCTTGCCGCGCTTGAGCACCTTGAACAGGTCGCCGCCGGGGACGACGCACAGGCGCTGGTCCCAGGGCTTGTAGTCCGGGCTGAAGTGGCGCATGTCCACGCTCCTGCCGGCCTGGGCGCGGACCAGGCCGAGGAGAACCTTGCGGGCGAGGCGCGGGTACTTGCGGCAGAAGGCGTAACTGCCGCGCTGGAGCGCGATGTTGCGGGCGCGGACCATCTTGTATGTCAGGCGGGCGGGGGCGCGCAGCTTCTGCAGGACGGAGGTGAGGGGGTCGACCTCGGGCAGCGCGAGGATGTAGGTGGGCGAGCGCTGCACCATGGTGACGTGGGCGGCGGTGCCGGCCATCGCGGGAAGCAGGGTGATGGCGGTGGCGCCGGAGCCGATGACGGCGACGCGCTTGCCGGTGTGGTCGAGGTCCTCGGGCCAGTGCTGCGGGTGGACGAGCGTGCCCTTGAAGGCCGCCTCGCCGGGGAACTGCGGCCGGTAGGGGGTGTCGTAGTCGTAGTAGCCCGTCGCGCCGACGAGGTAGCCCGCACTGTAGGACTCGCGTGCACCGGTGGACTCGTCCTCGACCTCGACGGTCCACCGGCCGGTGTGGTGCGAGAAGTCGGCGCTGATCGCGCGGCGCCCGAAGCGGACGCGGTCGAGGATGCCGCCGTCGGCCGCGGCGTCCTCCACGTACTGCCGGATCTTCGCGCCGTCGGCGAGGATGTGCTTGTCGCGCCAGGGGCGGAAGCCGAAGCCGAAGGTGGGCATGTCGGAGTCGGAGCGGATGCCGGGGTACCGGAAGAGGTCCCAGGTGCCGCCGACCCGGGCGCGGCGCTCGAGGAGGACGAGCGAGGCCGCCGGGTTGTCGCGCAGGACATGTCGGGCGGCGCTGATGCCGGATATGCCTGCACCGATGACGAGGACGTCGGTGTGGATCTGTTCCATCGCGGAGGGTCCTTCGCTCGCGGGCCTCCGGGAGAGGCAGGGGCGGAGACGCGCCCCGCCACTCGGGGCACGGCAGTTGCTCAGACACGTGGTTCCGCTTCTGCGTGTGGTGGAAACTTACCTGCGACACAGTGTTTCAGCTACCTCCGGTAACGTGTCCTGGATCACATTGCTGGTGGGGTTCGCTGCTTCTCGGGTCAAAGAACCCGAGTCCCGGGTGCCGGACGCGGCCGGCCCGCGCGAGGACGCCGAGGTGCTCCTGAACTCCGCGGGCAGACGGCTGCCGCGGGTGGCCTGTTCCCCTCGCAAGGTCGGGGACAGCGACGGGCACCGGTGTTGTCGGAGCGCCGCCGAGCAGGGTGGCATCAATCTGCCAGCCGAGCGCTCGAAGCGCGTCAACCCGCACTGCGGGTACCGGTGAGGCGCAGGGCCGGAAGGGCCGCACCGATGACGCTCCCTACGCCACCCCACGCGGCTTGGATGGCAACGACCACGAAGAGGAGCCGGGATTCGTAGGTGTCCAGCGGGAACGAAGCTGCGTAACTCGACCAAGTGCGTGCGGCTTCGCCTTGATGAGAAATCAAGAGTCCGACCTGCGATAACCGTCGGAGGCGCTCCTCAGTCCCGGCGGGGACACGCAGCTGGGCCTCGACGAGGCCCAGACCGCGGGAGGACGGGGGAAGCCGACGGCCGCGAGCGGGTCCTGACCGCCCGGGGCACGCCGCCCCGCTTCGACGGTCGCCTGCCGGACAGGCGCGGCGACGACGGCCGGAGGGCGGCCGGTCAGCAGACACAGCATCCATCCCGGCTCGCCGTCCGCTTCATGCTCGAAGCCCTGCAGTAGGGCGGCGCCCTACGCCCAGGCCTCGCCGGCCGGCTTCCCCGGCCCGGTTTCGGTCAGCTACTCGTAGGTGGCCCGCATTGCCCGCTCAACTCGTCGTCCTTCACGGCGCGGTAGACGTGTTCACCGGCGACGTCGACTCCGGTCAACTCGTCGTCCTGGACCAGAGGGTGGGGGCTCCGGACGTTCACCTACCACGCAGGCGTCATGCGGCAGGTTGGCACGCCGCACTCCATCGGTCACACGCTCCAGGCCGCCTAGCTGACCACCGGTGACTACAACCGTGACGGCTTCGCCGACCTCGTCGTCTCCGGCCACAGTCCCGACGACTACGCCAAGGGCTGGTCCCCCTACTGCGCCGGCAGCGCCGAGGGCCTGCGCCGCGGGCGGGACCTCCACGGCGGGCTGGGCATGGCTTCCGGGGACGTACTCTCTGCGCCTGCTCACGGCGCCCGCTTCGGTGCGGTCATCGACGAGTAGACGGAGCCGGCTGGAGGAATACCTCGTCGACGTAGCACCAGGCCCACTGCCGGCCTGGTTCCGCTGAACGCACGAGGGGGTGCCCGCTCGACTCGAAGTGCGCGGTCGCGTGGGCACCCGGGGCGCTGTCACTGCATCCGACGTGCCCGCAGGTCAGGCAGATCCGCAGGCGCCTCTCGTCACGTCCGCGGGCGGCGCACCGCAGGCATACGTCGCCTTGGGGCGGGGGAGTGGGCCCTACGTCGTCGGCATGGCTGCACGCGCGGCCCTCCGGGCGGCCGCCGTCGGGCCGTACCACCCACTCGGTCATGATGTCACCTCCGGCAGTCCGGGTCCGTCCTGGCTACCAGGCCTGACCAGGCTGGTGGGTGCCGGCGCTCCATTCATGGCCCTCCGGGTCCAGGACGCGGGCGCGGCGGCTGCCCCATGGCGTGTTCTCGGGCGGGATCACCGTACGTCCGCCGGCGTCGACGGCGCGGGGATACCAGCCGTCGACGCCGGCCGCAGTGGCAAGCAACAGATACAGACCGCTGCCGCTGCTGACACCACGTAGTGGCGGGACGGTGTGCTCGTCGTCTGCGATGGTGGCCATCAGCACGATCTCGCCCATGCGTACCTCCGCGTGTGTGACGCGGCCGTCATGGCCGTCCTGACGTGCGACGACCTCGGAGTCGACGGCCCTCAGCCATCCGAGAGCCGCTGGGGCGGAGTCGTAGCTGAGGGAGGCGCTGAGTCGCGCGGGCAGGCTGTCGGGCATGGTCCCTCCCGGTGGGTCGGCTCCCGGCTCCTTCGAGTGATTCGCCTGTTGCGGGGTCGAAGGATGCGCGCAGCGGCACCGGCACCATCGCGGGAGCCGCGGTGGCCGGCCACCCGGCTTCAACCGGGAGATCTACCGCCGCCGCAACCTCGTCGAAGGCTGCTTCAACAAGCTCAAGGGCTTCCGCGGCGTCGCCACCCGGTACGACACGACCGCCACTTCCCACGAAGCAGCGGTCACACTCGCGTCGCTCCTGCTCTGGGCAAGGTCCGTTTGAAGACGGACCCTGGTTGACCGGCCATCATGGGCGGCGTTGACCGGCACGCCCGCGTCTTGCGCGGGAACCACGGGGACGAATCGACGGCCCACCACACACCTACACCGCCCCGTCACAGGTCAGCCCCGGTTGCCCGTGAGCTTCCCAAGCAGGGAACGCGAGTTCGATCGAGCCATCCGTTCGGCATCAAGGTGCAGGTCAGTGACCTGAGCCTTGATGGGGCTAGCGGTGGCAGGGACGCGTGGTGCCGCAGTTCATCGGTGCCTTCCTCACGGTTTGAGGACGACCTTCTCGCAGTGGTCCTTCTTGTTCTTGAACAGGTCGTAGCCGGTCGGTGCCTCGGTCAGGGGCAGCCGGTGGGTGATGATCCGGGTGGGATCGATCTTGCCCTGCTCGATCGTGCCCAGCAGCCGTTGCATGTACCTCTGCACGTGGCACTGGCCGGTCCGCAGGGTCAGTGACCTGTTCATCCAGGCACCCGCCGGAAACTTGTCGATCATCCCGGCGTAGACGCCGATGACCGAGACCACGCCGCCGCTCCGGCAGGACATGATGGCCTGGCGCAGAGCGTGCGGCCGGTCGGTCTCGGAGCGGACCGCCTGCTTGGCACGGTCGTAGAGGTGGATGTGGGAGGCGCCGTGTGTGGCCTCCATGCCGACCGCGTCGATGCACTTGTCGGGGCCACGGCCGCCGGTGAGTTCGAGCAGGGCGGACCGTACGTCGGTCTCCTCGAAGTTGATGGTGGTGCAGCCCTCCGCGGCGGCCATGTCGAGGCGGTAGGTCTCCTTGTCGATGGCGATGACCTTTTCCGCCCCCAGGACCCGGGCGCTGTCCATGGCGAACTGGCCGACCGGTCCGGCACCCCAGACGGCGACGACGTCACCTTCCTCGATGTCGCACATATCGGCGCCCATGAAACCCGTCGGCAGGATGTCGGACAGGAAGAGCACCTGCTCGTCGGTCACGTCCGATTCGATCTTGAGGGCGTTGGTGTCGGCGAGTACCACCCGCGCGTACTCGGCCTGGCCGCCGGCGAAGCCGCCGGTGAGGTGTGAGTACCCGTAGATGCCGCCGGTGGGATGACCGAACGCCTTCTCCGAGATGCCGGCGTTGGGGTTGGTGTTCTCGCAGCACGAGTACAGCTCCGCGCGGCAGGACGCACAAGCGCCACAGGCGATGGGGAAGGGCACCACGACCCGGTCGCCGACGCTCAGTTTGCCGTCGCTGATGCCGGGGCCGACCTCGACGACCTCCCCCATGAACTCATGGCCCAGGATGTCGCCCTTCTCCATGGTCGGCACGTAACCGTCGACCAGATGGAGGTCGGAGCCGCAGATCGCCGTCGAGGTGACTTTCACGATGGCGTCGCGACTGTTCAGGATCGAGGGATCGGGTACGTCCTGCACCTCGACCGAATTGCGTCCCGTCCAGCAGTTGGCCTTCATGACAGGGCCTCCTTCAGTTCGTCCTCGGTCAGCGGTCGGGCCGGGTGCTGCGGGAACTCGCCCCGGGCCCGCTTGCCGCCGGGTGCGCCCTCGGAGCGGACGACCTCACCGACCTCCGCGATCTGCTTGAAACGGCGGAGATCGTCGTCCAGTTGCTGGTGTGGCTCCTCGCCGAAGTAGCCCGCCGCCGCCTTGCCCACCGCCCCGCCGGGCAGTTCGTAGCGCAGGGACACCCTTATCTCCGTGCCCCGGCCGCCGGGCGCCGGCACGAAGCGGACGTCGCCGGAATTGTCGATGTCGGCACTGCCCACCGACCGCCACGCGATCAGTTGGCCCGGGACGTCCTGAGTGATCTCGGCGTCCCATTCGACGGTCTTGCCGAACGGTGCGCTGGCCCGCCAGTGACTGGTGCGCGGGCCGGTCACGTGCACGTCGTCCAGGTGCACCATGAAGTCCGGCAGTCGCTCCAGGTCCTTCCAGAGGGCGTACGCCTCGTCCGGGGACCGGGTGACCGTGGTGACCGCGGTCAGGTCCACGGGGGTCTTCCTACGCGTGCGGGACACGGCCGCGTAGACGACCGAGGCGGTGACGGCGGTGACCGCGGCCGTCGCGGCGACGGTGCGTCCGGGGACATGACCGTTGTGGTTCTTCACGGCCCGGGCGAGCGGCGTCAGAGCCACGAGGTCGCCGCCGACGCGCGCCGAGAGCCGGACGGGATGCGGCCGTCCCAGTAGCCCTGTCGCCGCCGCCAGTTCGCGGACGCCGACGGCCGTCGAGGCCGATCGGTGTCGGCGGGCGTCACCCACGCCCAGGGCCCGCGCGAAGCCTGCCGGGGCGACGACCTGGGGCGCGCCCACGAGCACACTGGCCCAACCGAGGCCACGGACGAGCGGAACGTGTCGGAGGCGGGAGGTTGAGCGGGTGTCCGTTGTCATCGGGTGCTCCTCACGTGCGGAGAGGTGAACGGAAGGCAATTCGCTTCAGAAGGCCTATAGCGGACAACGCCGGAGTATCCGCGTGCCCCTACATGCAGGCAGCCGACCGCTGGCGAGGGCATCCGGCCCCGGGCCGAAACCGGGGGCCGTATGCCGGCCAGTACGTGGTACCGCTTTCAAAGATCGCCTGCGGCTTCTGCAAGCAGTGGGTGCTCGCGGCCGGTACGTCCTTCACGGTGACCGTTCGCGGTCCCTCGTATGCCGCTGCCTCCATGACGAATCCCCTGGATGTCGCTGCAAGACTGTGACGGTGACGGCGCAGGGAGCCAGGCTCTCAACCACGCGGGGGCCGGAGTCTGTGGTTTCGGCACGCCTGCGCGAGCCGATCATCTGCCTCAAGGAGAACGGTTGTTTCACGCAGTCTGCCGGGCGGAGCCTCGGTGCTCCGGCGGCGTGCGATTCGGGTCCCCGTCAACCTGCGGTCGAAACGGTCATTTACTGGATGAATATGTGCATTTTTCGCCGGGAGGTGACCACCGTCAGGCGGGCGGTGCTGGAGGGCTGGTTATGCCGGCGTACGACGGCGCAGGCTGTGGCTCAGCGGTCGCGGATCGTGTTGGAGTGCCGAAGGTCGCTCGATCATGGAGGTGTCCCGCCGGCTGCGGATCGCTCCGGACACGGTCCGCACCTGGCGGCGCCGGTTCCTCGAGCGGGGCTTGGACGGCTTGTGCGACGAGGCCAAGTCCGGCGTCCCCCGGAAGATCACCGATGCCGACGTCGAGCGGGTCATCGTCAAAACGCTTGAGGAGACACCGGAGAATGCGACCCACTGGTCGACGAGGTCGATAGCCACGGCCACGCGCTTGTCGCAGTCGACCATCTCGCGGATCTGGCGGGCGTTCGCCCTGGCCCCGCACCGGTCGCAGACGTTCAAGCTGTCCACCGACCCGCTGTTCACTCGACAAGGTTCGCGACGTTGTCGGTCTGCATCTCGACCCGCCGGAGAAGGCCCTGGTCCTTTGTGTGGACGAGAAGTCGCAGATCCAGGCCGGGGACCGGTCCCAGCCGGTCCTCCCGATGGTCCCCGGAGTTCCCGAACGACGCAGCCATGACTACGTCCGGGCCGGCAACACAACCCTCCTCGCCGCCCTCGAGGTCGCCACCGGCAAGGTCATCGGCGCCCTGCACCGCCGCCACCGGGCAGCCGAGTTCAAGGGATTCCTCGCGAAGCTCGACAAGGAAGTCCCGGCTGATCTGCAGGTTCATCTGATCCTGCACAACTACGCGACTCACAAGACGCCCGACATCGAACGGTGGCTGCCGGCCCACCCACGGTTCCACCTGCACTCCACGCCGACCAGCGCATCCTGGCTGAACCTGGGCGAGCGGTGGTTCGCCGAACTGAACCAGAAGAAGCTCAAGCGCGGCGTTCACCGCTCGGTCCAAGCCCTCGCACGCGGCATCCGGGCCTGGGCCACCGACTGGAACGAACACCCCCAGACCGTTCATCTGGACGAAGTCCGCCGACGAGACCCTCGACAAAGTTGCCGCCCACTCCCAACGAATCTCTGACTCAGGTCGCTGGTGTCGTTCCTGCCTGGCCGCGGCTGCGGATTCCTGACCCCACATGGGCGTGCGTTCTGATGGTTGCGTCGTACCCGGGAGTGGCGGACGTCCTCATCACCGCTTTCAGCGGGCCACATTGGAGACAGGCGGCCGAGGCGGCCTCCAGCAGTGGCCCGCTGCGGCAGCGTCACTGCGCCGGTGACCGGATCCCGGCGTCCGTCGCCTGATGCGCCGTCACCGTGCGGCCGGTCACGGCGTCGGGGCTCGCCGTTCGCGGGGGTGTCGTCGCCCGCCGACCTAGCCACAACAGGAGCAGGCCGAGGGAGCAGGCGATCGCCGGCCAGTAGACGTAGCGGAAGTCCGTCGCGGGCGCGATCGGCAGATAGCCGAGAACGTAGGCCGCCGAGCTGATGCCCAGCGCCCGCACCGGCATTGAGAACAGGCCCTTGCCTGGCCGGATGGCGAGCGCCGTTGCGACGGCCAGCCAGAACCACGCACGGAACAGCCAGGGCACGTCCTCGGCCATCCCTTCGACGTACGTGCCCAGCGTGTCCTCCAGCCGAGGGTGCGCCACCTCAATGCCCAGGTGGTTTTGGGTGACCCCCGCCTTGTACGGATAGCCCGTCTCGAAGAGCAGACTCGCGAAGAGCCGCAGCCGGTACTGGACGTACTGCAGCACGTGCCCGTTCATCTCCCTGAGCCACAGGGAGGTCATCTCCTCCGAGTCGCCCCGCAGTCCGTCCGCCGGGCGTTCGTAGCAGGCAAAGTAGGCGTCCGACAGGGCACCGATCCGGTCGCACTCCCGTGCCGCCGCCACGAGCCTATCCCTGAGCTCAGGGGGCACGTCTGCCGACCGGAGCTCCTTCACCGTCAGCACATGGACCAGGTCGTCGAGAATGATCTGCGCGCTCTGATGCGTCTGGAGGGGACGCGCGACGAGGGAGATGGCGGCTGCCGGTACGAGGAGGGCGGCCAAGAGGGCCGCCGTGCACTTCACCCACGTACGGCGTCCGGGACCGCGCCACAGCGCCAAGACCAGCAGGACGAAAACCGGGATCGCGGCGAGGAACGCGTTCTTGCGCACGAGCATGGCGTACGCGAGGAACAGCACGCCCAGCCAGAGCAGGCCCCACCGCACGGCGGGACGCGAGCGACCGTCCCGCCGCCGCATCCCCACGAATGCGACCGCGCATGCCGCAAGCAGCGCGAACGCCGCGTGGACGTCCTTCCACACCACTCCGACGAACGTCAGCACCCACGGCAGCAGACCGAGCCCGAGCACCGCGAGTGAACCGTGACGGCTCGCCGTCCGCTCCCACACGCACCAGGCCAGCACCCATAGCGCACCCCAGAAGACCAGCGACTGGAGAACGGCCATGGACGCCAACGACCCGGTCACAGCGATGAGCGCACGCCACACCAGACTCAGCACCGGCGGATGCCAGTCGGTCAGGGGCGTCACCCCCCTGGCCTGCCGGAGTTGGTCGAGACTGTCGGGACTCAGGTAGCCGGGGGCGAAGGCGAGGACAGTGCCCAGGCAGCAGAGCGCAGCGACGGCGGCCAGTACCCAGACCCAACCGTGCGCCCGCAGTACCCATCCCATTTTTCCCATATGCCGGATGCTAGCGCTGGGATGCCTACGGCTCAGGGTGCGACGAAGACGTAGCGCCGGTAGGCGTAGAAACGGAACAAGGTCGCCAGCACCCAGCCGGTGATGCGGGCCGTGTTGTCGCTGAGCGGAGAGTCGAGGCCGAGCAGATGCCGGGACGCAAAGACCGTCCCCGCGGTGATGACGAGCCCCACGCCGTTCGCCACGAAAAACAGGACGAGTTCGTGGGTCACCTTCTCGCGGCGCCGAAGCCGGTAGGTCCAGTAGCGGTTCCCGACCCAGCTGAAGAGCGTGGCGGCACTCGTCGCTAGAACGGACGCCTGAACGGGAAATGTGTTCATCGGTCCGCTCCCCGGGGCGCCTGGCACGCCGAAGACGAGCAGGTTGTAGCCGCCGTTGTCCACGACAAAAGCCAGAGCCCCGATGACGCCGAACTTGGCGGCCTCACGCCACGTGCCCTTGATGGCGTCGCGCGCACGCAGCGTCACGGAGATAAGGAGCGACACAGGGTGAAGGTAGCGACCCGGCGCGCCCTCGCGGCCGAGGCACGCTCATATCGCAGTATTTCCTACTGTGTGAATGTTGAGTTCGAGTGAGGAGCGGCCGTGGAACCGACGATCGCATGCGTCGTGCCGTGTCATAACGAGGAGGCGGCCGTCGGCAAGGTGGTGCGCGACCTGCGCGCGGCACTCCCCGAGGCGATCGTCTACGTCTACGACAATGCCTCCACCGACCGCACGGTGGACGTTGCCCGAGAGGCGGGCGCGATCGTCCGGCAGGAACCCCGCAAGGGCAAGGGCAACGTCATCCGCCGCGCCTTCGCCGACGTCGCCGCGGACGCCCTGCTCATCATCGACGGAGACGACACCTACGATGCATCCCGGGCCCGGGATCTCGTCAATCTGCTTTTCGAGGGACCGTACGACCAGGTCGTGGGCGCCCGGCGGGTTACGGACGACGGGGTTTACCGGACCGGTCACGCGGTGGGCAACAGAGTGCTCACGGGGGCGGTGCGCTCCCTCTTCGGCAATGACGTCACCGACATGCTCAGCGGCTACCGCGTCTTCTCACAGCGCTTCGTGAAATCCTTCCCGGCGCTGGCCCGCGAGTTCGAGACCGAGACCGAGATGACGATCCATGCCCTCCATCTCCGCCTCCCGACGGCGGAGGTGGCCGTGGACTACCGAGTCCGGCCGGCCGGTGGAGAGAGCAAGCTGCGCACCTACCGGGACGGCTGGCGCATCTTGCGGGTCATCCTCGATCTGGCGAGACGCGAGCGCCCCTCGCTCGTGCACACTGTGATCGCTGGAGCGCTGGCCCTCGTCTCGATCCTCCTGGGCATTCCCGTCATCGCAGACTTCGTCCGCACTGGCACCGTGCCCCGCCTCCCCACGGCGGTCCTCGCTGCCGCGATCATGACGATCGCCACGCTCGTTCTGCTGGTGGGCTACATCCTCGAGTCGCTCATGCACATGCGGCAGGAACAGACCCGCCTCGTGCACCTCTCCTACCCAGCCCCCGCCTATTCCCCGCGCCTCACCGCCCGCGGAGCCGGCACCGGCCAGGTCTCGGTCCGTAAGACCGCCGCCTCCCGGCGGGACGCCATCGCTCGCAGCGCGGAGCGGTATGGAGGCTTGGAGCAGGGGAAGGAAATCTCACCTTCGGATGGCTGAACCGCTGAGGACGCCCGCATAAACGGATCACAGCCGCATGTAGTACGCAGTCAGGCAGCCTAGCCCGAGGTCCAGTTGGATGCCTGGTGCGCCGGGCTCAGCCGCGTCCACCCCAGGTGTGACACATCGACCCCGATCGCCCGGAGACGGACGACGGCTCGGGCGATTCGCTCCACCGCAGGAAGGCGGCGGCCGGTCTTCTGCCGCGCGGACCGGCTGCCCCCCGAACCGGACCACGGACGAGGTCCGCGTGTCGCCGTCACCCGACAAGCAAGAGGGAGCGGTGGAGCGGTCCGTCCAACTGCCGGCGACGGACGCGCCGACTATTCCCACAAGCACCGTCGGCACGGCGTGAACGGGCAGGTAGTCACCGACCCGGACGGCCAATTGCTGTGACTTTCATCCGCATTGCCTGGCTGAACTGACGACCTGACCGCTGCCCGCACCCACCGGATCGTCGGCATCTGCGAGCGCCGAGGCGTCCTCGTCCTGGCCGATCTCGCCAACCAAGGTTGCGACCCCTGGGTGACGACGGACATCGAACGCAGGCCGCTGCAGGAACTCGTCCTCACCCAGAAGACCGTCAACCGGCCCCTGGCCCAGGCACGGGCACCGGTCGAAGGCGGCGTCGCTAGCCTGAAGTTCTCGCGGGTCTTCCGCAGATCCCGGTGTAGTACACACCGCATGACGTCAATGGCCAAGGCGATCCTCACCTTGGAGTGGCAACGCTGAAGAAGCTCGATGAGTGGATGACACCCGTTTGCGGTGTCCGGGGGCGGGAGCGGAGCGTTCTGCTCCGGTTGGAGACCCGACGGTCGGGCCGAGTCAGGGCAGCGATGCAGTGCACCCTGTCCGTGTTCGAGTCGGGCAGCACGCATTCGGCTCTGGTTGTCGGCATCGGTGAGGCCGGTACCGGCCCAGGGGAGGGGAGAGAGTCGGAAAGTCACCAGGGGACGATGCCGGTGACGTCGAACGGTTGGCCGGTGGGCCCGTTGGGTGGCCAGCTTGATGGCGATGGCTGCGCCTGAACTGACCGACAGCCGCACTCTCATCAACAAGGCCTGCCCCGGGCATCGTCGCCGCCGGCCTCACCCCCGTCACCGGCACCCCACCCCCGACGTGTTCGTCTGGTGTTGCCCCCAGGCCACGGCTGCGGTCGGTGAGCCTGTGTGCGTGAGCGCGTCGACCGAGTGGTCATGGCCGGGTAACACGCGCGTCCCGTCTGTGGTCACTGCGCCCATTCCGGCTGCCCCCGCCTCAGCCGACGTGTACCCGAGGGCGGTGCGCCCGGTCGGGTTCCGCCTCCCGCAGCACCTCGCGGGTGACCGGGGCGACCTCCCCCTGGCCGAAGAGGAAGAAGCGCAGGAAGTTGGCGAAGGGATTGCCCTCGGTCCACTCGAAGTAGATGTGCGGGACGGCGCGAGTCGTGTCGCGGACATGCAGCAGGAGGGCCGCCAGGGCATTGGGGACGGAGGAGGACTCCAGGGTGAGGACGCGGTAGCGGTTGTGCAGGACCTCGCCGCGGACGGTCAGCCCGGTCTCGAACTCGGAGGGGTCGGTGACGGTCACCTCCAGGAAGACGAAGTCCTCATGCTCGGGGATGTCGTTGTCGGCGCGGATCTGCTCGATCTTTTCGCGGTACTCGGCTTTGTCCCGGTTGTCGGGCTGGTTGGCGATGAAGCGGATCTTGCGGCTGGCGATGTCCCGGACGAATCGTTCCGCCATGTTGTCGAGCGTCACGCTGGTGACGCGGAGTTCGAAGGCGCGCAGCAGCCGCGACAGCAAGGAGATGAGGATGATGGCCGCGATGAAGCAGGCGCCGATCTTCACACCGTCGGGGCGTTCGATGACGTTCAAGACTGTGGTGTAGAGGAACACCACGGAGATCGCCGCGAAAGCGACGAACCAGCCCCGCTGCCTCGCCCTGCGGACCGCGATGGTCACCGCGATCGACGCCGAGCTGATCAGCACCAGGACGCCGGTGGCGTACGCGCCGCCCTGGGCGTTGACGTCGGCGTCGAAGATCCAGGTGACGAGGAATCCGACCAGGGTGAAGACGATGGCCATGGGGCGGACGGCTCCGGCCCAGTGCGGGGCCATCCCGTAACGGGGCAGATAGCGCGGCATCAGGTTGAGCAGGCCGGCCATGGCGGAGGCTCCCGCGAACCAGAGGATGGCGATCGTCGAGATGTCATAGACCGTGCCGAAGATGTTGCCCAGGTAGTCGTGCGCCAGGAACGCGAGGGCACGTCCGTTGGCCTGGCCGCCCGGCTCGAACTCCTTCTCCGGGATCAGCAGCGTGGTGATGAAACTGGTGGTGATCAGGAAACAGCTCATGATGAGGGCCGCGGCGGTCAGCAGCTTCTTGGTGTCCCTGATCCGGCCCTTCGGGCTCTCCTCCGTGTCCCCCGGGTCACCCTTGACGTGCGGCATCACCGCCACGCCCGTCTCGAAGCCGGACAGACCGAGCGCGAGCTTGGGAAAGACGATCAGGGCCACGCCGACCATGGCGAGGACGTTGCCGTGTTCTGCGGTCAGGGCGCTGGACCATTCGGTGACAACGTGTCCCTCGGTGATCACGTGCCACAGACCCGTGACCACCACCACGGCGTTGAGGGTGAGGTAGACGCCCACCAGGACCACGGCGACGCCGATCGCCTCCAGGAAGCCCTTGAGGAACACCGCACCGAGCAGCGCGATGAGGATCAGAGTGATCAGTAGTTGCCTGTCGTGAAGTGCCTCGTTGAGGTGGGGGTTCTCCACGAGGTGGGTGGAGGCGTCCGCGGCCGACAGCGTGATGGTGATCAGGAAGTCGGTGGCCGCGAAGCCCAGCAACGTCAGGACGAACAGCTTGCCCTTCCAGAAGGACAGCAGCCGCTCCAGCATGGCGATCGACCCCTCACCGTGCGGGCTCTCCTGGGCCACGCGGCGGTAGACAGGCAGGGCGCCGGCCAGGGTGACCACCACCAGCACAATGGTCGCGACCGGCGACAGGAGGCCTGCGGCGAGGGCGGCGATGCCCGGCTGGTAGCCGAGCGTGGAGAAGTAGTCCACGCCGGTGAGGCACATGACCCTGTACCACGGCCGGCCCTTGTGGGCCGGTTCCGGTACAGCGTGGGGCCCGGTGTGGCCGCCCGCCCTGCCCATGTCGGACAGACCCTGCAGCATCCAGGCACGCAGGCGGTGCAGCGGGCGTTCGGTGGTGGCCATCGGCGTGCTCCTGGTACGCGGGTCGGCGTGGGGGTTCCGGCCATCACGCGGACGGCGGCACCAGCGTATGCACACAGCGTGACGCAGACGCGCAGGAGGCCGTCGAGTCGGCAGCAACTGTGTCGGCGAAGGCCGTGGACGACCAGCTCATCGACGAGCTGGTGAGCCGGGCCCAGGCCGCGGGCCTGCGGCTGAGGGGGGCTGCTGCAGCAGCTGACCAAGCGGCTGCTGGAGTCCGCTCTCGAGGGCGAGATCACCGACAACCTCGACTATGACAAGCACGATCCGGCGGCACGAACGGCGCCAGCCCCCCCCGCAACGGTAAACGCTGCAAGACCGTGCTAACCGACGTGGGACCAGCGGAGATAGCCGTGCCCCGCGACCGGGGAGGCTCCTTCAGTGGCGCAGCGGGCGCCGGGCATAGCGCGTCTGGCGCGAGTGATTGCGTCGTCCTGGCCGGGGCGAGGGCGAGGGTCGGCCGCTGAGCGTCACGGCGAGGTTGGCCGTCGGGTTTGTGGTGGCGGTCGCCGTCATACCTCACATCGTGGGCATCACCGCGTGTTTTTTGTGCCCTGGATGGGGTCTGCGGCTGGAAGGGGCTGCTCCGCGCGGGGGGTTGCGGGGGCGTGCTGAAGATAATGGATTGTGCTTTCGTGCGCCTGTGTATTTCACCCGTTCAGCTGATGATTCAAGCTGAGCTGGAACCAGTACCGAGTCATAATCCGTGCTTTGTGTACGTTCGTCAGCTCACGCTTGGTGGGAGACCCATCGGTGGGCGGACTGTTCATGACTGAGAAAGGCGCCATGTCGATACGGAAAGAGCGTAAGTGGGCGCGGATCACACTTGTCGGCGTATCGCTTGCGGCGCCTGGGATCACCGGAGTAGGGAGCCGCCTTGAACTGAGGTATAGCGGTGCGGCGTGCCTGCGGATACGGCGGCCGCACAGCCGTCACGATCGCTTCGCCCCACGTCCGGCCGCCCGCAGGAGCCACGCATGTCCGACAGTGCCCCCGAGCCCCGTCCTGGCGTCCCGAAGGGAGTTCCCCTGGGCACCGGTGCCCGGCGGTGGCTGTTCCGCCCGCCACGGCGTCACGGCGAGGTGGATCGGGACCGCAGCGTCAGCTACCTGGAACTCTTCTACGACCTCGTCTACGTCGTCCTGGTCGGCCAGGCGGCCCACACGCTCGCGGAGCACTTCACCTGGCGCGGCACGGCGACCTTCGCCGTGGTCTTCGGACTGATCTGGATCGCCTGGCTGAACGGCACGCTCTTCTACGAACTGCACGGCCGGGAGGACGGCCACACCCGGTCGCTGATCTTCGTGCAAATGCTGCTGTTGTCCCTCATGGCGGTCTACGTCGGCCACGCGGACGGCGGCGACGGCCGCACACTGGCGATCCTGTACGCGATCCTGCTCGCCCTGTTGAGCTACCAGTGGTTCTCCGTGTACCGGCTGGACCCACCGGAGCTGCGCAGAACCCCCCGCCGCTATCTGATCGTCATGGTCGTGGGCATCGTCGTGATGGCCGTCTCGGCGCCGCTGTCGGCCGACGCCCGTCTCGTTGTCTGGGCGGTCTTCGTCGTCGCGTGGTGTGCCGTGGAGTGTGTGATCCTCATTTCCTGGCGCAGGGCGCCGAGCTACGAGGTGGTGACGGAACCGCTGGTCGAGCGGTTCGGCCAGTTCATCATCATCGTGCTCGGCGAGGTCGTCGTCGGTGTCGTGAACGGGCTGACGGACACCGAACGAGGTGCCGTGGTGACGACGACGGGCCTGCTGGGGCTCGCCGTGGGCTTCGGGTTCTGGTGGCACTACGCCGACCTGCTGGCCCGGCGCATGCCCCGCGAGACCGGTCACTCCCTGGCCACGTGGATCTTCGTCCACCTGCCGTCGTCGATGGCCGTGGCGGCCGCCGGGGCCGGCATGGTCGGCCTGGTGAAGCACGCCGCGGACGAGCGAACCCCCGTCGCCGTGAGCTGGCTGATGGGCGGATCGGTGGCCGTCATGCTGATCACGACCGTGGTGCTGCTGCCCACCCTCGCGGACTACGACCGCCGTCCGTCCCTCCGCACATCGGTGCAGACGGCGCTCACCACGGCAGCCGTCGGCGCCCTCGTCGTCGGATGGCTCCGCCCCGCCCCGTGGCTCCTCGCCCTGACCCTGCTTCTCCTGCTCTTCGTCACCTGGGTCTTCGCCTTCGTTCGCTGGCTGAGCGAGGGTTCCCTGATCAACGAGCGGTCTGCCGGCTGACGGACATGCGTGGAGGGGTGGGCCACCGCCAGGCGGACCGTCGGTCAGTCACGGAGAAAGTCCAGCATCTGCCGCACGAACACCACTTGGTACTGGAAGATGCCACCGTGTCGGAGGGTGGCTAACGACCTCGTTCACGGTAGCGGTGAGGCGTGGGCTTCCTAATCGTTGATCATGATCGTGTGGTGGGGAACGCGTCTCGTGCAGCGATCATCAGGGACCGGGGGATCACGGGTCTATCGGCCGACGTGAGCGCTGAACTCGTGGTCGGTCCACGGCCCACCTGATCAGGCGCTTATGAGCGGTCTGGAATGAGCCGAGCTCGTGCGACTGGTCCCGCCAGGGCGAGCAGGTGCGGTGCGCCCACGCGATGGCTTCCAAGGTTCGGCGGTGATCGGCCCATCGCCGACCGCGGACCGGATCGGCCGGCATCAGCGGCTCGATCCGGTCCCACATCGCATCAGTGATCACTAATCGGACAGACATATCCGATCAACTGATCAGCCGATCAAAGAGACACGCCCTAAGGGTTGTCCCGTAACTGCGGTTGCGGACAGCCGTCAGGCGCTCAGGTTCCTCCACAGATGTCGCTCGTCCAGGGTTCCGAATCGCACCTCTCCGTGTGCAAGGTCGACGAGGATGGGCCAGCAGTCCAACAGTTGCTCTCTCGTACCCGCGAGGCGAGGTACTGCACAGAGTGGCGCGAACACGATGGCGCGAACTTTCCGTGTCAACCAGTTGGCGAATGCGATCTAATAGCGCGGTCCGGCTCCAAGGGGGGGCCAAATCCGGGAGTCTTTATGAGTTCGCATACCAAGCGCATCAAGTGGGGCGCGTGCACGGTGGGGGCGCTGACCGCCGCCGTCCTTGCCGTGAGCGCCACTCCGGCCGCGGCGAGCGGAACCTACAGCGGCCTCGACTACGTCACCGGGGCAGGAGCCTGGAGCGACGACTGGGGCAACGAGGGCGTCGTGGATACCAACACGAACAGGACGTCCAACGCTACTTGTCTGTGGCAGACGGTGCTGTGGGCACACGGCTATCTCTCGTCCACGGACGTCGACGGCGACTTCGGAAGCAGGACCAAGACCGCGACCGCCAACTGGCAATCGGACAACGGCCTGACGGCCGACGGAAGCGCCGGGAGGGCGAGCTGGAGCGATGCCGCCGGCTGGATTAGATACTCCGGGGGTACTGACTCGGACCTGTATCTCGTTTACGCCGGCTCGGCCCGCAGCTTCATGCTGCATCGCTTCCCGGACGGCGTCTACCAGTTCGCCGAAGCGGGCGGCGCTTCGCGGAACGCCGGTTACAACTACCGGACCTGCAGCTGACGCCTGCCGCCTGGTGCAGCGGGGCCCGTTTCCCAGAAGGGAGACGGGCCCGACACGTCCAGCTGCGAGTAGCTGCGGCGCCAGGCCCGCATAGCTATGGCTGCCATCACGCAGTCCGGTCAGAGGCCCGCGCCCAAGATCGCAGGCCCTACACGCACACCAATGCGATGTCGCCGCCTTCAGGCCCCCGGCATCGCACTCGAGTGTGTATAGGCCCTGGAGCATGGGGTCGCTGGCTCCGGCATGATTCCCGTCTGCCTGGGTTGTGCTGACATCACCCCACCCATGACCGGTCAACGCCTCAACCCCCTCAGGAGTTACGGGACAGCCTTTAGATGCACGCCGGCTCAGTGACGACACCGCCCACGGAATGCGACTCGATCTGGCAGAAGCCGAGTTCGTCGACGGGTGGCTGGTACGAGTGCTCCTGGGCGACGAGTTGAAGCGTGCCACTGACCGCGTCTTCGACCCCCGGCATCGTCGCCACCAGGCGCGGGGCTCACGCATGCTGCCCTGGTCGGGACGCCGTACGGCGACGGAAATACCTTTGGAGACCGGCACGGCCTGCGGCACAGAGGCGCTTGCCGGCGCGGCCCCGGAGGGCGGCTCGATGGCGTCGGGCCGGCCGTGGGAAGGGCAGTGCCGGCCGTGTGGCCCGTGGCGCCGGTTGTGCCGTGGCTGCGGGGTGTGCTCCAACTGCTGCATCTGCATCGAGGACGACGGAGAGCTCTGGCAGTTCGGCGGCGGCAACCGCGGTGGCGGCTCGGACCAGGGCGGTTCAGGGGGCGTCGGCTGGTTCGGCGGCCGGGGCGGCGGCAACTCGGTCGGGTCAGCCGGAGGTTCGGGCGGCGGGGATCGGGGGTCCGGTGGCTCTGGTGGTTCCGGCGGGGGCACGGGTCACGGCTGCTGCGGTGGTGGTGGTTGCTGCAACCCGTGCAAGTGTTGTTGCGACTGCTGTGACTGAACGACGTATGAGCCTGGCCCCCGGGAAGGGAACTGGGAGCGGCTGCCGTGCGCTATCCACGCACGCCTGGGCAGGCTACGTGGCAGCGCCGATCGAGAACCTGGGCCGACGTGGGCCGGCCGTGATGTCATCGGTGAGCACGATACGGTCGGTGGCGCACACATCCGGCCCGGCGAGCATCGCGACCAGGGCGGGGAGCACTCGCGTGGATGTCTGGGTAGACGGCTACCCGGCTCAGCATGCTCCTCACTCCGCCCTGCTCCTCAGGCCGAGATGACGGGAACAGGGGATGTCCGATGGACGAGGGGTGCCGGGAAGGGCTGGAGCGGATTCGCTCCAAGCTCGAGCTGATCACGCAGGTGGAGGCTGAGCATGGTTTCGGGGTGATCATCGAGGGGGCGAGGAACCCGGAGCCCGTTCCGGAACTGCCGCAGGGGGTCACCGAGGTGTTCGGCCTCTTCTCGCGGCTGGGCGCCGACCACTTCCGCTTCTTTCAGCCCGACGAGGTCCAGGGCCCAGCCGCGTGGGTGGCCCGGGCGATCGATCCGTACTGCCCACTGGGCAGTCCCCTGGCCATCGGCTGCGAGCGCCACCGCGCCCCAAAGGACATCGAGTGCGCCGACCGCATATGGCTGGACCTGGACGACGGGGACGTCTACTCCTTCGACATCGACGACTACATTCACTTGTACAAGCACCGGGACGAAACGATGGACGTCCTGGTGTTCGCGAACGACATCGTCACGTTCTTCGACCGCTTCGTCCTCGGGCCGGCCTACCCCCAGCTTGTCGCAGCCATGATCGGACCGGGCGTTGTCACGGGCCGTGACCGGCGCGGCCGATACCGGGACAGATGGTTGCGGCTGCTTGTGGAGAGCGGCCTGGCCAGGGCCGACGATAAGGAGGCGATCTGGGAGATGCCCGACGTGACCCGGTTGACTCTTGAGTGATTAAGAGATCGTCTCAACTGGCTTGATCACTAGGCTGGCGGTCGTGATGGCAATGGTGGGGCGTCTGGTGCCGGACGGGCTTTGGGAGTTGTTCCAGCGGGTGGTCCCGGCCGCGCCGGTGCGTCCGCAGCGCGGTGGCCGACGCCGCTACGGTGATTGCGAAGTGCTGGTGGCGATCCTGTTCGTGGCCACGACCGGCTGTACCTGGCGGCAACTGCCGCCGGTCTTCGGCCCATCCGGCCCCACCGCGCACCGGCGGTTCACCGAGTGGAGCCGAGCCCGGGTCTGGGGCAAGCTCCACCGCCTGGTCCTGGACGAACTCGGTGCGCGCGGGGAACTGGACTGGTCCCGGTGCGCTATCGATTCGGTCAACATGCGGGCTCTGAAAGGGGGGACCTGACAGGTCCGAATCCCGTGGATCGCGGCAAGAAGGGCTCAAAGATCCACTTGGCCACCGAGCGGACCGGTCTGCCCCTCTCCATCGGGATCTCCGCCGCGAACACCCACGACAGTCAAGGCCTCGAACCCCTCGTGCGCGGCATCCCGCCCATCCGCTCCCGCCGCGGGCCCCTCCGACGAAAGCCCGCCAAGCTCCATGGCGACAAGGGGTACGACTACGACCACCTGTGCCGGTGGCTGCGCTCCCGGAACATCACCCCGGGCATCGCCCGCAAGGGCATCGAGTCCTCCCAACGCCTGGGCTGTCACCGATGGACCGTGGAACGGACCGTTGCATGGCTGGCCGGGTGCCGCCGCCTGCACCGCCGCTACGAACGCAAGGCCGAACACTTCCTCGCTTTCGCCGGCATCGCCGCCGCGCTCATCTGCTACCGGCGTCTGGGCGCGTGACGGTTCAGACGGCTCCGAGGAAACCCGGGTCAGTGCCGTCGAACCCACGACACGAGTCACGGCTCAGCCCCAGGAGCTCTGCCATGGACACCGCACGACGGCTGGCCGCCAACAGGTCCTGGCGGGCCTCGGCGGACCACAACGGCGGGAAGAACGACAATCCCTGCCGGCCGTTCAACACGGAGACCTCGGCACGCCAGCCGTCCCACCGCAGGCCCTCGTAGAACTCCTGAAGCCCTCCGGAGAGAATCCAGGACAGCCAGGCCGAATGCCCGACGCCCAGCCCTTCCCAGCCAAGGGAATCGGGGGCGAAGTAGAGAATTTCGCCCGGCTCGCCGGGCCGCCCGGCCCCCCGGGGGTTGCCCCCGTTGAGGGCGAACACCCCGCCCAGCACATCGTGCGCCACCACGAGCCCCGCAACGGGCTGCCAGGCCGGATCGAACCTCTCGGGCATCGCGTTGATCTCCGCCAGGCCCGGCAGCCTCTCGGCGCCGGTGTCACCCGGGCTTCCGAAGATCCGCAACCAGCCGCTGTCCACGAGCAGACCGCCGCTATTCAAGACGATCCCTCCCAGGTTCGACCGGGCCGTGACTTGGAGCTGCAACAGCGAGGCGCGGCCTACCTCGGTGTTGCCGGGCAGCACCTCAACTGGTACGTCGGTGCCAGACAGCTCCTGGAGGAGGAGCGGCCAGGCTGGATCATCGACGTTGAGCAGCTCATCGACCTCGCGCATCTCCGCATCGTCGCACCAGCGCTAAAAAGCGCAGTCCGCGGGGCACCTTCAGTTTGATCCACCAAACGAGATGATCTCTAAGGTGAACCGCTCCGGGATCGGTGGAGACTCTATGCGTTGACTCCAGCCGCCGGTCGGGGCTGGTGTTGAGCGTAGTGATTGGTCTCGTACTCGTGGGGCGGGACGTCTCCGATCGCGCTGTGAAGGCGCTGGTTGTTGAACCAGTCGACCCATTCCGCGGTGCCGAGTTCGACGTCAGCGAGGCCGTGTCAGGGCCTGCGGGGTTTGATCAGCTCCGTTTTGTAGAGGCCGATCTGGGACTCCATGAGCGCGTTGTCCAGGGCGTCGCCGACCGTGCCGATCGAGGCGTCGATGCCGGCGTCGAGGAGGTGCGCGGTGAACGCGAAAGACGTGTGCTGACTGCCTGCATCTGAATAATGAACAAGCCCCGGTCCGGCGGGAGTTCCGGCTCGGTCCCGGCGCCACAGGGCCATGTCGAGGGCGTCGAGGACAAGCTTGGCCCGCTTGCTGGTGGCGGCGGACCAGCCGACTGACCGGGAGAACACGTCCACGACGAATGCGACGTAGACGATCCCGGACCAGGTGGCGACATAGGTGAAGTCCGCGACCCATCGCTCGTTCGGCCTGGATGCGGTGAAGTCGCGTTGCAGCAGGTCGGCGGCCCGATCATGGCCGTCGTCCCGGACAGTGGTGCGGCTTTTCTTCCCTCGCCGGGCTCCCTCCAGGCCCAGGTCGCGCATCAACCGTGCCACGGTGCAGCGGGCCACCGGTATGCCCTCGCGACGCAGTTGCCGCCAGATGTTCCGGACGCCGTAGACGCCGAAGTTGTCCGTGTGGACGCGGCTGATCTGCGTCTTCAGCTCAGTGTCGCGGACAGTCCGGGTGCTGGGGGCGCGGTTCTTCGCCGCGTAGTAGGTGCTCGTCGCGATCTTCAGTCCGTGGCTGGTCAGGACTCGGCAGATCGGCTCGACTCCGAACACCTGGCGGTGCGCATCGATGAACGCTACGAGCGCTTCGACGGCCGGTCGAGCTCGGCTGCGAAGAAAGCCGACGCCGCCTTGAGGATCTCGTTCGCCCGCCGCAGCTCGGCATTCTCCGCCTTCAGGCGCTTGATCTCTGCAGCCTCGTCGGAGGTCACGCCCGGACGCTGGCCGGCATCGACTTCGGCTTTGCGGACCCAGGTCCGCACCGTCTCAGCGGCACCGATGCCCAGCTTCGCGGCAACCGCCTTCATCGGGGCCCACTCCGTCGGGTAGTTGGGGCGGATCTCCGCGACCATGCGCACCGCACGCTCACGAAGCTCGGGAGGGTAGGGGGACGGACGTGCCATGACTCGATCCTCTCAGGGAATCGAGTGGTATGCCCCGGTTCTAATGGAGTCGGGTTGCTGGACAATTGACGATCCAGCAGCCTTCGGAGGCCGTGATGCCCCGCAGCTATCCGCCCG
>NZ_JBHTWG010000053.1:0-32977 GCF_042792555.1 Streptomyces sp. NPDC056628
ACTGCAGACACTCCTCGCCACCTGGACCGGCGCGTGTCCCACCTGCCACCGCGACATACCCACACCCATACGAACCTGACCAAGCCCTACTAGGGTGACGACTTCGACGTCGCTCGCCCACGGGCTCATGGCGAGCTCGAGGGCGATCGAGGTGCACACCTCGGTGATGTGGACCGGGTTGCCGTCCAGCAGCAGCGCGGGCATCTGGGGGAGGTTGAGCAGCAGCAGGTCGCTCGTTGCGGTGGTGCCGATGGTGACTAGTCCCGGGTACGGTGCGGGCACGTCGCGGGCGGCTTCCTCGTCCATGAAGACCGCGTTGGGGGGCAGGACCCACCAGCCGTCCTTGCCGGGGACGAAGGGTGCCTGCGGCTCTGCGGCGAGGTCCTCGGGCAGCACCTCTATGGCGCGGGCCCCGATGCGGGCGGCCCGCAGCGGCGGCAGGAGTCCGGCGTCCCCTTCCTGGAGGGCTACCTGGTGGGCCAGGGTCCGCAGTGCCAGGTCCAGGCGGGCGGCACTGGCGGGCTCGGCGGCTGCCGCCAACTGTGCTTCTGCCGGGGAGGTCTCGGCTGCGATGGCGATCTTCTCGCCGGGCTTGCGGCGTCGGCGCTGCAAGGTTCTGCGCAGGGCGAGGGCTCCGCTGATGGCGGCGGCGAGCAGCGCGCCGGCCCCGAGCAGGGTGCGCAGGTTCAGCGGGCTGCCGACCGGAGCTGTCGCCGGGGGCTCGGACATCGTGGTGGCGGGGGAGGAGGTAGCGGAGCCGGAGGGTTCGGCCGGCTCCGACGGTGTGGCGGCAGAGCCCGAGGCGCCGGCGGTGGCCTCGGGCGTCGCGGACGCGGCAGCGGACGGTGAGGACTGGTACTGCCCGGGCTGCTCGGCCGGGAGACTGGACGGCGCGCCGGGCGCCGACGACTGCGGTGCAGGCGCCTGGGTCTGGCCGGGCGCGGGTGCGGGTGTGGCCCCCGTGCTGCCGCCCGGAGCCCGCGTGTGGTCAGGGTTTTGCGTGGCGGTCTGGCTGGGCGCGGGTGCTGGCACATCGCTAGTGCTGCCGCCCGGCTTTTGCGTGTCGTCAGGGTTCTGGGTGGCCGGGGGAGTGGGGTGCTCGCTGCCGGATTCCTCACCGTGACCCTGGCTTTGCGGAGGCTGATCGGAGTGGGTATCGGGCACGGTGACCTGCTGCCCTGGGTGGATGACGTCGGGGTCGGTGATCTCGGGCAGTCGGTGCGGCTGCGGCTTGCCGCGGCTGGCCTCGAACAGCTGCGGCCAGTCGTCGCCGTTGCCGAGCTCCGTCTGTGCGATCTTCGACAGGTAATCGCCGGGGTGGACCGTGACGACGTGCCCGCCCTTGTCGTCTGCCGGCCGGGCGCTGTCCCCGAGCTGAGTACGGGCGTCTCCCGCGACTGTAGCGATCTCGGGCATTCGAAGCTGCCAGCCGGGCTGCAGGAAGCTGTTCGCCTGGAAGATGGTGCCGTCGGCCATCGTCCGTCCCTCGTTGAGATCGGCGATCTCCCGCCATCGCTCGCCGTCCCCCAACTCGTGTTCGGCGATGGCCCACAAGCTTTGCGCCGGCCGCATCTCGCGCACTGTGTACGTACGCGATGCCGGCGTGCTCGCGGGGGATGCGGGTGACGCCTGGTCGGCTGGGGCGGTTTCCTGCGAAACCTGGACCGTGTGGCCCGGCATGCGTCCCACCGTGGGGGCGGGTGCGGCCTGGGCTTCTGAGGCCAGCGCCGAGCTCGTGGGCAGGAGCACCAGGATGCTGCCGATCAGCAGGGCCGCGGCGCGTTGTGAGGCGCCCATTCCTCGCGGGGCGTGCCAGGTCCGGCCCCTCAGCTGCGCGATCAGCTCTCGTACCGTGCAGTAGCTGAACTGTGCCCACCCGGTCCAGCCCACCGCGACAAGCACCAGCAGAAAGACACTGCCGGTGTCCTGCCGGTCCAGCAGGTGGGTGAGGTCGTCATGGGTGGCAGCCCAGATGAGGGGGGTGGCCCAGGCCAGCAGCAACGGCAACCCGGCGATCGCGACCGTCAAGGCGATCAGGCTCAGCGTGGCTTTGAGGACACGGCCCAGGGCGCGGCCTACCGCTGTGGCGGGGGAGCGGGTGGTGGTGTGCATCAGCTTCCTTCGGGAGCGGTGACGCCGTGCAGGAGGGTTGCCGTGCCGTGACCGGTCACGGACAGGGAGCCGATGCCGACCGCCGACAGGAACTTTGTGTCGTAGGAGCCGGTGACCGTGACCTGGAGGGTCTTGCCGTCGCCGGAGACGCTGACCGTTCCGGTGGCGCCGGCGGAACTCAGGTAGGCCTGCGCCGCAGCGGCAGCCGCTTGAGGGTCGACGGTGATCGCGGTGCCGTTGATGGCTTCGGCGGCCTCGATGGCCTGCCCTCCGGCCCGGGCGGCCTCGCCGGCGATGTAGTCGGCGCGTTCGGTGGCGCGCATCGTGCTGCCGCCATCCACGGCGACGCCGATGATGCCGATCAGCGCGACCACGCACACGGCGACGAACACGGTGACGCCGCCCCGGTCGTCACCGCGGGCCTGCCGCATCCGCTGCAAGAACATCAGCCGCCTCGCTGTCTGTACTGGTCCACTACCGAGGTCGCCGTCGAGGTGAGCGTCTTGGCTCCCGGCACGCCCGGCAGCAGCAGGTCGGAGAGATTGACCGTGCAGGTCACAGCCGCGGTGATGGTGCCGACCTGCCCGACGGGCACGCTCAGGCCGCCGGTGTCGATGCGCACGGATGTCGACGCGCAGGTGATGCCCTGGTCGTCGAGGGACTGGGCGGCTGCGGCTTGTGCGGCCGTGTGGGCTGCGGCCGCGGTGCGGTGAAGGGATGCTTCCCGGGCCGCGTCCTGGGCCGCGGCGTCGATTTTCGCCCCGGAGGTGACGAGGCGGCCGCCGGCGATCGCCAGGCACAGGAGCATGATCAGCGCGGGGAGGATGATGGCCGCTTCGATCGCGGCACTGCCCTCATCGCGGCGCAACCTGTGGGCCGTGCGGGCCATGTCCGGCATGTGCTTCACCCCTCGGGGACGGTCCAGCGCTCCACCGGTCCGGATGCCGACTGCGTGACCGAAAGGCCCGGCAGACCCGGGATCATCGACAGGGCCGTGCCGGACACCTCAACCCGCACGCGCTGCCCGTCGCTGCTGGCGGACACGCTGTAGCCGTTCAGGCTGTCCCCGGCGGTGCGCGCGAGTACCGCACGAGCCTGGGCCGCACCGTCTGCCGGACTCGACTGGTAGGCGCGCGCCGCGGTGGCGCCTTCGCGGGCGGCGGTCAGGGCGATCTGCCGCGCGTAATACCACATGGACGCCTGGATGACGGCGACCGTGGCGAGCAGCACGAACGGGAAGATGATCGCCATCTGGATGCTGCTGTCCCCACGGTCGTCACCCCATCTGCGCCCCCGCCACCAAGTGCTCAGCCGCTCGGTCACAGCCCGTTGAGCCTGGCGTTGTACTTGGCGATCACGACGGCGATCGTTCCGGCGACCAGCACGGCGCCGGTGACGGCGGCCACCCAGATGATGACGGTCGTGATGGAGACGTCGCCGCGGTCCGGCCGGCGGGCGGCCTCCCGAAGGCCCCCCTGCACGCGCGCGCTCACACGCAGGACGGCCCTGGCGGCGCGCGCCCGGGCACGGCCTGCTCGGCCGCCCCATCCCGGTCCCTGTGACGACACGATGGTTGGGCCGGTGCGCGGGCGTGTGGCTGCCCGGCGTGCAGCGCGGCGGGTGCGGGCTGCGGTGTGCCTCATGTTCCCTACCTCTCTTCAGCGTGAGACGAGACGGTGTGGTCTTTCAGACGGTGAGCATGCGGATCACGGCGGGAAAGGCCATCAGCAGCATCACCAGGACGGCCAGGAGGGCTCCCGGCGCGGTCATCTTTTCGCTGGCCGCGTTCGCCTCGGCAGCCTGACCGGCGAGGAGTTCGGCATTGAGGGCCGCGGTGCGGGCGCGGAGCGCCTTGTAGACGGCGGCGCCGTCGGTGGCTGAGCCGCGCATGATGTCGGCGACGTCGTCCAGGACCGGCAGGTCGTAGGTGTGGGCGAGTTCCGTGAGCGCTTGATAGGGCGGGATCTTCTCCAGCCGTGCCCGGCGCAGCGCGCCCTGCAGATACCGGAACGGCCAGCCCTTGCCGACCTCGGCGGCCTTCTCCAGGGCCTCGGCGGGGCCTGAGTCGGCGGCCCGCTTGAGGGCGACCAGGTCGAGGTAGGCGGACAGGGCGTGCGCGAACTCCTCGCGGGCGCGCTTGGCCTGGTCGCGGACGGCGAGATCGGGCGTGATGAACAGCAGCACGGCGGCGACGAGCCCGACGCCGGCGGGCACGTAGAACGGAAGGCCCACCCCGGCGATGATCCACGGGATCGTCGCCGTCACCGGGCAGAGCAGTCCCAGCGCGGCGAGCGCGACCTTCTTCAGCATGAACTGGCCCGGCCCCTGCCCAAGCAGGGCCAGGTTCGTCGCGGGCACCCTCACGCCCCAAAGCCGTTCGAGACGGGCCAGCAGCCACCTCCCCCAGATCTCCTCGCGGTCCAGGTCCGGCTCGTCCATCGTCAACGCGGCTGGGGCACTGCGTTTGAGGGCCGGTGCCAAGGCGGGCTGGGGCTGCAGGAGTTCCCGGATCAGCAGGGCGACGCCGGCGCCGAGCGTGCCGCCGGTCACTACGACGGGGATCAGGTTCACGACGCGGTTCCTTCCGGCTCACGGACGGCAACCGTCAGGTCCGGCTCCTGCGCGGGCCCAGGCAGCCGGACGGTGCTCGTCGGGTCGGTGACCAGGAATCGGGGGATGCGGCGGAAGGAGCCCAACTGCCGCATCAGGGCGAGCACGCCGATGAACCCGGTCGTCAGGAAGGCGAGCACGAGCTGCCCCAGGAGGGTGGAGTACGGCTTCGTGTAGCTGGGCACGAAGAACCCGGCCCCCACCACGCCCACCGTGATGATGGTCATCCACCGCACGGTGGTCCGCGGCTTCGCCCGGTCCGCCTCGATGGCACGCTTGCGCGCGACCTCGTCCCGGACCGTGCCCGACAGGTCCTCCAAGGCCTGAGCCAGGCCCGGCCCGCGGTCGTTGACCGACAGGATCAGCGCCGCGGTCACCTTGTCGGCGGTGACGTCGTCGAGTTCCTCAGCGAACGCGCGCAGGGCCCCTTCCGGCCGCCAGCCCAGGCGCAGCCGGTCGGACAGGTTGATGATCTGTGGGGCGAGTTCACCCGGTGCCCCTTGTCGGCTGGTGATCATCGCCTGCTCCAGGCCCATACCCAGCCGCAGCAGTCCGGCCAGCCGCTGCGTCCACTCCGACAGCGCCTCCAGCCGGCCGATGCGGTCCTGTGCCGTCCGCGCCGGGCCGATCAGCCAGGGCACGCCGACGACAGCCGCGCCGAGCAGCGCACCGCCGACGAAGTTCCCCGAGACCAGCCACACGGCGACGAACACCACGACGGCCGTGACGGCGAGGGTGCGGCGCCGCAATCGGGCGTCCTCGCTCTGGCTCTTGCCGCCTCGCAGCGCCGCTTGCCAGCGCTGGAGAAGCGGAGCCCGGCGCGGTGCCGTGGTCCCCACGGCACCGGCCACGACACCGAGCAGCCCGCCGACCACCGCTATGCCGCACAGCAACCCCCACAGCAGCGTCATCGACTCACCCCCACCTTCAACGGCAGCGGCGCCGGCCAGGCCCCGTAGGACTCCTGCAGCAGCGAGGAGTCGAAGCCGACGCGGCGCAGGTCGTCGATACAGCCCGGGTCCATCCGCGGAACCGCCCGCAGCTCCCCCCACTCGCGGCCGGGGGAGAAGACCTCGTTCGTGGCCGGTCGTCCCATCTCGCCGATCCCGGTCAGTTCCAGCACGTGGGAGACGTAGCGGTGGCGGCGGCCGCCGATCCGGGTTTCGTCCGTCATGTCGACGTACACGATGAAGTCCAGGCCGTTGGCGGTCTGTCGGTAGGCGAGCTGCTCCGAGAGGTTCTCCTGGGCGAGCGCGTACAGCTCGGCGATCCGGTCGAAGACGATGTCCGGTCGCCGCGCATGGATGGTGCACAGGTTGCCGCCGGAGCCGTTCGTCAGGGCCTGCATCATGGCGACGACTTCGGGCCCGCGGACCTCGCCGACCACGATCCGCTCCAACGACATCCGCAGCGCGGGATGCATCAAATCCAGGAGCGTGACCTCACCGGCGCCGCGCCCGGTGACCTCCTTCTCCCCGTTGGACTCCCGCCCCACCAGGGAGACGACCTGCTTGTGGTAGCCGTTGGCGTGGGCGAACAGCTCGTCCTCGGTCTGGATGGTCGCGAACCGGCACTCGGGGTCGAACTCCTTGAGCATCGCCCGCATGAGCGTGGTCTTCCCGGCCTTCTGCTTCCCCGCGATCATGATGTTCTTCTCCGCGCGCACGGCGGCGCCGAGGAACTCGCGCAGAATCGGGTCGATGGTGCCCAGGCGCACCAGGTCGTCGAGGTTCGCGTGTGAGACCCGGTGCCGGCGGATGACCGCATACGTCATCGGTCCGAGCCCGGTGATGGCCTGCAGGCGGGAGCCGTCCTCGAGGGACAGGGCGAGAGTGGGGCTCGCGGTGGAGATGGTCCGCTCACTGTGCCCGGATCTCCGGGCCAACTCCCGCAGCAGCTCCAGCAGTTCCTCTTCCGACTCGGCGATCGGACCGACCCGGCGGCGCTCGCCCTCGCCGTAGTCGAGCCACACCTCGTGCGGGCCCTGGATGATGATGTCCTCGACCCGCTCATCATCCAGATACGGCTGCAGGCGGCCAGCCCGAAAGAGCAGGTCATACACAGCACGCCGCAGCGCCTCGTCCTCCCGGGGCGTCATCGCCTGAGCGTCCGACCACAACGCGACCGCCTCAGCGATCCAGTTCAGACAGCGCTGCTCTTCGCTCGCCCGGTCCATGTCGGGCTTGGTCTTGAGTAGTTCCTCTCGCTGCCTGGCGACCTGGGAGGCAATGTCCCGGGTCACCCGGTAGTCGACAGCGACGTCAGGAGCCGCCGCACCGAGCACCTGAGTACTCGAGGCGGCACCGGCCGGTGCCATCGCACCGCCGCTCTCGTGCTCCCATTGCCGGGGCAGCGGCGCCACCGTGGGATCGGGATGCAGGGGCTTAGCGCGCACGGGTCACCTCCCCGCCCGCCGTGTGAGGTGCGCGTGGATCGAGGCGGGCCCGGCGCGTGGCGGCCCGCTGGAGGAGCAGCGTGCTGCCCGCTCGGGCGGCCTTCATCAGTGCAGACCTGGTGAAGTGGCGCGGCTGCTCGATGCCGTCGGACAGCACACCGGCCTCCTTCGGCGCATACGGCAGGGTGGTGATCACCGGCACCTGCAACACCCGCTGCACCTCACCCGCGGGGTACGGGCCCTCGTTGATCATCAGCACGCTGACCTCTCCGACGCGCTCTTCCAGTGCGCGCACGCGCCCTTCGGCTGCCTGCAGGCAGCGCAGGGTGTTGCGAACCACCACGAACGTGGCGTCTGCCTGCTCAGCCAGAACCCCGCAGGGTCCGAACGCGCCGCGGCGGCCGAGGTCGATGAGAACGTCATGGCCGCTCTCGGCCTCGATGCCGCGGAACATCTGCGCGAGGATCTTCCACACCTGACCCAGGCTCGCCGACTGCGAGGGGTCGGTGATGCCCGGCAGCAGCAGCCGATCGCGCGGTGACTCCTTCGTACTGTCCTCGCTGCTCAGGTCGATCAGCTGCCGCCAGAAGGCGTCGCTGAACTCGCCCTTGCGGGCGGCGACCGAGAGGTTGCGCAGCCCGTACCGGTCACCGAGCGTGCCCTGCAGCAGCCCGTGCAGGACGGCACCACCATCCGGGTCACACTCAGCCAGGACCATCCGCCGGCCCGCCTCCAGCGGCCACGACAACAACAGCGCGAGAGCGCTCGTCGTCACCCCGGGCGCCCCACTGCAGCCGGCGAGCGCGATCACAGTCATCAGCTGCCGTCCGCAGCCGCGAGGACCAGGTGCAAAGAACCGGCCGCCTCCCACACGGCGGCCGTGGGACCGTCAGCGGCGGACGTCGCGACATCGACGACTACGATTCCCGTACCCGGGGCGGCGCCGGACGCCTTCACCACCCGGCCCTCGATGGTCTGCGCTGCAGCCTCGGACGCCTTGCCGGTATCCGTCGTTCCCTGGGCCGGGACGTGCACCAACTGAACCCTCTGGCCCGGCACCAGCTCGGTGGCCGGGATCTGCTTGGGCTCCAAGCCGATCGGCACCAGCTGCTCACCGGCCTTTACCAGCGAGTCCTTCGTCACCTGCGAGGGGGCGAGCAGGGAACCGGACTTGAGTTCCACGGCGGCCCGCCTGCCCACCACCGACTTCAGGTCCTCCGAGCGCACCGCTTTGACGGCCGGGTCCAGGGCGATGGACGCCTTGCCCAGGTCGTCCTCGGCGAGGACCTGACCGACCTGGACGTCGCGTACCACGGTCACCACATCGGTGCGGTCGCCGACCTGGAGCAGGAGCACGGCAACTCCGGCGCCCCCGGCGGCGATCAGCGCCAGAGACAGAGCGATGACGCCTGGCCGTCGCCTCCGGGCCGACACACGGGGCGGACGCACGGGCCCACTCACCCTTCCCTGCTGGGGGACGCCGTTCGCAGCTGTGTCTAATTGGGTCTTGGTCACCGTTCCGTCCTTCCGGTGGCTCTACCTGACGACCTGAACTTCACCGACCGCCACCTGCACGTTGGTATTCCGCACCTCGGTCAGCTGGCCGGCCTGCCCGCCGCCCTGCCAGTCGATCGTCCAAGTCGAGGTCGCGGTCACCGGAAACCTGCCTCTCTGGGCACCGGTCGAGGTCTTGGAGTACACATGTCCGCAGGTCGGCGATGGGGCCATGCCCTCGGACGATGTGTAGGGGGTACCGGGGCCGTTGCACGTCACGCTGGCGCCATCGCCCATCTGCCACACGATCTTCGACACCTTCGCGGTCGCCGTGACCGTGATTCCGCCCGCCGACGCCGAGGCGGTGTTGGGCCCGTAGGTCGTGGCGCTCTGGTTGACCCACATCCACATCGGAACACCCACGGTGTACTTCCCGAACCCGCGGGGGCTTGCGATGTCCGGGCCAAGCAGCGTCATCGAGTCGACTGCCCGCTGCGCCAGCACTTCTGCATCGACGGTCGGCGGATCCTCGCCGGGTGGCACACCCACGCTGACTGTGTTGTCGGGTGTGTTCGGATCGCTGTCCGGGCAGGTCCGCAGATAGACGACCTTGCCCTCGCCCTCGTAGAAGATGCTTCCCGGGGGCGGCTGAGGATCCATCTTTTTCATCGTGCACTTGGGAGCTGACCCGCTGCTCCCGGAAGCCTGATTGCCCGAACCCGAGTCAGTGCCACCGCCCTGGCCTTCTCCGCTTCCGCTGCCTGGCACATCGATCCCGACGCAGAAAGAGATCAGGTCGCAGTTGCCCGTGCTGATGTCAGGGCCATCGCTGGCGCGTGCGGCCGGGGCGGTGGCTATTGCGGCGAGACAGACGGTTGCACTCATGATCAGTCGCCGGGTCAGCATGACCGATTCTCCGGGGTGATCTTGACGATCACCCATCGGCCGTACCACTTCTCGGCTACAGCCTTCGTGACGTATTTGGTCCGGCGGTTGTCCGGAAGGCTGACCTTCTCGCCACTGGAGCGATTGATCAGAGTCCATTGCGATACGTCGGTGCAATCGGTCAGGGCTCCACGCGGGACCTTCCGCCCGGTGTCCACGGAGGTGACGTCGGGCGCGAGGACGGGCTTGCCCGTGGCCACCAGGCCCTTGCTCCTGAGGGCCTTCACCTCGGTCTCGGCCTGGCTGTAAGCCTCCGCGACGGCGTATTTCTTGAGCTCAGTGCCCTCGACACTGGCTTTCGCGTAGGCGGCGACTTTGGCGTCCCAGTACTTCTGGTACGCGGCGGCGATCGGAGCCCCGGCGTCCGCAGAGGGTTCCGCCGGCGAGGGAGTCCTGGCTGAGGGCCGTGCCTCGCTCGGAGATTCGCTACTCGCTTTGGGCTGGTCGTCCGACCCGCCGCAGGCGCTCACAGTGAGAGCAGCACACGCGGCGATGGCTGCGACGGTGGTGCTCCGCAGGTGCCATACAGAATGTGGGACTTGTTGTGCACAGCGCTTCACGATGCCTCCCCGTCCGGCGTGAAGGGACCTGACCGCGGCCTGAGCCATGGCTTGAGGGCAAAACAGGCACTGCGGCCTGATTTCGCCGCGGTGGTCGATTTGTGTAGCGGCAAGATTACGCATATGCCAGCCAACTTCCCACCCTCGCATCGTAGTTCACTCGGATAACTGTGGGCGTATCTGGTCACATCTGATCGCAGGGAGCGCTTCTGCTGCTGTACCTCTCTCGTTTTCCGGCATAAAAAAGGGAGCGTGCCCTGTTTGTTCGTAGAACTCAAATCGCGCTTTTTGTTCAGAAGCGACTTTTCGGGCGAGTTGCGCGCGGTCCTGTGCGTGAGAACCGGCATGGCGTTCTCTTTGGTGTCGAGCGCAAGCAGCAGCTGCTCCTTCTTTGGTCCTTGATCATCTGGACCCTTCCCGCGGCTTTGGTTTGATCCGCTCTCTCTTGGCGACCGGTTCCGTCCTGTGAACTTCGCTTAAGTGCTTGAGTCGCGCGACGTCCCTAATCTCCCTGTTTGAGGCGGGGTTGCGGAGGTTTCTCTCTGTGTAGAAAGTAAAGTAGATGTTCGCGTGAGCAAATCTCAAGGGGTTTCCGGGTGGAGTTGCAAGGCTGCGACATCTGTCCGGATCACGTCCGGGGGAGGGGAACTGCGGTCGCGTGGCTGGGTGAAGATCACTCGTACTCCTTGTTCGTCGCAGGTCCGGGGGTGGCGGGGGAGTGCTGGGTGAGGAAGGTGCTGACGCGGCTGATCTGTTCGGCTGCGCGGCGGGTGAGCTGATGAAGGGGGAGTGCTCCGGCGTTCGTGAGGGCGGCCTGCTCCAGGGCGGGAACCTGCCGTGGTCGTGCCTGGGCGGCGAAGATGGCGTCGAGGTGAGGTCCGCGCAGCTGGACGGGCCCTATTCGGCGTCCGTGGACGTTCAGGGACACGTAGTGCTCGAACCGCTGCATGGTGGCTACTCGGTCCGGGCTGGGGTCATCGCCCCACTCGGCGGTGATGGGGGCGATCGCGGATTTGGACCCGGCGGTGGTGGCCAGTGTGGATGCGTTCTGCATCAGGGACAGCCGCACCGGTGACGGCAGGCGTGCCAGCAGTTGGGTCATGCCGTGGACGTGGCACCTGTACTTGCGGAAGTCCTCGAACATGGCGGCGACGGTCTCCGGCGCGGCGCCTGTCAGGGTGATCAGTTCGTCGAAGTAGGGGCGGAACGGCACGCGCCTGGTTTCCGGGGTGTCTCGCCGGGAGCGCACGGCCCGTAGCAGGTCTCGGGCGAGTAGGGCGGTCACCAGCCGGTCGGTGGGCCCGTTGCCGCCTGGGCACACCCAGACGACCATCCGGGAGTCCATCGCGGCGCGGATGTTGTAGACGCCAGACGACTGGCCGAGGAAGGCGCGCGTGACGGGGTTGGCGGCCAGCCGGGCGACCGGGTTGAGGACCACGGCGAACGCGTCCGCCGGCAAGGTCGGGAAGACCACCTGCCACCAGGACCGGGTCTCCTCGTTGAGACGGTCGGTGACCGCGGCGAGCGCTGCCGTGCGGAACGCGACATCCGTCAGCAGTGCCCTGATGTGGAAGATCGTGGCCTGGTCCTCGGGGCGGCCGGCCTGGCAGGCGGCCTCGTTGACGGCGATCAGCACCGCCAGCGCGGCGGTGAGGATGGTGATCGCCCGGGGCGCGGTCGCATCGTCCCAGGCCAGTGCGGAGGCGTAAGCGTCGGTGATGGCCTCGACGACCTCGTGCGCCGCCTGTCCGTGGTGCATGGCGAGCGGATTCCACGAACTCACCTGCGGGTTGGTGCCCAGGGCGTTGAGGTCGATGAGCGCGGTCCGCCGCATGACGGCCTCGTGCGCGAGGAACGGGGTGGCGCGGGGCCAGGAGTCACGGTGGGGGTCGACGAACAGCAATCCGCCCCCGGCGTGAGCCCAGCCGATCGCCTGAGCCAAAGCCCGCTCGGTCTTGCCGCCGCCGGCCTTGCCCACCCCTACCTCGAACAGGGTCTCCTCGGCGTAGGTGGCGACCAGGCGCTCGCGGCCGTCCGGGCCCCGGTAGATCCCCTGCAGCAGCAGCCTCGGATCGCCGAACTCGAATGTCGGCAGGTCCGCGGCGAGCACCGGCAGACGGCAGTGCATGGTGGGCGGCTTGAGCAGGCCCGCCAGCTCCTCCAGGCGCACCCAGTTGGCGCGGGGCGGCTGGCAGTGCCCCAGATCCCACCGGCGTTCGAACCCACGCCTGGTGGGCCAGTGGTCGGCGCCGATCCGCCAGGGTCCCAACTGCCATCCACGCATGGCCCACCTCGAGCGGCCACCGAACACGTCGAGACCAGCTTGGAGTTGGGCGAGCCGGGCTTGGGCGCGGCCCTCGGTGTTCGAGGCGCACATCACCAGCAGCTGCACCCGGACCAGGTGGTCGTCGTCGGCGAGCTTGCCCAGTGCCTCGGCTGGCTCGACCCGGCGGGGTACCGGCGGCATGACCAGCCGCCGTCCGGTGCCCGCGGCGGGCTTGTCGCTGAGCAGCTGCTGCAGCTGCCAGGTCAGGGAGTCCTCGAGGCCGCCGGCATCGCGCCGCAGCCAGCGTGCGGCCCGCTGGGCCTCCCGGTGCTCCGCCCGGCGGGCGGCACTCATCAACTGAGTCCGGCGTGCCCGCAGCGCCCATTTGGGGGCGCGCTGGATGTCGAGTCTGATCTCGGCGAGGTCGCCGAGTTCTGCGCGTAGGTCGGCGACGGCGTCGACGAGCGGCTGCAGCGGGTCGGGGATGAGGGGGACCTCGCGCAGTGGGGCGGTCGGCTTGCCGCGCAGGATGAACTCCGCGCGGACGGTGTGTGTCCGTGGCTTGTCGGCGATCGGCATGGCCCGGTTGACCGTGACGTCCGGCCCGAACGGCGTGATGGACAGCAGTCGCTGGCCGCCGGCCGGGCCCTCGATCCGGTAGCGCAGCGGGCTGGAGCCGTCGGAGCGCAGCCGGATCTGCACGGCCTTGGCCCGGCGGGGTGCCCACCAGGGCATCGCTGTGGAAGCGCGGGCGAGCTGGACGCCGCGGCGGAAGATCTCCTCCAGGCCGGGGTCGAAGTGCCGGCTGGCCACCAGCTCCAGGGCCATCCGTTCAGCCGAGGCGCGCGCCGCCAGCCGGCGCACCACCATCTCGCCGATCCCCCAGGCCATCGCCATGGCCAGGGCCGGCAGGTACCAGTGGTTGTAGAGCCAGCCGGCGGCGTCCGCCAGGCCGGAGACCACGCCGAGTACCTGACCTGCGGCCGTGTGATCGGCCGGATCTGTCAGGTAGGGGGCTGCGCAGTCCACGTCGCTGCTCCCTTCCTGTTCGTGCGGGTGAAGAACCAGTCGGTGATGCGCAGGTCGGTGAAGGTGCCGCCGCGGTCCTGGCCTGCCCACACCAGATGCACCACCGCCTTGTTGCGTCTGCCGCCGCGGCGGGCGATCGCGGCCTGGATGCGGAAGCGTGCGGAGGCGAACGCCGGGGCCACCGCGTAGCCCGAGTCGTCGAAGACGGAAGGCCACTTCGCGCGGCCGGTCCCGGTGGCGTCCGCACGCAGCAGCGCCCGACCGGCGGCGAGGAGCTCCCGCTCGTCGTCGGCGGGAAGGTCAGCGGGCCAGGCCGCCTCCAGGTTTTGCTGGACGACCCGGTCGCCCGCCACCCCCTCGCCGTGCGCAGGCACAGCGGACACCACGGACGGCGCCGGTACGGCGTGCGTTGGGGAGGCAGCCATGCCGGGGTGGGGTCCGTCGGCGGGAGGCGGAGCCTCCGCCGACGAGACATCCGTGGGAGAGGGCGCGGATGAGGCATCCATGCCTCCCTGCGCGGACGACGCCGTCCCCGGAGTGGACGCCTCCCCACCGGCCGGTACCAGAGCCACTCCTGCGACGGTGAGCAGGACCGTACTGAATAGCAGCAGGCGTGGTGAGCGCGAGGTGGTGGTCACGGCAGCCGTGCACCTCCCGCGTAGCCGGACATCGCGTTGACGGCGTCCAGGCGCACCACGGCGCCTGGGCGCGGGGCGTTGACCATCTGCCCGCCGCCCAGGTAGATCCCGACGTGGTAGATCGTTGAATCGCGTCCGGGTGCGGTGGCGTAGAAGACGAGGTCACCGGGCTTGAGGGCGCCGGTGCCGAGGCCGGCGGGGATGCGCCGGCCGGCAGCGGCCTGGGCGGACGCGGTGCGTGGCAGGTGGATGCCGGCCGTGGCGTACGCGTAGGTGGTCAGCCCCGAGCAGTCGAAGCCCTTGATGCGCTCGCCGCTCTTGCCGCTGGGCGAGCAGCAGATCCCGTACGACGCGCCGCTCGTGTTGCCGCCGCCCCACGAGTACGGGACACCCCGCTGGGACAGCGCAGCCTCGATGACGGTGCGGACCTTTCCCGTGACGTCCTTCAGACCCGGGTTCTTAGCGGCCGTCGTGTACTGATCGATCCACCCCACAACGTCGGCGACGTACTCGCTCGAGTGGTTGTACTGCCAGATCGCGGCTGTCAGCTGCGACCGCTTCGTCAGGTCACGACCGTCTCCGCACAGGTAGATCGCCGCGCCGAGGGCGGCGTCGTCAGCGTTGTGCGGGTCGGCGGTCTTGTCGCCGCCTGCGTCCCTGCCGATCCGCTCCCACGTGGAGGGCAGGAACTGGAAGGGGCCGACGGCGCGCTCCCCGTTCGCGGTGCCGTCCCATGTGCCGCCGTCCGTGTCGGGGAAGACGGTGGTGTTGCCGCCCTGGCCGGAGCCGTTGAGGAGTACTCCGTAGATTTTCGGGCGGATGTCGCCGCCTGCGGAGATGTTCCGTCCGACGGCGTGGTTCGATTCGGCCTTGGCGATCCCGGCGAGGATCGGCCAGCGCATGCCCTGACACCTTGGCCCGTACTTTCCGACCCGCTGGACGGCGTTCTTATAGGCGGTCAGCATCCGGGCAGGGATGCCGACGGCGCTGCCGCCGCCGGCGATTCCGGTGCCGTCCTGTGCACCCGCCTCCAGTGCGACGTACGCGCTGATCGCGTTGCCCACCGGCGCGGCGCAGCACACGGCGGCGAACATCAGCAGCGCCACCATGCATCCCCACCGCCGCACCCGGCGACCCGGTGGCTTCATCCGTCGTCACCGTCCTGGTTGTGCCGCCGCGCCCGCTGTTGACGTAGACGTTCGGCCTCGGGGGCGGTGCGCCGCATCAGCTCCTGCATCCGGGCCCGCGCTTCTTCACGGGTCCGGTCACGAGCGCCTCCGCCCCCGGGGAGAACGGGCCGGCCGGGATCGGGCCGCGGCCGCGGCGCAGACCCGTCCCGGCGTGGGAGCCCCGAAAGCGAAGGTGCTGCGGAGCCGCCGGCCGAGGGAGCGGGGCGGGAGGGGGCAGGGCTGCCACCTGAGGGGCGGCGGGAGGGTGGGAAAGGCGCAGGCGTTGCCGGGCGGGGGGAGGGCGCGGGTGTGGCTGTGGTGGGCAGGCGGCGGCTGGCGAAGGGGCCGGGTCCGCCGCTGTCGCTGTTCTCCCGCAGGACACCAGCCATGTGGCGCCCGGTGTCAGTCCAGGCCCTGCCGTCCTCGCGGATGGTGTTGCCCCATACCCGCACTTGCTGGCGGGCGTCCTGGGAGTAGCGCGAGCCCTGTGACCGGGCTCGCCGGACGCCTGCCGGAAGACCGGCCGTCACCCCGTACGCGGCTCTGCCGCTGCGGTTGAGGATGCGGTACCCGCGGAATCGGACGAGCCGGTTGTGGGCCCGGGTCGACAGCAGTGGGCGGTCGCTGTTCTGGTCGTGCAGGACCTGGCCGGTGGTGCGGTCGACGATCTGTCCTTGGGTATTGCGGTACCGGTCGGCCGGCCCTGAGGGTTGACGCGGACCTGTACCGCGGCCTGAACCACCGTCCCCGCCGCCCGACGGACCACCCCCGCCCCCGTGACCGCCCGCGCCTGTGTCGGGGTCGCTTTCGGTGGTGGGCTTGCGCCACTTGGCCAGCTGCTCGTTGTCCGGGCGGCGGCCGATCAGCAGCCAGTGGGCGCCCTTGGCGCCGAGCCGTGCGCCCAGCCCTCCTACGGCCGTGGCCGCGGTGAGCGGGGCCAGGCCGCGCCGGGCTTCGGCGGTGGCATCGGCGAGGACACGGCCGGTGTCCACGGGCATGCCTGCGCCGTCGAAGACCGAGGTGAGTGCCCCCATCAGCCGCTGCCGGGTGCCGAGCATCCCGAATCTGCCTCCGCCCCCGCGGGTGAGGGTGCGCAGCCCTGCGCCGTATCCGCTCATCGTGGCGGGGGAGTTCAGGGCGAGCGCGGCGCCGAGCTCGGAGGTGTCGCCGGGCATGTGGGTGCCGCCGACCTTGGCGTAGCGCATCCGCAGGGCCATCCGCCGGCCGAAGGCGGTGATACCGGTCAGCAGGCGGCGGTGTCCGGCCGCGCCGGCGATGGCGAGGACGTCGATGAGCAGGATCCGCTCCACCATCAGCTGTGGGCCGTCGGTGATGGTGGTGTCGACGGCAATCCCGAAGAACGGGATGAACGCACAGACGCCGACCACGGCCAGGACGGCGATGCCCCACAGGGACAGCCACTTCCACACGCTCTGGCGCGGGGGACCGGGCAGCATGGCCGTGATGAAGGTGACGCCGCCGACGGCTGCGGCGGCAGCGCAGACGCCTTGGGTTGCGAGCAGCACGATCGCGCTGGACAGCAGCATGCCGCAGATGAACAGGGCGGCGATCAGCAGCAGGAAGGCGCCGCCCAGGCGCCACCAGGTGGGCTTTTCGGCGTAGGCGGCGCAGGACTTGCCGACCGGGCCGGCTTTCTTCATGTCGGCGAGGAACGCGGCGAACGCCTGGTCCTCGTCGGTGACGATCGCATGGGAGGCATCCAGGAGCTGCCCTCCGGGTGTGAGGTCGGGCAGATCCGTGCCGCCGATCGGCGTTGGCCCGTCGCCGTCCTGCTCGCAGTACGCCTTGGCGGGTCCCTTGATCCCCTCACAGGAGTCCTTCGTGGCTCCCCGGCTGCCGGAGGCGGGCAGGTACCTGCCGGTGATCCACTTCAGGTGGATGGCGTAGGCCTTGCGGTCGGATGTCTTGGCGGGGTCGAGGATGCGCCCGTACTGCAGGAGCATGTACGGCTTGACGATCACAGCGTTGGTGATCGAGTCCTGGATCGGGCGGGCCACCTCTGTCGAGGAGACGGGTCCTTGCCCTTCACGTTGCAGGCAGGTGATCTCGGCGTTGCCTGCCACGCCGGCACAGGGGTCGTGGCTGGCGAGCTTGCCGCCCCAGTCGTGCGAGTTGACGCTGTCTCGGGCGACCTGGGCGGCCACCTGTTGGGCTTGGCCCAAAGGGCCGTGCGTGCCGAGCAGGGTGTCGGGGCGGATGAGGGCCGAGGCGGTGATCGCCCCGATGAGCAGGGTGAGGAAGATTTCGCCCAGACCACGGCCGATCCGCCCGCGTACGATCATGAAGGCGGCGAAGACGAACGCCCACGCCAGCAGCAGCCCCTTCAGCCCCAGGGTGTCGACCACCACGGTGTCGTAGGTGTCGGCGGCTTTCTGCGCGGGGCGGGTGAGGATCTTCAGCAGCGGAAACCGGAAGGCCACCTCGATCGACCACCCGGCCAGCCCCACCAGCAGCCGGATCAGGGTGAACAGACCGCTGAGCGCGAAGGCCAGGGCCTGCCTCTTGAAAGCGACGATGGAGCCGCCGGAGGCGTTGAGTTCGTACCCGTCGATCGGCACTCCCTCGGACGAGGTGATGTTCAGCGGGGCGAGCAGGTCCGTGGTCTCGCTGCTGTTGGCGGCCGCGTACACGACCTGGCTGTTCACCATCAGGAACACACCGGTCAGCAGCACGACGGAGCCGGCCGAGCGCAGCCTCGCGGGGTCCGGGCGGAACACGTCAGCGCCGCCTTCGCCCGGCGCCGGACCGCGGCCGCCACACCACTAGGGCGGCTGCACCGGCGGCCGGCCTCCACGTTGCACCGGCACCTGTGCTCCGCGGCCTCAATGCTGCGCCGACACGTGTGGTCGTCCCCTGCCCCCATGCTGCATGGGCCACGTCCTGGTGCTCAGCGGAGGTGGCGGCGCGCTCGGTGTACGCCCTGGCGGCGCCCGTGATCACGGTGCAGGGGCCCTGGCATGTCGTGCCGTGCGGCTGCCGGAGGCGAAGGCTGGTCCGCTCTCGGGCCATCAGGCGTCCGACACGCAGGCGTCCGGCACGCAGGCGTCCGGCGCGCAGGCTCCGACGGCGAGAGGTGAGCGGGCTTGCGGCGACGGCGACGGTGAGGTGGCTTGAGGCGGCGCCGGCGTGCCGGGCGCGGTGGGAGGGCGATGTGGTCATCCGGGGTGCCCCTTGGGTCGGGCCTCCACGGCCTCACCGGCGAGCGGCTCCGGCACGGAGTGCGAATGAGCGCTCGGACGGCGTCCGGGCGTGGTGGTGATGGAGGTGGTGATGCGCGGGATGCGGGGGATGGAGACTTTGACGCGGCCGGTGTTCTGGCGCGGGCAGGTCAGCAGAAACTCGCCTTCTCGGCCCTTTTGGCCCACGGGGGAGAGGCCGGTGGTCACCAGCCGCACCAGGGCGTCGTCGTTCGGATCGAGCCCGACGAACTCAAGTCCGCGTCGGGCACGTTCGCGGTCGGTGGTGCGGGCGAGCGCCCGGTAGGCCATGAGGCTTCGGTCCGGGCCGAGTTCGGCGGCGTCGTGCGAGCCCGCCAGGAGCCCGGCGCCGTGTTTGCGGCCGTCGTGGAGTAATTCGTGGACCAGGGCGGTGCCCTCGGCGGACGAGGTCAGCCAGTACAACTCGTCCATGACCACCTGCGTGAACCGTAGAGGGTCCTCGAACGCGGTCTGCCGGGCGATCGCGGCGATCAGGTAGAGCACCGCGCGGCCGATCAGCGCTTCCAGCGGCTGCTGGTGCAGCACTTCGGGCTTGTCGAACGCCTGCTTGGGAGGCAGTTTCAGCCCGGTCGTGGTGATCACGATCATGTCGGAGGTGCTGGAGGCGTCCAGCCGGACCGGCGGCAGGCTCGGGTCGAAGACCATCCGGGCCAGGGAGTTGGTGGCGATGACGCGGACGAGTCCGGCGAGGGTGGAGGCCGCGTCCTTCCGCGTGCCCACCTCACGCCCGGCCATCTCCTCGAGGACTTCAAGGACGCGGTGCATGGACGGCTGCTGGCCGGCGGCGGCCTGCTCGACGGCGTGGTGGAGGACCTCGCCGGATGTGCTCATCGGGCCGATGCCGAGCTGCAGGGTGAGATAGGACAGGGCGTAGTGCCGTCCTTCGGGCCCGTGGAACAGGCGCAGCGGGTCGATGGAGACCTCGGCCTGGGCGGCGTCGATGATTTGCACGCGGCCTTTGGCCGCGGTGCGGGCGAAGGTGGCCCATTCGCGGAGGGGGGTGCGGTCGATGCAGATGGCGCAGCCGCCGCGTGCCCACACCGCTTCCGCGATCAGCTTCTGCAGCACGCTCTTGCCCGCGCCCAGGTCGCCGACGATGCCCATGGAGGCGGAGGCCTCGACCTTGGGGGCGTCCGCCACGTTGATCATGACGGGGCGGGTGGTGCCGCTGTCCAGGTCGATGCCGAGGAACGTCCCGTTGGGGTCGCCGACCTGGGCGGTGGTGAAGGCCCCGGACAGTGCCCAGTCCTCACTGATCTGGTGCTGGGTGAACTCCCGGAGCATCCCGGGCCGTATGGTGCCGGGCAGGCCGAGGGTGAACAGGGCTTCCTGCAGGCCGGCCGGGCGTACCGCGCGGTAGTCGGCGCCGCCGAGCAGCGCGGTGAGCGCGCGGGCCCGGGCGTCGCAGACGGCGGCCGTCGGCCCCCACACGGTCAGCGCGGTGACGGACTGCACCTCGACCTCGACCGACGTACGCGACAGACGGGCATCCAGTTCGCTCAGGTCGCGGGCAGCCTCGGTCAGAGAGGCCGGCATGCCGGTGGGGCGGGCGTCGTACTGGTCGGCCTGGTCGATGAGTTCGTTCTTCTTGCGCCGCACCTGCTCGCGGGCCTTCTCCGCGGGCACGAGGGTGAGATCGACGGTGTAGTCGACCGGAAAGTCGAGCATCTCCAGCTGGGCGAACAGGTCCGCGGCATCCTGGCTGACCGCGGGCGGACACTCGGCCAGCACCAACTGCGCCTGGTAGCCGACTCCTGCGTCGGACTCGATCTGCAGCCAGCGCCGCGCCAGCGGCGAGCCGGTGTTCACCCGCCACCAGGCCCTGCGGCCCGACCGCGTGATCCGGCCCCCAGTCCTGAGCTGGTCGACGTCGTCGAGTTCGGGGTCGATGCCTCCTTCCTGCAGGCGGACCTGGCCAAGGTCGGCGTAGCTCGGTGAGCGCAGCACGGCGCCCCGGACCTGCCCGCCGTACAACTTGCTGGTCTCGGCTTCGGCGAGCAGGGGTTCGGCGAGGCCGCGGTTCAGGGCGTGCTGGATCATCCACACGATCTCCGCCGGGCGGGCCGGGCGGAAGGCGATGCCGCCGGCGAGCGCGGCCTCCACCCGCAAAGCCTGCTCGCGGTAGCCGGTCACCTCGCGCCGTGCGACCAGTGCCGGGCGCATGCCCAGCGACGGCGCCATTTCGGCCCACGCCGCTGCGAGTGGCGTGAAGACCTGCAGGCCGCCTGTCTCGGTCTGCAACGGAACGGCCAGCCACAGGGTGCGACGGTGCATCTCCTGGTCGTCCAGCAGCTGAAGGGTGGCCTCGACGTTCTCCACCCACGGGTGCGGCCCCGCCTCGGGTGGCTGCTCGGCCGGCTCGACGCCCTCGATCATCTTCAGGGCGATCTCGCCGGGGTCGACCTGCGCGCACAGACCGAACAGCCGCGGTGCCCCGGACAGCGACCGCACCAGGTGCGTGATCTTTGCGAGCTGTTCGTCGCGCACCGCAGCGGGCACATAGGTGCCCTGGGCACTCTCCTCATGTCGGCCCTGCGCGTCCGGACCAGGGTGCAGGCGGTAGAGGGCCCACACGCTGCCGTGCGTCGACCACACCAGGTGGCCGGCGATGTGACGGATCGGAACCCTCACGGCGCACCCCCGGGCTGGGCGTGCGCGAGCAGCAGCAGCTGCACACCGGAGACCGGCCCTGCGGGCACGACAGGAGCAACCGGCTGAGTGGGGCGGTGCGCGCAGGAGCCAGCGCAGGCCCGCCGCGCAAGCGGCGCCCGCGAGGCAGCGCTGTGCCCAGCCTCAGAAGAGGGTGCGGCCTTCGCCCCCCAGTCCGGCGCGGGCGCGCCCTCGATCGTGAAGCCGCCGAGCAGCGGGCGCGCCGGGTCCGGGGAGGGCGCGTTCTCGATGGTGAAGCCGCCGAGCAGCGCTCGGGCGGCACGGTCACGGGCGGCCCGCCCACCGATCCGCCCTCCCGTGGGCTGCCGGCCGAGCAGCACCCAGCCCCACGCGGCCTGCAGCGGCGCACGGCCGGCGATCTTCGGCCGGCGAACCGCCCAGATCGCCAGCAGCCACACGACGATGGGGACCGGCCCCATCCACGACCACCAGCCGATCGTCTTGACCAGGAGGAAGCCACCGCCGACGGCGACCGCGATCTGCGCGGGGGTGTAGGGGCCGAGCGGGATCTTCCAGTCGGCGACCTTGCCCAGCACCCAAGGGTGGCGTCGGGCGGCCGTGTAGAAGCGGCCCACCCGCGCCGCTGCCGCGGTCACAGCTGGCCCCCGCCGCCCGGCGGGGGGTCGGCAGGGGAGAGGAGTGCCGGCGGGACGGCGCCAGGGACGGCAGGTGCGCCTTTGGCCGGGTTCTTCAGCTCGTCCTCGAACATGTTCGCGAGACTGTCGCGGGAGTTGTACAGCCCAAGCGCGATGATCATCAGCAGCAGGGCGCCGATCCCTGCCTTGAGGCTGAACTTCTGGATCATGATGATGACAACGAGGCAGACGAGGCCGGCCTGAAGACCCTTGGTCGCCCACTCCTTGAACATGGTGATCCACGAATCGCCGAGGTCGTTGAGCTGCCCGGCGAGCAGCAGACTGTGCATCGTGTTCACCGGGCACCCCCGTCCTGAGCCACACGGGAGTCGAGGGCGGCGACTTCCCACCGGCCGGAGCGGGCCTTCAGCATGAGTTCGTACGCCAGCGGCCACTGGCCACCTGCGTCCTGGGCTTTCACCCGGACGAGGACCCGCACCGCCGTGCCGTCGGCCGGGACCTGATCGGCGGCCGCGGCTTCCTCGACCGCGGACACCTGCTCGACGGAGACGGCCGTGTACGGGGCGGGGGAGAGCGCCGGGATCTGCACACCGGGCGCGAGGTAACGGTCGACCTCGCCGGCACCGGTCAGGTAGGCGGCGAAAAACTCCCCCACGCCCGAGGACAGAGCACCCTCGGGGACTCTCACGCCGTACGGCGACTTCGGCACAGCGACTCGGCCCGGGCCGGCCACCACGCCAGGCGCACCGGTCACCGTGAACGCGGCGCCCGAGTCGCCGACGGCCACCGGCACCGTGTAGTGGCGCAACCGTCCGCCTGCGTACTGCACGGCAACCGTCACCGACCACACGCCGTGACCGCGCTGCGCACTGCGCACCGCGGTCACGGATGTAGGCGACGACTGCGCACCCGCTCCCGCGTGGGGCAACTCGACGTCCGGCGCCATCGACTGCGCAAGCCGCGACTGCGCAGTCGTTGCGTCGTCAGCGCTGGCGCGCAGCCACGCGCTGAGAAACAACTGCGCATAGCCGGCCGGGTCGGCGTTGGCCGCCGCGGTGTGCGCAGCGGTGGGCCGGGCCGCAGGGGCCGCCTCGACGGTGGTCGGGGTGGAGGCGACGGTGACCGCGAGGGCGGTGGGGCCGGCCGCGATGGCCGTCCAGAGCGCCAGACGCGAAAGGCGGACGCGGAGCCGCGTCGCCTTCAGCCGGGCGCCGGCCGCCATCGCAGCAGCGCCCTCGCCCGCTGTGGTCTGCTTGCCAGGGGACATGGTTGAACTCCCAGGTCAGAACGTGAATTGCTGACCTTGAGGAAACCCGCCGACCCCGACCCGATCACCGACCACGAGACCCCGACCACGGTCACGATGCAGACACGAAGCCCCTGGCCGGTCCGACCACGGGCCCGACCAGGGGCGGGCCACGGGCCCCACGCGGGATTTGCTGGCGTGCACCGCGTCGTCTGCCGGCACGGCGCCGACGGATGTGCGAAGACCCGTCTGCCTTACCCCGGCCGGCGCCGTCCGCTGGTGCGCACAGGGACTCCACCAGGCCGCGCGGGGGCGGGGGTGCGCATCGGCAGGCCCAGCTCTGTGCATGAGGATCTCGGGCTCCACGGTCCGTGATGCGCACCCGCTGAACGCAACCCGACTGCGCACGGCCTTCGATCTGTTGCGCAGCCCAAATTGCGCACCGCCCACGAAGGCTGCCCGACTGGGGCTGCGCAACGACTGCGCAATGTGCGGGCAGGGTATGGTCGGCCCAACCATGGCCCCGACCGCGGCAGCTGGAAGGGCCGGGTTGCCGGATCGTGACCAGTGGTCGAGGCTCATGGCCGTGCGCCTGGTCGGGGTCGGTGGATGAGCTGACGGCATGGAACGCAGGTACGCCTCCGCTTTCACGCCCACCGAACGCCCCACCCCGGTGGGCACAGTGGGCTGCCGTGGCCGGCACACGCGGCCCGGATCCCGGACGGCGCGGTGAGCGGCCTCGGAGTCGGGGTCCGCCGCGGCGTGATGGCGGCTGATCAGTTCACGCAGATCGCGAACGGACTGTTCCGCGACAGCCGCATCTCCTACCGGGCGAAGGGTCTCTTCGGCTACATCAGCACCCACCGCAACGGATGGCGGGTGACCGTCACCGCCCTGGTTGCCCTGGGCCCCGACGGGCGAGACGCGGTGCGGGCAGGTCTGAACGAGCTGGAGAAGTTCGGCTACTTGGTCCGCGATCGCGTGCGCCACCCCGACGGCACCCTCGGGGGAAGCGTCTACAGTATCACCGGGCGTCCCGCCGCCTGGGACGTTCCCCCGATCGACCCTGCATCCGCAGCCCAAGAACCCGCCGATGGCACTGACCTAGGCAAACCCGACAACGGCTTCGGTGCGGGCATCCGCCGCGGGGAGATGGCAGGAGATCAGTTCACGCAGATCGCCAATGCGCTGTTCAGGGACAACCGCCTCTCCTTCAAAGCGAAGGGGCTGTTCGGCTACATCAGCACCCACCGGGACGGCTGGCAGATCACGGTCGCCGGCCTGGCCGGGCACGGCCGCGAACGCGTCGACGCCGTGACCGGGGGCCTGAAGGAGCTCGAGCAGCACCGGTTCCTGCGGCGTGAACGCGATCGCTACACCGACGGCACGCTCGGGCCGGCCCGGTACGTCATCACCGACCTGCCTGCCCTGCAAAACCGCAGCTCACCACCAGAGTCGGGTTGTCCAGGATTGGTTGGACCAGTGTTGGCTGATCCCGGCACTAAGAACACCATCATCAAGAAGACCAACCAGCAGAAGACCAGCCCCCTCCGTCCGTGCGATCGCGGCGACGCCGCGCGCACAACCGCGCGGGCCGCTCCCTCGCACGCGACACCGTCCCCGAAGCCGCCTCTGGCAGATGGGATGCACGCGGGTATCCGGCTGCTGCTGGAAATCGGGGCGCGCCGTCCCGAACTGCTGCTGACCGGACCGGTACTGACTGATCAAGGCCGTGTGGCGACCGTCATGCTGGAGGCCGGCTGGAGTCCAGAACAGCTGCGACAGGTCATCACCGGCCGAGCGCTGCCGAGCACTGTGCGTACCTCCGTCGGTGCGGTCATCGCCGGCCGGCTCCGCGCCGCCCAGGCCTATCCGCCGCCGGCCACCGCCATCTGTCCCGGCGCGGCGCCACGAGACGAACGGTCTGTGGAGGCGATCAGCAAGCGGTCTTCGACTGCGGCTGCCGCCCGCTCGGTGGTCCAGGCTCTCACCTACCGGGCTCTCGTCGAGTGCGCCGGCTGCGGTGTGCCCGCCACCGCCCTGGGCGAAGACTTGTGCCCGACGTGCCTGGGCTGGCCGCGGTGCCGCGCCTGCCCCGGCCCGACCCGCAAGCGAGCCCACCCCGACGGCGACGGCCGCTGCACGACGTGCGCCTCCGCCTGACCTACCCCACCGGAAGGAAACAGAGCCGTGACCGACACCCGCCGCACACCACCGCCGTCCGGCCCGGCGCAGCACCTGCACGCTTTCGCGGCCACCCCTGGCCGGTGGGAGACGAAACGCGCACGCGCCCTGCGAACCGGCCATCTCCGCGACCACACCTGCACCGCCGAGTGCGAACCCGTGCTCGTCCACGAGCGCACCCGGTGGGGCTGGCTCGCCTGGACGATCCCAGGCGACGGCTCCCGGCCCGACCTTCCCTACCAGATCGCAGTCCTCACCCCCTCCGCCACACCCCTACAGCGCCTGGCCCTGCGCTGGCTGACCCGCCGCCCCGCCCGCCGCATCGGTATGGCCCCCGGCATCCCCGCGCTGCCCCTGACAGCCATCGCGACCGCGTTCCTCAGCCTGGTCGCCGGCCTGTCCGACACGGCCCGTGACATCGGCGCCGGTGTGGCCCTACCAGCGATGGCACTTGCGCCGCTGCTCGCCGAGCACCTGCCGACCACGCTGGATGCCCGGGCCCGCGAGCACGTCCGCACGGTCGAAGGCGCCGGCGTCTGCCGCTACCTCCAGCGCCTCGCCGCCCTGCACACCTGTCTGCTTCAGGCCGCCGGCGGCAGCGACAGCTACGAACTGCGCCGGTCGGCCGAGATCGGCCAGCAACTGCTGTGGGACGCCGCCGACCTCCTCCAAAGGCAGGACGCCCGCTCGGCCTCATGCGAACTCATCGCCCGAGAACGACTGATGCTCCAGCTCGCCGACCAGGTCGCCCAGATCCTGGGGCCCGCATCCGCCCAGGCCCGGCCGAACAACGGGGAGCAGGCCCGTAAGCCGGGGCGGACACCTGGCACCCGGCCGACAACAAAGCCAGCACCGCAGCACACGCGCCCGGTAGCTGACCACTGAAGGGGAGCACCCGCCATGCCCGAACCCCACACCGCTGACCGCACCTCAGCTGTCTACCTGCTCTTCGCCCACGAGCCCTACTACCCCGGCCCCGGACCCCGGGAGATCAACACCACCCTCGTGGCCGCCGACACCCTGCTCCACCCGCGGGTACTCCAGCCTGACGGCGCCCGGATCCACGACCTCCTCACCCGAGGACGGCAGCCGGGCGAGATCATCCCGCTGGCCACCCTCACCCACGAACTGGACGGCGGTGCCGATTGGCCGACGGTCGGCGACTGGGAGCGCGTCACCGTCGATCTGGTGCACCTTGTGCAGACCCGGATGTGCGATGCCCTCAGCCTCGGCCTCCCCGAAGTAGCCCGGGCTCTGATCTGCACCACCCCTGACATCCGGATGCGTGCCTTCGACGCAGTAGCAGAAGAGTTCACCGTCTACGGACCGGAAGACCGCACCAAGGTCCTGACCGAGGTCGGCAGGCTCCTCGCCGGCCTCACGGCCGAGCGACCCTTCTGGCCAGGCGATGGACTATTGCCGCCCTAGCGCCAGGGGGTGGTCTTCCACCGCCGAATTCCGGCGTTCAGTAACTAAAAGTGGTCGGGCAACCAAGGTTCGTGCGCTGTGGTGCACATCAGTCTATTGAGCACTTCCTCGGATCTGGCGTCCACTCCGGCCAGGCGCGCTGCGGTCGCTGTCCGGTAGCCTCCGGCGTACCAGACGGCCAGTTGGCGGCGGGCGAGCCGGACTTCACCAGCGGTGTGTGTCTTGGTGATCTGTGCGGCGCCGCCTTTCACTTCGAGCAGGTACTGGTCCCAGGTCTCGCCGTTCTCGCTTTCGATGTCCAGGGGAATGGCGATGTCGACGTGATCCGGCCAGCCCCGCAGCCGCACCGCTTCCTGCAGGTCGAGGATGCGCAGCATCCACGGGTGCCACGCCTCCGCCGTCAGCCGGTACCGATGGAGGTTGTGCAGCAGCGCAGGATACGGAGGGAGAGCGGAGCGCCGGAAGTGGATGACTGCGGCGCGGGTGTGATGGATGGCGAGGAACGCCATCATCTCGCCGACGGTGTTCGCGTCGGCGGCCCAGAAGTCGTGCACGGTCAGCTGCATCCCGTGCCGCTCGCTGCGTTTCATGGCGAACGACAGCAGCCCCGTGGGTGCCTGTCCGGGGCCGAACCGGTACGTGATCAACTGTTGCTTGTCGTCGATCCAGGCCGGCCACCAGGCCGGGCGTTTCACGGGCCCGTTCCACTGCTGGGCCAGGCGCCGTTGCAGCTTGTCGGCTTCCGTCGTACGGCCGTGCTCGACCGGCAGCCCTGAGCGGGTGAAGGCCCGCTTGAGGTCGTCGGTGGCGATGGACCACGCGAACACGGGAACGGGGGCTTCCCAGCCGAGGCGGCGCACGTACCCGCCCGATGTCGTCCATAGCGTGGAGATCACCGCTCCCTGCTCGCGCAGGTGACGGAGCCGTGCGGCGAGCATGTCGACGGAGAGGCGGGCGCCGCGTTCCTCGGGGGCGACGCACCCCGCGCTGAGCAAGGCAGAGGGCACGGGGACTCCGCCGAAGAACTGCGGGACGAGGAGGCCGAGGCCGCCGGCGATTACCCGCCCGTTCCGGACGGCGACGCGAATGTCCGCGTGCGGGCGCAGGCGGCTGATGTCACCCACGGGATGGCCGTAGCTGCGAGTGGCCAGGGCGTCGTACTGCTGCCACAGCTCGTCGTCGGCCTGCACGATCCCGATCGCATCAGGCATGTCGCCATCCCCTTTCTAGTAGTTGGTGCGGTCACGGACGGCATCGGCGTCGATGGGGACGAAGAAGCTGCGCGAGAACGTCACCACCGCCTTGCCGTCCTGGTTGTGGCCGATCGTGCGACTGGTGATGATCCCGGTGTCCGGGCGGCTTCGGGACAACCGGCGGCCGGTGATCTCCGTCTCCGCGTAGAGGGTGTCGCCCACGAACACAGGGCGGGTGAACCGGATCGACTCGAAGCCGAGGTTGGCGATGGTCAGGCCGCTGGTGCTGCGCACGGTCATCCCGCCGACGATGTGGAGGGTGACGCTGCTGCACACCAGGGGCCTGCCCCACTCGGTGAGGCCGCTGTAGTGGGCATCGGTGTGGATCGGGGCATCATTGCCGCCGAGCGTGGTCATCACGACGTTGTCGGCCTCGGTGATGGTGCGCCCGGGCCGGTGCTCGATGACCAGGCCCTCGGCCAGCTCGTGGTAGCCGAGACCGACGACCTCTCGGTAGCGGCCCTCGGCGATCCGCCGGAACCCCGCGGGAGCTGGGATGCTGGTGGTCACGCGCTGACCTCGCGCGGCGTGCGGCCGTCCACGCGAGCCAGCAGCGCCCGGGCGGCTTTGACCATGGGCGGGCCGATCATCTGCCCCTCGACGCGGACGATGCGGCCGCCGGCTCCGTCGGCGGCGGCCACGATGGCGCGGGCGGCGGCGACGTCCTTGGCTGTCGGCGTGAACACGTTTGTGACGACGGGGAGCTGGCGGGGATGCACGCAGCACTTCCCGGCGAAGCCCAGGTCCCTGGCACGTTCGGTTTCGTCCCGCAGCCCGTCCAGGTCGTCCAGGTCGAAGTACGGGGAGTCGATCACGCGGATGCCTGCGGCGGCGGCGCTGGTGACCAGCGCGGACCGGGCATGCAGCATCGCTTCCCAGCTCTTGGAACAGCCGAGAGCCGTCGCGTAGTCCGCCGTTCCGAACACCACCCCGGCGATGCGCTCGGCCCGCACGATCGACGGCAGCTCTTCAAACGCACGCGGCGTCTCGATCAGCGCATACAGGTGCGGCGTATAGCCGGGCGCGTCGAGTGTCCCGGCGGCGATCTCGAAATCCCTCGCCGACTCCGCTTTGGGGATCAGCACGATGTCCGGCCGGACCGGGTAGTCGGCGATGGCCGCCAGGTCGAAAATGCCGTCGCGGGTGGTGGGAGAGCTGATCCGGACGCCGAGGACGCGACCGGCCGCCGTGGGCGCGGTGAAGAACGCGGCGGCACCCTGCCGGGCTTGCGGTTTCAGGGCGGCGGGCACGGAGTCCTCGAGGTCGACCAGGGCGACGTCCGCGCCGCAGCCGTGCGCGGCCGGGAAACGGGCGGATTCGTGACCGGGCGTGACGAACCACACCCCAGCCGGGGCCAACGTCTGCATCATCGGCCAGCCCCCTGTGCAGCCAGGCTGCGCGCCGCGTCAGGGATCAGGTCCTCCTGCCCGGCGATGACCCGGCGTTGGCCGAGCTCGACGAAGAGGTCCCAGGGGTGCACTCCCTGGCTCTCGGCGGCAGCCAGGACGGGCCTTTTGAACCCGGAGAACACCCCGGTCAGCCCGGAAATCAGGCTGGTGGAGTCGATCGTCGGCGGTGAGGGCATCAGCGTCCGCTCGGCGAGATCGGCGGCGTCGGCCAGGCGCCGCAGGTCGATCCCGGTCCGGTAGCCGTAGCGCTCCAGCACGGCCACGAGAACTTCCAGCTGGGTGTTGCCCGCGCCCGCGCCGAATCCCCGCGCGCACGCGTCGATCGTGCGAGCGCCGGCCTCGACGGCCGCGACCGAGTTCGCCACGGCCATCCCGAGGTTGTTGTGCCCGTGGAACGCCACCGGCACGTCGACCGCCGCGGTGATGGCGGTGATTCGGGCGGTGACGTCGCCGGGCAGGTAGTGACCGGCGCTGTCGAAGATGCACACCGCCTGCGCGCCGTAGCCGACCATCAGGGCGCACTGCTCGGCGAGTTCGCCAGGGCTGGCCATGTGGCTCATCAGCAGCACGCCCTGCGCCTCGGCGCCGAGCTCGCGAATGACGCCCAGGTGGCGTTCGGTGACGCTGGCCTCGGTGCAGTGTGCGGCCACGCGCACCACGTCCACACCGTGGCGGACGGCGTTCCGCAGGTCGGCTGTAGTGGCCCAGCCGGGCAGCATGAGGGTGGCCAGCCTGCTGTGGGTGAGGGCTTCGCGGACAGTGGAGAGCATCTCGCCGTCGCTGAGCCTGCTGCGGCCGACCTGCAGGGAGGAGGCGCCGAGCCCGTTGCCGTGGCCGACCTCGACCACGGGGACACCGGCCGCGTCGACCGCCGCGGCGTAGGTGCGGATCTGCCCGGCATCCAGCTGGTGCCGCACCGCGTGCTGGCCGTCGCGCAGGGTGGGGTCGTGCACGGTCACGGTGGTCTGAGCGATCATCGGGCGAGCTCCTTCAGCGCGGGGGCCTTGGCGAGGGCGTGCTGCTCGGCCGCGTAGATGGCCGCGGCGCTGATCACCTCGAGGTTCCCGGCATGCATCGGCATCCGGTTGCGAGTGGCGGCCACCTCCGCGACGACACAGACCGTGTCGCCGGCGACGGTGCAGGAGGTGATCCGATAGCCGGGCACCAGAGCCCGCATGGCCGCCGCAGCCTCATCCACGACGCCGCGGACCGGGCCCTGCTCCACCCCCGGGGCCACCACCGTTGTGGCGATACGGAACGGTGGTGGCGGCGCGGCCGCAGAGATGTTCAGCATCGCCTTGGCCACGCCGGTCCCGGTGAACCGGCGGATTGCGTCCTGGGTCGTCTCCACGTACTCGTCGAGGTTGAGACGGCTGGCCCGGCCGACGCTGACGCTGGCGGCCGTGGCCACCATCTCCACATACCGGGGCCGGTAGTGCTGAGCGAGGGCATGCAAGACGGGGAGAGAGGCTTGCCCGCCGCAGGAGACGAGGCCGATGTGCTGGTGCCGGGCTGCCTGATCGCCATTCACGGTCGGTGCGATCAGCGCACCCGCGCTGGTAGGGGTGAGGTCGATGAGCACCGCGCCGGTGCTGGCGAGCCGGGCCCAGTGACCGGGGTGCTCGAATGCGTTCGTGGCGTCGAAGACGACGTCGAACCTCTGGCCGGAGTCGAGCAAGGCTGTGACGCCGCCCGCTGCGGTAGTGCAGCCGAGCTCGGCGGCCTGTGTCAGTCCGCGACTGTTCGCGGTGCGGCCGACGACGAGCCCGCAGCTCAGGTGGGGGGAGTTCAGCATGCGCTCGACGAGGTCGAGCCCGAGTAAGCCGGAGCCGAGGACGGCCGCGTTCACGGTGCTGGATGCCATGTGTGCTCCACGTGTGGGTGGCGGGTCAGACGACCCGTAGATCGACGGAGGGGAGCCGGGTGGAGGTGGCCCGGAAGTGTGTGCCAGGGGTGAGAGGGAGGCTCGCGTGCACCGATCCGGCCAGGACGATGTCGCCGGCGCGCAAGGTGATGCCCAGGACGGGCAGCCGGTGCGTCAGCCAGGCCAGTGCCTTGAGCGGGTCGCCGAGGATGTCACGCCCCTGTCCGGCCGCGACATCCTCCCCGTCTGCTTCCAACCGGATCTGCTCGGCGGTCAGGTCCCAGGCCGGATCGAACGGGACCGGGCTGCCGGTGACCACGCCGGCGCAGGCGGCGTTTGCGGCGATGCTGTCGACCAGAGCGATGTTCCAGTCGGGGAACACGGTGTCGAGGACCTCGAACGCGAGAAACACCTCGCCCACAGCCGAACGGACGGTACCCAGGTCCGAGGGCTCGGCCAGGTCGCGACGGAGCCGGAAGGCGATCTCGGTCTCGATCCTCGGGCTCATGAAGTCGGCCGACCGCAGCCGGGCTCCACTGGCGGCGACCATGTCGGTCAGGACAACTCCTGAGTCGAGCTCGTCAATGCCCATCTGCTCCCGCATGGCGGCCGAGGTCAGTCCGATCTTGTGACCAGCGATCCGGGCCCCCGACGAAACCTGCTTGTCCAGGTTGATCCGCTGGATGCGGTAGGCGTCCGCAGGGGTCAGACCCGGGAAGCGCTTCGACAGCAGCGGGACGGGAACGCCGGTTCGGGCAGCGCCGACCAGCTCCTCCGCCACCCCCGCCAAGACCCCCTCTGTTTCGAGCCCGGCCGTCTGTCCGGCTGGATGGTCATGCGTGTTGCCGGGACTGGGCATCGGCCATCTCCCTGTAGGTCTAGTCGGTCGTGTCACTCGCGGCATGGCGTGCGGCGAGCACCGGCAGGAAGTCGGCGTAGCGGCCGCCAAGCCCCGCCACGTCGGTGTCCGACCCGATGAACGCGATGCGGTCCAGTTCCGGGGTGCGTCCCCGCGTGTTCTCGGCGGCGACGAGCTGCGTGTACTGCTTGGTGAGCGCGTCAGCCGGGCATGCGGGAGCACGGAAGTGCACGCCCACATTGCCCTTGTCACCGCGGGTCACCGTCCACAGCTGCAGGTCCTCGGACGCGGCCTCGCGCCCGACCTCCTCCGCGAGCTCCCGCACCGCGTGCCGGCGCAGGCACTCCAGGTCCAGGGCGGCGCCCGCCTCGGGGGGCTCGATCGTCCCGCCGGGCAGCTGCCAGCGCCCCGAATGCGCGGTCGACGACGCCATCCGCCCCACCAGCAGCCGCCCGTCATCCGTGGGCTGCCCGACGGACACGAACACCGACGGGGCGGACACAGCGTGGACCGGGTCCAACCGCAAGAGATACAGGCGGTAGGTCGCCCGGTACCAAGTCAGCATCAGGGTCTGCGAGTCCTTCCACTCCAGTCCCGCGCACACCACGGTGGGACCGTCGAACAGCGACGGATTCGCGGCGACGGCCTCTTCCCACCTGCGCTTCATGGCCGCCGTCTGCTCATCGGTGAGCCGGGGCGGATCCGTCTCCGCCAGGAGCAGGCGACGGACGCCGGAAAACTCAACGGCTGGAACCTGCGGATGATTGGTCAACGAAACCTCCTGTTGAGAGCCCTCAGTACTTGGCGCAGGCGTCGAGTCCTCGCACCGGCGCTTGAGAAGAATCCGCTCCGTAGACCCGCGCTGACCAGTACCGTAAGGGTCGCGAAGGGTGGCGAAATTGCCACATTGCGTGACTACTGAACTTGATTGGGTGATGTCGGTGCCGTCCGCCTGACAGTTGGGTGTCGGCACTGGTAGCCCTGGGGCGTGAGGTACGCGCAGGGCGGCGG
>NZ_JBHTWG010000054.1:0-32325 GCF_042792555.1 Streptomyces sp. NPDC056628
CGCCAACACCGGGGAATGACCAACATCAACTGACGCAGTGGGGGTCAATTTTCACCCGCCGGAACCGGCTCACTATTCAAGCGTCGCCGACAGTCGAGGTGCCCGTTGTCCCTTCGTCCGCCTTCTGGTGAGCAAGTCCCGCCTCTGACTGCGCAGGTTGCGCGGGCGAGCAACCCGTGCGGCACGACGGCGATATGGGTGCGTGACCGGCTGGGTGGGCTGTGGTGCGACGAGGATTTCGCCGACTCGTACCCGCGTAACGGGCGTCCGGGGCTCTCGCCTGCTCAACTGGCCACCGTCTGTGTCCTGCAGTTCTTACTCGGCCTGTCGGACCGGCAGGCCGCCGAGGCGGTCCGCTGCCGCATCGACTTCAAGTACGCGATGGCCATGGAGCTGGACGATCCCGGGTTCCACCACAGCGTGCTGGCCGACTTCCGCGACCGTCTCACCGAGGGCGGCCGAGTCGACCGCCTCCTCGACCTCGCGCTCGCACGCCCTGAAGGAGGCCGGTCTCGACGCATCTGCCTTCGGTTCTTACTCCTGCAGGACGATGTCGTCGTACGACTCCAGCTGGGTCCAGCGGCGGGCGGCTCGCGTTGCTCGAGGCAGCAGGTCGGCGTCGGGCAGTGGTCCCAGGTGGAGCTGTGTGATCTCGGCAACGTCTGCGACCGGTACCTGGAAGGTGCGGAACGCTCCCAGCGGGGGAGGGTCACCAGCCCGCTCCGCTTCGGCCAAGGCCCGGGCGGCGGCGTCACGGGACAGGTCGGGCGTTTGGTCCAGGATGTAGGCGGTGGAGGCCAGGTGGCCGTTTTGCATGAAGGCGGTGACCTTCCAGAACCGCAAGGGGACCTTGATGCCGCGGTAGGCGGGGTCGGAATCCTCCAGTACCGGTCCGGTGAACACCGATAGCTTGCGCTCGAACAGCTTGGCGTGGCCGAGGAGGAAGTCCTCCAGCCCCAGCCACAGCTTCTTGCCCTGGTTGACGATGTCCATCTGCGGGGCAGCGTTGGTGTAGTGAAAGGTGTCCGTGTTGGCTGTGGCCGCTTGCGTCCTGTCGCCCCAGACGGGATCGAGGCGGCGGACCATGTGTCCCTTGTCCAGGGGATTGTTCTGATAGACCGAATGTCCGGCCTGCTGGCTCTCGGGCAGACGGGGGTCGAACTGCCAGTCGTCGTCGCGGCCGATCTTCACCAGTTGCGCGCCGTCGATGGCGACGGCCGTTGCGGCGGCGAGACGCCGGTCGGGACGGAAAACGACGCTGAAGTGCGTGTAGGGCAGGACGACCGTCTCGACACCGTTCTGCGCGGGCAGGGGCAGAGGCACCTTGAAGCCAAGGAAGTCCTCGTCGTAGCCCTTGCGATTCGCCAGTGACTGACGGCTCACGGTCTCGCCAGTGAGTGAGGGTTCCTCAGGAGGAGTAGGCATACTCCTCTCACTACCGTGCCATGCAGCCGGACGCACCGCGACAGCACGAAGAGGCGCCATATGGGGCAGTGTTCGATAGTATTAATAGGTGTAATGAGTGATTATTTCAGGCTCGGGGATCCGCTCCGCTTGGGAAGGAGACCATCCCATGGCCCACGGCATGTCACTCCACATCGGACTCAACCGGGTCGACCCCACCAAGTACGGCGGGTGGGACGGCAAACTCAACGCCTGCGAAAACGACGCCCGCGACATGGAGGAGATCGCTAGGAACGCCGGCTTCGACGATCGCACGATGCTGCTCACGACAGAGGCGACAGTCGACAGCGTGACCGCCGAGCTCCGCGAGGCGGCCAGGATCCTGACCCCAGGCGACATCCTGCTCCTCACCTACTCAGGCCACGGCGGCCAGGTGCCCGATAGGAACGGGCCTGAGGACGAGCCCGACCGCCTCGACGAGACCCTGGTCCTCTACGACCGCGAGTTCATCGACGACGAGCTGTACAAGGAATTCGAAGCGTTCGCCGAAGGAGTCCGCATCTCTGCCTACTTCGACTGCTGCCACAGCGAAACAGCCGTCAGAGCAGTGCGGAATATCCTCACCTCGGACGCGATGGAAGAGCTGTACCAGACCCGCGACCCCGACAAGATCGAGGTCACCTCCCGGATCATGCCGCCAGACACGCAGCGCGAAACGTACGACCGGGACAGGACCCTCTACGACACGATCCAGCGCAACCTGCAGCCGAAGGACACCCTCGACCTGCCAGCAAGCGTCCTGCTGATCTCCGCCTGCGCGGACAACCAACTGGCCGCTGACGGCTGGGAAAACGGGCTTTTCACCGGCACACTCCGCGAAGTATGGGCTGAAGGCAAGTTCACTGGCGGACATAAGTCATTCCAACGCGAAATCCTCCGCAGAATGCCACCGAACCAGAGTCCGGGGCTGTTCGTCACCGGCAAGGCCAACGACCCGTTCCTGCGACAGCGGCCCTTCACCGTATGAGAAACGCCGCAACTGTATGCGAGGCAGAGGCAAGCCCGCCCGCGTACGCTTTCCACGGGCAGTGACAGGGCGGCTGCGGGCATGGTTACGGTGATGCCAAGCCCGCCGGGAGTCTGCGCGTGGTCCATCCCCAGCCGGGAACGTCCTTCACCAGGTCTTCTAAACGGGCGTCGGTCTCGCTGTACCCGTTTTGGTCCTGGGTTCGCACCGTAGTGAAGACAGCCACGTAGCAACTGGTCGGTGCTGGAGGGCTGGTTACGCCGGCGTACGACGGCGCAGGCTCTGGCTCAGCGGTCGTGGATCGTGTTGGAGTGCGCCGAAGGCCGCTCGATCATGGAGGTGTCCCGCCGGCTGCGGATCGCTCCGGACACGGTCCGCACCTGGCGGCGCCGGTTCCTCGAGCGGGGCTTGGACGGCTTGTGCGACGACCCCAGACGGGATGGGAGCTGGGGTGAGTGGTGGGCTGAGAAAGCGGAGAACGGGGTGCTCCTAGGGCCTGTGTGAGGTCGTGATCATTCTCGGGTCCTGGTCCCGTGCGGGGGTGGGACCTGGTAGGACGCTGGGTGTGACACGTACGCAACTCACCAACGAGCAGTGGAAGTTCATCGAGCCGTACCTGCCGATAGGCGAGTACGGTCCGTACCCCGAGCGGCTGCGGGAGCAGTTCGAGGGGGTGATCTGGCGGTTTCGGTCCAGTGCCCAGTGGCGCGAGATGCCCTCCGAGTTCGGACCGTGGCCGACGGTCTACGGGCGCTTTCGCGTCTGGCGGGACGCCGGAGTCTTCTCCGCTCTTCTGGAAGGCATGATCGCCGAGGCCGCTCGCCGGGGACAGACGGACTTATCCCTGGTCAGCGTGGACTCCACTACTGCCCGCGCCCACCACGACGCAGCCGGGATACACCTCGGCAAGGACGTCATGGACGCCCTTGAGGAAGCCGCCGCCGAACAGAAGCGGGCCCGGCAAAAAGGGGCGGCCCGCCGGGACAGAACGGGCAGGACGCCGGGGACGACCCCGAGCAGGAAGAGCGACGGCGTATCAGGCGACGGCGCAAGTTCCGGCTGACTGGCGGGGCATCGCCACTCGATACGACAAGTCGCCCGAGAGCTACCTCGCCGGCCTCCACCTCCGTGCCTCAATGATCTGGATCAACGACCTGCTGAAGGCAACTGGCTGATCACAACGTCACACAGGCCCTAGTCTCATCAGTCCCATGCGTTGAAGATCACCCCGCCCAGCGTGGTGATGCCATAGAAACGAATCTGGCGCCACTCGCCCTGTGACAGGTCCGAGGTGTCCACGTCGGCAAGAGGTGCGGTGAGTTGCTCGCGGTCGAGCACCAGGAACCCCGCGTGCGCGAAGGTGCAGGCCCAGGGCGGCGGTGCGACGAACTCCTCGCTGTACCAGTCCCTGCGCACCTGAGTGAACGCGACCCAGGGCTGATGGGCGTGGCACAAGATGATGTGCTCGCCCGCGTCCTCGACGACCGACGCGGTATGGAACGTGCGGGGGTATGCCTGTTCCTCCACCTCGCCCACCTTGCCTCCAGCAGCGCGAGCAGCTGCATACAGAGCGCCCCTGAAGGCCCGTAGATCGGTCTCGGGAAGGGAGCCGTCCTTCGGCCAATGAAAGCCTGTCGCGCCTCGCGGCAAGCTGAAGCCAGTGGTCTTGTCGTCGGCCATGTGGTCATCTTGCCGCCTGTGTTCGATCGATGTTCCCACGCCTCTGCACACACCGCAGGTCATGCGGAGGTATCCCCGGGCAAACAGCATCGTGGCTGAAGCCGGCAGGGCTGCAGCGAGACACACGCGCACCCGATCGGTCGGCGCGCCCACCGTCGTGGCTGACTTTCGTCGGCTGAGGCACAGACGACCTCCCGGACGAGGTGCCGCCCTCACGAGTGGAGGGCGGCCACACTCTTGACTCGCTCGTTGAAACTCCAGCCCAAATTCGCTCCGTTGATCGCCTCGTCAGAGGTGCCGGGGCGGACACTGCCCTCACCGCACCACTCTGGCTCGCACTTACCTTTTCAGGCAACGCCAAATGGCCATGCGCCAGTTTCCTACGCCGGACGCACAGCCAAGGCTCGAATCAACCTTCAGGAGGACATGTGGTGGAGCGGAATCGCGCACACCCTAGGGCATCCCGAGATGTATCCACCGTAATCCATACTCCATGGCACAGCAATGAAGCGTGGAGGTCGACACCGAGGAGTCGCCGCCCAACCGCCCAGCGTGGCGGCACCCCGTCTGCATAGCGGCAACGGTCGCCACGACACCGATCCTCATCAAGGAGTTAGGCGAACTAGCGATCAAGCTGTTCTGACATAAGCCTCTGGCGCGCCACGACGGAGCGGCCTGCCAGAGGTGAACGGCACCTCTCCGGGGCCGTCCGGGGGCTGCCGAAGGGCGCTCAATGGCGACCGATGCCGACAGCCCGCGACACCCAAGACGCAGCTCACTGCATTGATCGTTTGTGTAGTGGCAGGTCAGAGATTCAGCCCATCACTTCTTCGGCTGCTAGCGGCCTCGACGGTGCTCGACTCGCCCAGTGAGACTCGACCGGCCACGTGCTCTCGTCCGATCACGTATGCGGGATCTGTGGGGGGCGGGTCGTAGGGGGCGCCGCGGGTTTGTCCGTGTGTCGGTGGGGGGCGTCGAGGTGGTGTGCGGTGCCGTGGTCGCGGGCCAGTTCGACCATTGCTTCCTGCAGCGCGAACTCCAGAGCCGCGGGTGCGTTCAGGGCGCCGCTTCCGTCGGGCGGGCAGATCCAGCGCAGATCGCCCCAGCGGCAGTGCGGGGCAGGCGTGGCGATCCACCCGCCCGTGGTGAGGTAGCGGATGCCGTGCCCGACCCAGAGGGTCATGGGGGCGGGCGGCAGGAAGAAGCCGACATGCTGCCGCCTGCTGTCCAGCAGCGCCGGGCCGGGTTCGAGGCGAGGCATGCCGGCGATGATGTCGGCCGTGCGCAGGCCCAGGCAGGCCGGGACGATCAGAACGTCCCAGAATCGTCCAGCGGCCAAGAGGTGGACGCCGCTGATGCTGCGCTGCCAGTCGTCCTTGCACAGCCGGGGCTCCCGTGCGGCGGCAGCCAACCACTCCATCGCGTTCGTCCACTGCGCCAGTGCCATCACAAACCTCCTGCATCGTGTCGGGCTTCGGAGCCCGGCAGGTCAACGGCTGATCCAACTGATCACCTCGGTCGTCCGGGGAGCGGGCAGGACGTGAGAAGGAGGACCGCCCTGAGCTGGGCGGAGCCGACCGAAGGAGACGATGTGGTCGGGCGGTCCCGCCCGGCGTTGCCGCTTGCGAACCCCCACCGGCAGGTCATGGCCGCTCGTTGACGAGTGCGGCACAGTACGAGTGGGCCGGATTCCCTGCTCCTGTCCCGGGCACACCAGGTGATCACTTTACGACTGCTGCTGTCTGTTGGTGACGTGCGTTGAAAAGCGAATGAGTGCCCAATGAAACGCGGCGCGTGAGGCTGCGGCCAGGGGATGAGCAGGCAGTTCACCGCATGGGGGGAGAGCCAGCGTGCAGAGGGGGCAGATATATGCACGAAAGCGCCCTCATGCGCCTCCTTGCGCCGCCCCCACCACCGCCGACATCGTGGCTGTCCGAGGAGTCGATCCGCTTGCGAGTGAAGCCGTCGTGCTGGCTCACAGCCTGATGTGCGTGCCCGACTGAAGCGTGCCCCATCGGCTCCCGGAGCGCATCAGAGCCCGTGTCCTCCACGTGCCCGAGCGGGCAGCATCCAGCGGGGAACAAGAGGGAATGACGGCGGGCACACCATGAACGCGCAGGTCAGCCTTCCCCCAGGTGAACCGACAGCCGGATACGCAATTGATCGCTCGGATGCACCTCCGAGCGGAAGTGAAGCGCCATCTTCGGGGGCAGGCGGACGGACAGCATCACGCTGTTCACCGCGGTGCCGACACGTCAGTGACTGTCGCTATCGTCCGTGCCATGACCTCAAGTGATCACCTGCTCGACCTGATCCAGCACACCGCGGAGATCGACCTTCTGCTGAGGTCGTCGTTCGGCTTCGATATCCATCGGAGACACTATGGCGAGGGCTTGAGGCTTGCCTCGGGTGCGCCGGTGGAGGTGATCGCCGGGGAGTCTGCCGGTGGGGCCTACTTCCTCTGCGCCGAACAGAACGGCCGCCGACCGGTTGTGTACGCGAGTTCCGAAGGGGAAGGCGGTCTGCTCGCCGATGATCTGGGGGAAGCCCTGGAGATCATCATCGGGCTGGAATGGCACGACTGCCTCACGTTCTCGGGCGGTGGCGATGTCGAGGTAATGCAGGTCTCCGCTCGACGCCTTGAACTGTCCCGCGACAAGTACAACCCGGACATCGACAACGAAGCTGCCCAGGTGGCCGCAGCCCTGTCGCTGCGTATCGTGCCTGTCACTGACCTCGTCATCCGGTTGCACGCAGCTGCGTCGAAGACGGAAGCGGACTACGTCGTGATCGACGAGCACGGCCAGGAGTTCGGCCCACTGGTCGGCGAGCCCGTGGAACCTCGCCACGGAGGCTGGCGCTGAACCCGCCCAGCCCCGCCAGTCGCATCAACACCGGATTCGCTGCCAATGCCTGATAGGGCGTCGGGCAGACTCTCCGACATGCCTGCCGACCATGTTTCCGACGATCTCTGGGAGCGCATAACTGCGCTTCTCCCCACTCGGCCTGCCCGACGCCATCGCCACCCCGGACGGACTGCCCGTGCCGGACCGCGTCGCGCTCGCCGGCATCGTCTACGTGCTTCGCATGGGCGTGGCCTGGCGCGATGTCCCCATCCAGGTCGTTGGCTGTTCAAGGGTGACTGCCTGGCGCTGGCTCCGGGACTGGACTGAGGCTGGCGTCTGGCCCCGCCTGCACGAAGGGCTTCTCGCCGAACTGCGGAAGGCGAGTCTCCTGGACATGGAGGACTCGGCGATCGACGGCTCGCACGTCCGGGCGCTCAAAGAGGGGGATCACACCGGCCCTTCGCCGGTCGACCGGGACCGGCGGGGTAGCAAACACCACCTGATCGTCGACCGGCACGGCAACCCGCTGGCCGTAACGCTGACCGGCAGCCACCGCCACGACGTCACACAACTCCTGCCCCTCTTGGACGCGATCCCGCCGATCCGGGGCCTGCGAGGACGCCCGCGGACGCGACCGCGCAGACTGTTCGCCGACCAGGGCTACGACTTCGGCAAGTACCGCCGCCTGCTGTGGAAGCGTGGGATCAAGCCTCTCGTTGCCCGTCGCAGCGTCGCCCACGGCTCCGGCTTGGGCAAGACCCGCTGGGTGGTCGAGCGGACCTTCGCCCGGCTCCACCAGTTCAAACGCCTACGTATCCGCTACAAGGTAAGCGCCGACCTGCACCTCGGCCTCCTTCAACTCGCCTGCAGCATCATCTGCCTGAGACGACTCCGAACCTCGTTTTGAAACGATCAATCACTGGTGCGCAGTGACGAGCAGGGCGAAGTCTGCTACTTCTTTGGCTGCGCGTGGTGGCGGGTCAGCGCCTGCCAGCGGCGCTCGAAGTCGGCGACCTGCTCGGCGACGTAGTCGGCTGTAAGGGGCCGGTTGTGCTGCCCGGTGATGCCGCGGACTGCGCACTCCTGCGCAATGACGTCGAGCGACGGGACTTCGCTGCGCACCCGCTGCTGCGCCCAGAAGCTGTAGACACGGAACGGCAGCAGGTAGCGGCGCAGGGTCGACGGGCTGACCGGCTTGCCACCGCGGCCGGTCATGCCCTTCTCGCCGGCGAGGTAGGCGGAGAGCTGCTCGGCCTTGGGCTCCTCGCCATGCTCGGTCAAGTACTCACTCCAGGCGAGGTAGTAGCGGTCGACGATGGTGAGCGCGGCCGGCTCCCCCGTCGCATCGTGCCCACCCGGCGGCTCGTCGACGGGCGCGCTCACCCGAGGGTTGGGCGTGCCCCTGGCGGGCTGCGCGCCCGCGCCGACCGGTGCCTCCGCAGAGCCCTCCTCGCTCTCAAGGGTCTCGCCAGTGGGTTCCCGCGTGGCGCGCCCGGTGGTCTCCCCACCGGCGGGCGGCTCCATCCCGTCGAACCCGCGCTGCCGGAAGGTCGAGACGAAGTACTCCAGGTCTGCTCCCGTGAGGGGCCGGCCGCTGCTACCGGTGATCCGGTCCCGCCCGTGAACGTACGCGGCTAGGGCGGACGCATCGGGGTACACCCCATGGTCTTGCGCGTACGCGAGCCAGGCGTTGTAGAAGTAGTCACCCCACCCGTCGTCCGCGTCGCGCGGAGCCGGGGGTTCGGTCCCGTGCTCAGCTACAAGCGTGTGGCGCTGCTTGAGGAGCTGCAGGAGGGGTTGAAGCTGCTCGTCGGACAGCGGCGCACCGGCCGCGGTCGCCATGCTGTACTGATCCTGCAGCCACGCAGCGAACTGCGCACTCGTGGGCTCGAAACCGAAGGCACTGATCCAGTCCTGATAGGCGTCGGCGAGATTTGGGGCGTTTCCTCGATCCGCTTGGTTGTGCGGCGGCCGCAGGGATGCGGTTCGCATCTCCTTGACCGGCTGGGGCTGCGCGCCGGGCCCCGGCGCCAGTTCCTTCTCGCGGTCGACGGCGTCCTTGAGCTCGGGACGCTGCCGCTGAGCCAGGGCTGGGGCCGGGGCCGGTTCGACGGTGAACTGGATCGGCGGCTCGTCGATACCCACGGCGGCCAGCCCGGCCGGGGCCGTCTCGGCCAGAGGGACGCCGTAGCGGGCCAGACGCAGCGGCATCAGCGACTCCACCGGCGCCTTGCGACGCCAGGCCCGGCCGAAGCGGGAGCGCAGGCTGGCCTGGTAGACGAGACGTTCCTGCTCGACCTTGATGACCTGCGCGTAGGAGCGCAGCTCCCACAGCTTCATCCGCCGCCACAGCAGAAACGTCGGCACCGGCGAGAGGAGCCAGCGGGTGAGACGGACCCCTTCCATGTGCTTGTCGGCACTGATGTCGGCGATCCGGCCGATCGCATGCCGGGCGGCCTCGACGGCAACGACGAACAACACGGGGGTCACCGCGTGCATGGCGACGCCCAGCGGGTCGGGCCAGGCCGTCGCCCCGTTGAACGCGATGGTGGCGGCGGTCAGGAGCCAGGCCGTCTGCCGCAGCAGCGGGAACGGGATACGGATCCAGGTCAGCAGAAGGTCCAAAGCCAGCAGGACACAGATACCGGCGTCGATACCGATCGGGAAAACAGAGGCGAAGTCCCCGAAGCCCTTCCGGAGTGCCAGCTCCCGGACGGCCGCGTACGAACCGACGAAACCGATACCGGCAATCACCACAGCCCCTGCGGCCACCACGCCGATGAGAACCCGCTGCGCCCCGGTCAGCCGGGGTAACTCATCCTTCCCCGCAGCCACAGCCCACTCCCCCACCTACGCCTCACAAATCGCTGCTCTCACACTCCCACGATGGAGGTGCGGCTGTGACGCTTTGCGGGACACGTGTTCGGACCTCAGCGGAAAAGGGCTCAATACGGCCACCCGCGGCCAGGGCGCATACAGCGGCAGCCCGGACCGTGCCGTCGTGCACACGGACGGCAACGCACTGCCTGCCAGAGCGGCGCCCAAGCTGCCGTCGTCATCACGCCGAGAAGCGGTGTTCCATTGCCACTGAGTAGTGGCACGTCTGGCACGGAAAATGGAGTTATCCCCTGCCTCGAGTTCCGGTGACGCGTCATAGTTTCTCTCTACGGGCGGACTCGTCGGATACGGCGAGCTTTGGTCAAGCGAGGGTGCATGAGCGAGTTCGATCGGATTTTCGATCCCCAGTACACGGCGACCGAACTGTTCACGAACCGGGTCGACGAGCGCACAGCGTTCACCGCAGCTCTCCTACAGCACGGGAACGCAGTACGCGATGGTTCGGCAACCCTGGGGCACAGCACTCGTCGGAATGTCATCACCTTCTATGGCGTCGGGGGAATCGGCAAGACCGAGCTGTCCCGACGGCTGGAGTCGTGGTGCCTTGGAGAGTTGGCGGAGCCCGGCGACTGGCCGCAGCCGCCGCTCGAAGAGCCTCCTCCCACCGTTCGCATCGACTTCCACGGAAGTCGCGTCGTCAACGCCGTGGACATCGTGCTGCGACTACGCGTCGCTGTGGCCGACAGGCGGCGGCGCTTTCCCGCGTTCGACCTTGGCCTGGCTGCCTGGTGGTCCCTGGCCCGTCCGGGAATGCCACTGCCGGACCTGACCGTCGGCAACTTCGACGTACGCGGTCAGATCACCGACACCCTGAACGACGTCCTCAGCGACGCCGGCGCCGCCTTTGGACTGGGTCCGCTGACTGTGCGCAGCGGAATCCGTATTGTCGAAGCCATCCGGGAGAGGCGGCTGCGCAGCCGCACCCTGGGTGACTGCGCGCCCCTCTTCCATGTCATCACGCAGGCCCAGCAAGATCCGTCCGACTACGTCGCGGCGACGCTCGCCGGTCTCCTGTCCTGGGATCTGGAGAATCTGCCGACAGCCAAGCGTCCCGTCACGGTGGCGTTCGCGGACGCCGCAGAATACGTACAGGGCGACGATCGCTCGCAGGAGCGTCTGTTCAATCGCATCGTGCATCTGACTCCCGGCACGTTGTGGGTCGTCACGTCGCGCAATCGGCTTGACTGGGATGCAGCTCACCTCCACCAGTTACTGCCCGCGACGGGCCCGCACATCTGGCCCGGCCTACGGTTGGAGGCTCATGACGATCCTCGCCAGCATCTTGTAGGCAATCTTTCCGACGTCGACGTGAAGCAGTACCTGCGCGCAGCCTCAGGAGCGGGGGGCAATCCGGTACTGGCACCGGACGTCATCGACAACATCAGCGCCGGCGCCCACGGTTTACCTCTGTACCTCAGCTTGTCGCTCTCCATGGCGCGTTCCGCAGACGGGCATGGCCCCGCCGCCCACACCTTCGGAGGGCCGCTGCCGGAGCTGGCCACCCGAGTGTTCGCCAATCTGCCCAGGCAGGAGCGGGAACTGGCTCGGGCCGCGAGCCTGGTGCCACGCTTCGACGAACGTCTCATCTCACAAGCCGCCGGCGCTCTGGTCGGTGACGCTCAACGGCTGTGCCAACGCACCCTCGTCACCAAGGACGACCACCCGGTCTTTCCCTACCGGCTCCACGACGCGGTCCGCTCCGCCATAGCCCACGAGCCGGTCAGTAACCCCGGAGCCTGGGCACCACAGGACCGAGCCGCCATGGCCGGGCAACTGCTGGCAGCTCTTCGCCATCGAAGCGACACCCTTATGCACAGCAGCCAACAGCGCCTCGACGTCCTGGAGCTGGCGGCCGATCTGTGCGCCCGTCACGCCCTCACCGCTCCCTGGCTGGCAGACGCACTCGCTGCTGTCCCCGGCTTCGCCCAGACTGCTGTCCGGCTGCCGCCCCCCGCGCTGGACACATGGATCGGTCAGGTGTCCGGCATCTACGAAGCGTGGCGCCAAGGACGCCGCAAAAGTGAGCGCATCGCCTACCTGGAGGACTACCTCACCCGTCCGCTGCCAACTGACATCCGCCGCCGCGCCAGGCTTCGACTCGCCTACATCTACCGCGACGGCGACCCCCACAACGCCCTGCGCATACTGACAGAGATGCTGGAAGAAAATCCCGGCTCCGAGTTGCTGCGATACCAGGTGGCTCGCACGCTGCGTGCACAAGGAGCGTATGAAGACCTGGAACGGCACCTGAGCCGCCATCCACTGCAGGATCCGACGACTTCCCTACGCATCAGCAGCGATCTCGCCTTCGACCGCGGACTCCTCCAAGAGGCCATCGCCGGATCGGCCGCCAGAGCCCAAGCCCTCCGGGCGGCTGGGCAGCACCGTATCGCCCTGGAGAACGAGACCGCCGCTCTGTGGCGCCGGGCCTTGCACGGCAGCAGCACACCCGCAGCGTGCGACACCGTGCTGGCGGACGCCGATCACTTCGGCGAGACGCTGTCCATGCGAACCGCCCTGACCGCCAAGGCGATCACCCTGCGAGGCGACCGCCTGACAGCGCTGGAGCTCCTCACCGAAGCACAGCGCCTCGTCAACACGCAAAGACACAAGATGGGCTACCGCGAGTGGACCGGCCAGCTCATCGTCGCCCTCTGCCACGACGATCGCGCCGCGACAGCCGAACTGCACCGGACATGGCTGGCAACAGACAGACAATGGAGCCCGAACTACCAAGTCCTGGATCACCTCTTCGTCTTCGCCGGCCACCCTGCCCGCTACCAGACCCGGCAGATCACCACCACGGAGGCCCCCTCCGTGGCCGACCAGCGCTGGCACACCATCATCGAATCGCTGATGCCCGACTGACAGCAACCAGACCAACGGGCGACATGGCAGGCCGCAGGCAGGCGGCAACTCCCGGCATCGGACGCCCACGACCTCATGGAGCCAACCACGAAGCCCCCTCGCGACACGACGCCTCCCGCGTGACCTCCAGACCCCGCGGGCCATCACCATGCGCGGGAAACAGAGAAGCCGTGCCCGTCCGCCCCGCAGCACCGCCCGCGGCAGCGTCCCGTCCACCGCACAGGGGCGGGCAGCGAGGCACGCCGATTCGTTTCTCCGGTATGACCTTTCCACCCACACGAGCGGCACCCGGACCACCGGGGATCACCTCCTGCGGTGGGCGGATATCAACGGGGCATGGTCAACGCCGTTGTTCGCGGCCTCGCTGCCGCAGCCCTCGCCGTCATCCCCGCCCTCACCCCCACACCAGCACAGGCCGCCGAGACCCGGCCTCTGGCCGACGCCGTCGCCGGCCTGCCGGTGGCCATCGAGTCCCGCGACGGCTACGACCGCAGCAAGTTCCGACACTGGAACACCGGCGACGACCCGACCGACGGCTGCAACACCCGGGCCGAGGTCCTCCTTCACGAAGCAATCGAGCCGCCCACCGTGGGTGCCGGATGCCGACTGACCGGCGGCAGCTGGTACTCCTACTACGACACCACCATGGTGACGGCCGCCGGAAGCCTGGATATCGACCACATGGTCCCCCTCGCCGAAGCCTGGGACAGCGGAGCATCCGCCTGGACCCCACAAAGACGCGAAGCCTACGCCAACGACCAGGGCGCCGAAGCCTCGCTCGTCGCGGTCACCGCACGCTCCAACCGCAGCAAAGCCGACCAGGACCCCGCACAATGGCTGCCACCCGCCACCCAGGTGCACTGCCGCTACGCCGCCGAATGGGTCGGCACCAAACTCCGCTGGGCCCTGGCCGTCGACGACACAGAGCTCGCCGCCCTGCAGGACGCGGCGGCCGACTGCCCCGGGCAGACGGTCACGTACGAGCCCGCCCCGTAACGCAGGCGCCCGATCTCAGGACAGAGAGGCGCCCAGCAGCACTCCCGCAAGAGCTCCCGCGAGGAGGAACGGACCGAACGCAATCCTGGAGCGCGCTCCGGCCCGACCCGCGATCAGGAGACCGATGCCGTACAGCGCACCGAACAGACCTCCCGCGAACACCCCGACCAGCACAACCGGCCAGCCGTACCAACCCAACACCGCACCCAGCACCAGGGCAAGCTTCACATCACCGAACCCCAAACCCCCGCCGACCAGGAAAAGCACGAAGAAGCAGGCCCCCAGCAGAAGAAAGCCGAGCAACGCGGACGTCCAGCTACCGCCGACACCCGGAAGCAGCGACGCACCACCGAGCAGCACACACGCCGCCACTGCGAGCGGCAGGGTCAACACGTCGGGCAGCCGGTGAGCCGACGCATCGACCACGGCGAGCAGCACGCAGACCGGAGCGAGCAGCAGCCACACGACCAGTTCGGGACGGGCTCCTGTAGCGGCCGCGAGCAGCCCGCAGACCCCGGCCGTGACAGAGGCGACCGACAGACTGCTCTGGCCGTACCGGTCCCCCGCCGAACAACGAGCTCGCCCAACCCATCCGGCACCGAAACCGACGAGCCGATGACCTGCCGGACACACCGACCGCCAGAAACCCCCCGCAGGCACCGACAACCGGTAAGCCGGGCGAGGTATGAGCACGCCCGTGACACAACCCCACAACACCCCGGCCACGGTGATCAGGAACCCCTCCACCCGACGCAGCCTAGACACACCCCGCCGGGATCACAGAGCCTTGTACCGCCTCCCGCGTCAGCGAACACCGCGGATCATCACCGTCAGGACCGGCGAGGCCGGTGACGGCTGGCTCTGCCCGATGTCCTCATACCCCCACGACCTGTACAGCGCGTGAACCTTCCCGTCCCCCGCAGCCGAGTTGACCATAAGCGTCACGTACCGCTCGTTCCGCGTGGCGAGAAGAGCGTCGTGGATACGGCGGGCGGTACCAGTTTTCCGCCAGGTCGGCCGGACGCCGATCTCCTTCAGGGCCACAGCTGGACGCTCGGTGTACTTCTGGGCCGGCGTCGGGCTGGTGCGCTGCCAGTACCGATCGCCGTACTCGATGGTGTTGCCGTAGGCGTAGCCGACCGGATACCCGTCCGTATACGCGAGGACGGCTGTGAATCCTGGCTCGGTGCCGTGTCGGTCAAGGCGCTCTCCGAACGCCGTGACGGCGTAGTTCGGCAGGTGGAGGAGTGGGGCGCGCACGTCGGCGTACACGTCGAGGAGCTCGCCGCGGGCTGTATCGAGGTTGGTGAAGGTGCGTAGTTGGATGGTGGGCGCCGTGGTCATGCGGCCATCCTCCAGGTGGCGGTGTGCTCGGTCCAGATCTGCACGGTGGAGCTGCCCGGTGCGGTGGCGCGCAGTGCGGCGCCGAACTCCTGCAGCATGCGTGTGACCCGGGCGTGCTGGGTGGCGGCTTCGGCGGGGACTTTCATCGCGGTGGCCGTGGCGGCGTCTGGGGCGCCTTGGGCGAGCTGGGCGTGGGCGAGCCGGGTGGTGGTGATGGCTCGGGACCGGATCATGTGGGGTCGGAGGGCGGACAGGCAGCGGTGGGCGTGGTACTCGGCGGTCGAGTAGTCGCCGAGCGCCAAGTGCGCGGAGAGGGCCAGGGAGTCCAGTTCGGCCTGGTCGTAGAAGGCGAGCATCCACACCGGCCGGTAGTCGGCGGGGTCGGCCCGCAGCATGGCGTCCTGCGCCTGCTCGAACGCACGGCGGGTGCCGGTGCGGTCCTGCGCCGCGCCGTGGATGGCGCCTTGGCGAGCCAGACCGAGGGACGCGAACAGGGGGTCTCGGCGGGTGAGGTGCAGGTTGCGGGCGACGTCGTTGGCAGCGAATGCGTCGGCAGGACGGCCCATGTGGCGGTACATGGTGCCCGCGTGACTCCAGATACGGAACTTGATCGCCTGATCGCCGGACATCTCAGCCAGGGCCTGGGCCTCACGCATGTGCGCCTTGGCGACGTCGTAGCGCCGGCCGTCGATGGCGGCCCACATCGCGGAGGAGCGGAAAGCGGCTGCTGAGGCGTAGAGGTTACTGCGTACCCGCTGAGTGGCGCTGCCCGCGTTCTGGAGGTTGAGCGCCTCGTCGGCGAGGGCGGCGGCCCGCTGTTCGATGCCGAGTTGTCCGCCGTGGCGGTGGTCGCTGGCGATGATCTCGGCGAAGCGCTTGTTGAGGCGGTTGACGTCGCTCATGCCGATACGGCGCAGCGATGCGGTGCCGGGTGCGGCTGCTGCTGCGGCAGCCGCCGCGATGCTGCCGACGAGGGTACGGCGCTTCATGTCGGGGTCCTCCTGCTGCGGTGGTGCCGGGATGGACGAAGGCCGGCCCCGTGGCACGAACCCTAAAGCGACAGCGGGTAGTCCGGAGACGTCTTCAAGTGCCTTGCGGGCAACTGACTTTGGCCACGTAACCCGGCCCGCTTTCCACGCTCGGACCGACGAGCCGTCGAGCCCTCCAGTGCGCCCGGTCAACCGTTCAATGGCCCTGTTCACGGCCTCGGCGAGGCTGTTGGAGCTGTAGCCGTGTTCGGTCATCCACGCCTCAAGAACGGTGTTGCGGGTGGTGTCCATGCGGGCACGGTAGCCCGCGCGGTCCACACCCGTCAGTTAAAGGATAGGTCAAAACGCCCTAGGTCGGTCCATCGACTGAGCACCTGAACGCCCTAACCAGCCTGCTGTGAAAGGGAGTTGTCTGAGTGCTGGTCACCCGCTGCGCCCCATCGTGCGGGCGGCTGTTGACAGCCCGGCCCGCCCTTGAGGTTCCCCCCGCGGGGGCGGGCCGGGCGCCGAAACGACACGAAGGCTCCACCCCAATGACGAGTCTGAGAACACCAGTTGCGGCACTCTCTGTCGGCCACCCGACGTACAGCCAGACCTTCCCGTGCAAGCCGTCCACGGCCGAGATCGGCCGCGGCCTCGTCCGAGACGTCCTCGGTGTGTGGCACCTCGACGGTCTCGCCGACCGAGCCGCGCTGATCGTCACGGAGCTGATCGCGAACGCCTGCCGACACACCCCATGTTCCGAGATCCGCCTCACGGTTGCGCGACCGGATACGACACGACTGCGTGTCGGGGTCGTGGACCGGGAACCAGCGCGTCTGCCCATACTCAGCCAGGCGGCTGACGACGACGAGTCGGGCCGCGGACTGCTCCTCGTCGATGCGGTCGCCGACCGCTGGGGCTATGACCTGCACGGCTCGGGCAGACGCCCCTGGGGCAAAGAGGTCTGGGCGGAACTCCGCACCGGGGGCGACGAGTGAGCATCCCGGCCACGGCACCCTCGCCCCTTCCGGATCTCGCTCGACTCCGGCCCCGCCAGCAGAGGGCCATGGACTGCGCCCTCTGCGCCTGGCCGCTGGGAGCGAGCGGTCGACGGCTGGGCGAGATACGCCACCGGGGCCTGCCGTTCCAGCTCTGGGCCTGCGCTCCCAACTGTCAGGCCGCCAGATCGACCATCCCGACCAGCTGAGAAAGGGGACGTCCTTCCATGGAGTGGCCGTGGATCACCGGTGATTGCTGGCTCGGCTGCGGACGTACCGGTGTCCTGGTGATCTGGCTCGGCCCGGTGGAGTGGGACGGGCAGCACGCACCCTTCTACGCGTGCGAGCCGTGCCTCGACCGACTCAAGGCCCAAGCCCTCGCCTACTTCATGGAGCGGCGACCGGCATCCGCTTGATCAGACTCCCGACACACGACTTCCCGGCGTCAGGCAGGCAGCCCGCGAGGACTTTCCTACGCGGAGAACGTCCCTTCGTGCCGGGCGGCCAGGAGCCGTCCGGGGAGCAGCCGTCTGGCGACGCTCCCGTGGCGGCATCTGGTGGGCGCTCCAGCCCAGTAACACCACAACGATTGTGAGGAGTTGCAGCATGACGCGCAGCACCGTAGTTCCCAGCCGCACCGAAATACGCCCGCAGGTCCCGGGGGCGTCGGACGGCTTCGACCTGGACGTCTCCCTCGTCGAGATCGCCGACCCGGCGGGCTTGGTCAACCTGACCGACGACAACTGCGGGTCCACCTGCGGCGCCTGCACCACCAACGTCGCCTGACCCGGCCCTTACGTCAATCCGGTCTGGTGCCGCCGCGTCTCCGCGCGGCGGCACCAGCCCCCGGCCCCCTCACCTACGGAGGTACTTGGTGGTTGTTCCGCCTGCAGCGTTCCGCACCGGTTCCGCTGCTCTCGTGCGCGCCGTGGCCCGGACCTCGCTGCCGATTCCTCCATGCCCTGACCTCGATGACCGCTCGTCCAGTGGTTCGTCTGCCCGTGTGGCGTGGCTGCGGGCGGTCTGGGCGGACAAGGACGTCGCCGAGGCACTCCAGCACTCCAGCCCGGTCCTGGCCGCGCAAGTAGGGGCCCTGTGCACAGCCGAGCATCCCGCTCTCCGGGATGTGCAGCGCGCCGCGCTGTCCGTGGCCCGCTACCTGCTCCGGGCGCAGCACCGGGCGACGCCCTTCGGCCTGTTCGCCGGCGTGGCCACCGCGGAGTTCGGCCCGCAGGCGCGGGCCGACTGGGGCGAGGAGCACGTGGCCGTGGGCCGCGCGGGGGCAGAGTGGCTGGCGGCCCTGGTCGCGCGGCTGGAGTCATGCCCGGATCTCCTCGAACGGCTGTCCGTCGTCATCAACAACACCGTGGCGTACCGGGGAGACCGGCTCATCGTGCCGTTCCAGCCCGACGTCCAAGACGACCGTACCCGCGCGGTCGAGGCGTCTCTGGCCCTGACCGGACCGGTGCGCGCGGTCCTTGCCGCGACCCGACTGCCGATCCGGTTCGGCACCCTCGTGGACAAGCTCCAGGCGGAGTTCCCCGAGGCCAGCCCCAAGAAGGCGCGTCACCTCTTGGCGGAGCTGATCCGGCGGCAGGTGCTGATCACGGGCCTGCACTCTCCGAGCACCGAGACCGACGCCCTCGGGTATCTGGTGGGACAACTCGACGCGATCGACGCTGGCAGCCTCGCCCCGGTCGCCGAGACCGTACGCGAACTCCGCGCGGTCCGGGCGGGTCTGGAGGGGTGCGCCACGCACGGTGGCCGGGACAGCGTCGCGGCTCGGATGCGAGACCTCGTCCCTGGCCTGCGTCGCCACCCCGTCGCGCTCGACCTCCGTCTGGACGCGCAGATCGTTCTGCCGGAAGCGGTCGCCCGAGAGATCGAGCGCGCCGCTCTCACCCTGACCCGCTTGAGCATCCGCCCGTACGGGGCCGCCGCCTGGAACAAGTACCACCAGCGGTTCTACGAGCGGTACGGCATCGGCACGATGGTGCCGCTCGCGGACGTCGTCGCGGACAGCGGCACCGGCTATCCCGACGGCTACCCAGGCGCTTCGGCCAGCGCACGCAGGCCCCGCGTCTCCGCTCGGGATGACGCCCTCGTACGGCTGGCTCAGACCGCCGCGCTCGACGGACGCGACGAAGTGATCCTCACGGACGAACAGATTGAGGCCCTGGACGTGGGTCCCGACAAGCCTCGGTTGCCGCCGCACTTGGAGATCGGGGTGCGGGTGCACGCGGCCAGCCTAGAGGAGTTGCAGCGCGGGCAGTTCCGGGTGGAGGTCGTCAGCGTGTCCCGTGGCGTCGGCGTCTCCACGGGTCGATTCCTCAGCGTGCTGTCCTCCGCCGACCGGGAGGCCCTGGCCGCCGAGCTTGGCGACCTCCCGGCCGCAGACGGCAACACCATGCCCGCGCAGCTCTCTTTCCCACCCCTGCTCTCCGAGAGCGCCCACGTCACCCGCTCCCCACCGGTGCTACCCACCGTGATCAGCCTTCAGGAGCACCGCGCCCCGCAGGACACCGTTCTGACCCCGGAGGACTTGGCTGTGGGGTGCGATGGCCGCCGCATGTACCTCGCCGTCCCCGAGCGCGGACATCGCGTGGAGGCCGTCGGGATGCATGCGCTGAACCTGCGCACCCACACTCCACCACTGGTGCGGTTCCTCACCGAACTGTCCCGCGCCCAGTGCGCGCAGGTCACCGTCTTCGACTGGGGCGCCGCAACAGCGATGCCGTTCCTTCCACGTCTGCGGTACGGCCGGACCGTGCTGGCCCTGGCACGCTGGCGGCTGGACGCGTCCGAACTGCCCGGCCATGCCCGCCCTCGGGCTGAGTGGGACGCCGCGCTCACCGACTGGCGTGCCAGGCGGAGGCTGCCGCGCCACGTCCAACTCGTAGAGGACGACCGGCGCCTCTTCCTCGACCTCGATGAGGCCGGCCACCGTGCGCTCCTGCGCAGACACCTCGACCGTACGCGCCTGGCCGTACTCGTCGAGGCCCCGGAACCAGAGGCGTATGGCTGGTGCGACGGGCGAGCCCACGAGGTCGTGGTGCCACTCAAAGCAACCAGGCCGTCGACATGGCCGCCACTGCCAGCCCCCAGCCGGGCCCGCGCCCTGTCTGCGGACCAGATGCAGACGCCTGCCTCTTCCTCGGTTCTTCTGGCCGCCCTCTACGGTGACCCCCGCCGCCAAGACGTCTTGCTCTCCCGGCACTTGCCCGGCCCCCTCGAACAGCTCGGCAACCCGCCGTGGTGGTTCATCCGCTTCCGCGACCCGGACCAACACCTCCGCGTACGCATCGCCCTCCCCGACCCGGAAGCCTTCGCTGGCACGGCCCGAACGGTGAGTGCCTGGGCCGACGAGCTACGAAGCATCGGCCTGCTGGCCGATCTGCGCTATCCCACCTCCTACCGGGAGATGGGCCGCTGGGGCTCCGGCGCCGCATGGGAGGCGGCTGAGGAGGTCTTCCGGGCGGACTCGCGCGCCGTCCTGACCCAGCTCGCGCAGCCACAGCGCCCCAGTCAGCGCACGCTGGTGGCGGCCCACACCGTTGCGATCGCCTCCGCGTTCCTTGGCACCACCGAGGCCGGGATGCGGTGGCTGATCGACCACATCCCGCCGACAGCCCCCGCTCACGTTCCACGCCCGCAGTTCATCGACGCCGTACGGCTCACCGACCCGTGCGACGACTGGGCGGGGCTGCGTCAGGTCCCGGGCGGGGACGCCATCGTGTCGGGATGGGCTGACCGGGATACGGCGCTCGCCGCATACCGGCCGCACCTGCCTGGCCCGGACACCCAGGGCATCGCCGTCGACGACGTCCTGACCTCGCTGCTGCACGTTCACTTCGTGCGCCACGTCGCCGTGAACTTCCCGGAGGAAGAGGTGTGCCTCTACCTGGCGCGCTCTGCTGCCCTGGCCTGGACCGCCCGCACCAGGAGGACGGCGTCGTGAGCCTCCACCCCGCGCTCGGCCTGGTCGACGCCATCGCCGCCCGGCTCGCCGACCCCGACACCGCGCCCCTCGGCTCCAGGACGCTTTCCTCGGACCGGCAACACCTTGCTTACGGCCCGCCGGGAATCGCGCTCCTGCACATCGAGCTGGCCGCTAACGGCCGCGGCCCGTGGCACCGCGCCCACGCCTGGCTCACCGCCGCCTCCCGGCAGCCGCTCACCAGCGGCCCGGACAGCCACCCCTTCTACGGAGTGCCCGCCTTCGCCCATGCGCTGAGCTGTGCCGCCGACCACCTTCCCGGCTCCTACCAGCGCGCCCTCGACAGGATGGACGGACAGATCGCAGTCGACGTCGGACGCCGTCTCGACACCGCCCACCGCCGCATCGACGCCGGACGCCTACCGCAGCTCGCCGAGTTCGACGCCATCCGGGGCCTCACTGGATACGGCGCCTGCCTACTGCGCCGAGACCCCGGCAGCTCCACGATGCGCGCCATTCTCGACTACTGCGTGCGCCTCACCGAACCGATCACCCACCACGGCGAGACCCTGCCGGGCTGGTGGACGGAGACCGGACCCTCGGGCAGCCCGGACGACCGACTCCCCGGCGGGCATGCCAACACCGGTATGGCCCACGGCATCGGCGGCGTGCTCGCGCTCCTGGCCCTCGCCGCTCGGAACGGCTCCTTCACCGACGGGCACCATGCAGCACTGCGCACCATCCTGACCTGGCTGGACGGCTGGAAGCAGAAGGCCGACGGCGGACCGGGCTGGCCGTACTGGGTCACTCAGGGCGAGCTGCGCAGGAAGCGTCTCGCCCCATCCGCGCCCCAGCGGCCCTCCTGGTGCTACGGCACCGCCGGCCTCGCCCGCGCCCAGCAACTTGCCGCGCTTGCCCTCGGCGATGCCAGCCGCCAGATCGACGCGGAGAACGCGCTCGTGGCCGCCCTCACCGATCCCGAGCAGCTAAAGGCCACGACGGACAACGGCCTCTGCCACGGGTTCTCCGGCCTCGCCCACGCCGCCGCACGTACGGCCGACGACGCCCACCCCTCAACCGCGGGAAAACTCCGAGCCGCGATCCCGGCCCTCCTGACTGCAGTCACCCCACCGGACACCGACCCCGAACTCATGGCCACAGCGCTCATCCAGGACGAGGAAGGCGGCCCCGGCCTACTCGGCGGCGCCGCCGGCATAGCCCTGGCCCTCCTCGCGCCCAGCACCGCCGCACCACCCCGGTCCGCCTGGGACGCATGCCTCCTCACCGCTTGATCCACCGACCGAAGGACCTCTATGCCTCCCGACCACTGGCAGCAGCACAACATCACCTTCGTCGACCGCGAGAGTGCCCTGCGCACCATCGCCGAACGCCTCGGCCCAGCCCTGATCGACGCCGAGGCCGACGGGCAGCTCACCGGCTGGTGGTTGATGAACAAGCAGCCCTGGCCACTGCGTTACCTCGCCGACAAGCCGCCACCAGCCATCGAGTCGCTCCTGAGCGATCTCATCGGCGACGGCGTGGCCGTGTCGTGCCTGCCCTGCGTCTACGAGCCCGAGACCGACACGTTCGGCGGACCCGAGGCCATGGACGCAGCCCACGAACTGTTCCACAGCGACTCCCGCCACCTGCTCACCTACCAGCCCAGCCCGACGCACTTCGGACGCCGGGAGACCGCCGTCCTGCTGGCGAGCGCCATGATGCGCGGCGCTGGACTCGACTGGTTCGAACAGGGCGATGTATGGGCGAAGGTAGCGGCCCTTCGACCGGCCATCGCTCCACAACCACCCGAACGAGCGGCCGAACTGGCCCCGGCCATGCGAAAGCTCATGACCGCTGACGCCCACAGCCTCTGCCGCCCGGGTGGCCCACTCCACACGCACGAGGAATGGGTGACCGCCTTCGAACGAGCCGGAGCCACGCTCGCCGACCTCGCAGCCCGCGGCGCCCTCACCCGTGGCCTACGAGCCGTCATTGCCCACCACGTGATCTTCCACGCCAACCGCGCCGGTCTCCTCCGGGACGACCAGAGCGCCCTGTCCCACATCGCACGAGAGGTAGTCATGGGAACGAGTGACCACACCGAGTCGCCCACCGACGCAACGGCCGACATCGATAGCGTCAGCGCAGTGAACACCGACACGATCACCACCCCCACGGCGGACGCCGAGCGCCTCCGCAACGCCCTGGTCGACCAGCTCCGCGCGGACGGACACGCCCGCACACCTGCCGTCGAGACCGCGTTGCGGACCTTGCCCCGCCACGTGTTCGTGCCCGAGGCATCCCTCGAAGACGCCTACGCCAACACACCGGTGCACATCAAGTACGACACCGACGGCACGTCCATCTCCTGCGCCTCCCAACCGGGCGTCGTCGCTCTCATGCTGGACCAGCTCGAGGCCCAGCCCGGCGAGCGCATCCTCGAACTCGGCGCCGGCACCGGCTACAACGCCGGTCTGCTCGCCCACCTGGTCGGCGAAAACGGACACGTGACCACCCTCGACGTCGACGACGACCTCGTGGAGGGTGCCCGCACGCACCTCGCCGCCGCCGGAATCACCAACGTCGAGGCCGTAACCCGCGACGGGGCACTCGGCTACGCCGATACAGCGCCATACGACCGGATCATCGCCACCGTCGGCGCGCACGGCGTACCGCACGCCTGGCTGCAGCAACTCGCACCCGGCGGCCGGCTCCTCGTCCCCCAGCGCCTCAAGGGCACCGTCTCCCGCTCCATCGCCTACGAGCAGCGCGACGGCCGGTGGGTGTCCCTCGGCAGCGAGATGAACACTTTCATGCCGCTTCGGCGGGGCATCGCTGACGACGACCGCCGAGTGATCCCGCTCAGCACGGACGGCGCCGTACGACTCCAGGCCCCCGCCGGGCTCAACATCGACGCCGACGCCCTCGCGGGCGTACTCGACCAGCCGAGCACCGAGGAGTGGACCGGCATGACGGTCCGCGCCATGGAGTCGCCGGAGTGGATGGAACTGTTCGTCACCTGCTCCCTGCCCTCCGGTCTGATCCGAATGCTGTTCCCCCAGAGCGCCAAGGGCAATCTGCTCACCGAGGACCCCTACCCCTCGTCGACCGCGGTCGTCGACAAGGGTGCCGTCACCTACCTCGCCCGGCGCCCGTCGAAGAAGAAGACTCCCGAGGGCGACAAGCTCTGGGAGTTCGGCGTCATCGGCCACGGCCCCGGCAGCGACGAGCTGGCCGCGAAGGTCGCCGACACCATCCGCACCTGGGACTGCGACTACCGCGACAGTGAGGCCACGTTCGAAATCCAGCCCCTCGACGCCCCCGAGATCGAGCAGCGCCCCGGTCTCTTCGCCCTCGACACCCCGCTGAACCGCATCGTCGTCGCCTGGCAGTGACGCCCCACGTGCAGCGGACGGTGCCCGCCACTCGCAGTCGGCGGGCACCCCCGCCCCACCAGCCCTCACCCACACACTGGGGGACACATGGATCCGCACGGACCCACAGCCCAGCGCTTCCCACTCGTCGCCCGATTCCGGCCCGCCTGCCTGCCCCTGCCCGAGCGTGTGCGCAGTCTCGTCGACCTGGCCGACACCGCGGTGAACAAGACCGAGCAAGGGCTTGCATCGGCCGTCTACAACCAGGCCTCGCTCCTCGCCTCCGACCTCGGCCTTCCCGAACTCGCCCGCGAGATGTGCCACCAGCACGCCGCCGCCTACCTCCACACCTGCCCCCTCCCCGGCATGAGCGCGATCCGAGGATTGGAACCAGTCGTCAACCTGGCCCGCATCCAGATCCGCGCTGGCCGCGCAGATGAGGGGCGTCAGCGACTGCTCGACCTGTACAAGACCGTCGAGGCAGGCACAGCCGCCCGGTTCGAAAACATCGACATACCTGCAGACCTCACTACGACCGGTGAAGACCGCCAGGAGGTTCGCGCATGGCTGTGGCGCGTCCTCCTCGCCGACGGCACACGCACCCTCACCGCCCAGGGACGATGGACCGAGGCACTGGCCCACGTCGAAGCCCACCATGGCATCGGAAAACGGATGCTCGACGGTCGACAGGTCGCCGTACTCGCCGCCCTCGCCGCGGGTGACACCGCGCGGGCAGCTGTCCTCCTCGCCGACACAATGCCCGGCGACCCGTGGGAACAAGCTGTTACGGCATGCTTGACCGTTCTATGCCGCCGCGACGCCGGGCAGCCCATCGACGACCACCTGGCGGACCTGGTGACGGCCTACCTCGCACGGAAGACCGAACCCGGGATGACCGTCTTCGACACCCGGATCGGACTCACAGTCCTCGACGCCATCGGATCCGCCGTGGCGCCTGCCGCGCACCGCATCGTCGAGGACCTCTACCACAGGACGACAGACACCGAAGACGGCTACACGGCCCGCGAGAACCTGACCCACCCTCTGTTTAACCAGATCGCCACAGACCGGCAAGTGCACCACTGTCGCACGCTGGTGCATGCCTGCGCCCTCGGCAGCAGAATCCTCCCGGACCAGCTGCTAGGAGAACTCACAGCAGCTCTACGCGCCAGCCACAGCGTAATCCAAGCAAACCTCGCGCGCTCCCCGGGTCCCGGAAGTGTCGACGGTCAGACAATTCCCCATGATCTGCATGATCAGCGTCAGGCAATTCGGCTCTGGCGCTGATCTTGTGACTGTTGCCCGGCCATCGCAAGCGGCTGGGAAACCGGGTAACTGCCGTGACGATGACTGATGGGGCCCGGTAGGGTTGTGATCTTCGGTTGGCGGAAGCCACCCGGAGTCCCCCTGAGGCTGTGCCGACACGATGAACCCCGACGACACTCCCGCACGGCTCCGACTCGACCGTGCTCTGGACTGCTTGGACGTCGCCTTCCGAGGAATGACCGCCCGCATCGACGAGACCCAGTGTGACTGCCACTGGGGCTGCGAAGAAGAGCTAGCGCAATTGAAGGTCCCGGACGTGGTGCTCGACCCGGACCTTCTGCGTCGCACCTGGGATGCCCCCGACTGGAACGACCACGGCGCGGTGCTGCGCCGTATCCTGCCTCAATTCGCCAGGGCGCTGGTCAGTGGCCTCGTGGAGCCCGTGTTCGGCATGGCGGAGGTCGGACGTTCGTTCGTTCGCGGCCATTGGCGGCAGTGGCCTGCGCACCAGAGTGCGGCGGTGTGGGAGTTCCTGCGTGCCTGGTGGGCTCACACCCTCGCCGAATCGGATCCCGCCGTTCCCGTGTATGAGGTCCTCGCGCTGTGCGCCGAGGCTTCTGCCACGCTCAGCCCGTGGCTCAACACCTGGGAGGCACTCGAAGACCGCGTTGCCGACCGGCACCTGACCGAAGCGGCTGCCCACTGGGAGTACGACCTTCTGGGCGATGAACTTCCATGGGGCGCATGGGATAGCGATAACGCAGATGAACTGCGCACCGAGCTCGCGGCTTGGTTGGTCCGTCACGCCCCTGTACGGCTTCAAGCCCAGGACGCTCCCGAGGAACTGCTTCACCGCATACGACTCATCGGACTCACCGGCCCCGCCCGGTGGGAGGACCCGCACTGGCCCAACCACCGCTACTGAGCTGGCTTCACAGCGCCGCCTTCCCTGGTATCAAGGGGCCGTCTTGTCCTGATTGGGCAGCTTCAGGGCGTGAGGAGCACGCGCTTGCGGAGGAAGTCGAGGTTGGCTCGCCCGAATCCTTGCCTCTTGAGTAGTTTCGTCCTTGTGACCTGCCCTTCGACCTGGCCGGAGCTCCAGGGGACGGAGAGTCCGGCGGTGACGGCGTGAATGTCGCGGCTCAGTCCGTTGATCAGGGAGTGCAGGGCGGGCAGGTCGTCGGCGAGGACGTGCTCCATCCAGGCGGACAGTTGGTCGCCCTGCAGCTCGCGCATCATGGTGGCGAAGTCGCGGACGTGGTGGGTGACGGCGTCGAGTTCGGGGCAGCTGGTTCGGATCTCCTTGAGGTCGGCGGCATCATCGGCGGTCAGGTTGCCGGGGGCTGTCATGATCCAGCGGACGATGCGGCGGGGCCGCGGAGCCGGGCGGCGCGAGGGTGGCGCGGTGGTGGCTGCCTTGAAGGGGCGGAGGTAACGCTGGACGGTCTGGATGCTTCCGGCGAAGCCCAGAGCGACGATCTCCTGGTGGAGCTGGGCAGTGTTGTGACAGCCCTCGTTCCACCGCTGATGGAGGTGGGGCGTGTACTCATCCAGGACGGTGGAGCGGTTGGTCGCTTTGGCCAGCAGTTCGTCAATGCTGGTGGCGCGGGCGAAGCGGCGTACGGTGGACCGGTCCAGCTGCAGGGTCCGGCAGATGTCCTCCAGCGTCCTGCCGCCCTCCAGGAGCTGTTGCACAGCGGTGTAGCGTTCCCTGGTCCGGGTCACCAGGCGGCGTTCTCGTCCGCAGACGTCGAGCATCCCACCAGCCGGTGCCGGCGGCGGTGACGTCTGCCAGATGTCGTCACTGGTCGGCGGGGTGGCCGGTACGGTGTTCTCGAACGCGGTCCGGACGCAGGCGTAGTGGGCGGAGACGGTCTTTTCCACGGCCTCGCCGAGGTTGTGCCACAAATGCCAGGCGTCGGCGACTTGCTGGGCCTGCGGGGCGCCGTTGCGGGCGCCCTCGGCATAAGCCCCGGCACGGTCCCGGCAAATGATCTCCACTTCCGGATGGTCCTTCAGCCAGGCGGCCAACGGTTCGGCATCCCGGCCGGGCAGCACGTCCACCGGACGCCGCCTCTCCAAGTCCACCAGGATCGTGGCGTACGAGTCGCCCTTCCGTAGCGCGAAATCGTCGACACCGAGCACGCGGATCTGCTCAACGGGTTCTTCCGGCACGGCGCGGACCAGTCGTAACAGGGTGTCCTTGGCGACGCGCAGGCCCAGTACCCCGGCCAGGCGGGCTCCCGCGCGGCCGGCCAGGGCGAGGGCGATCGAGGTCAACTGCTCACGCACCAGTGGTGTGTAGCGGGCATGCGGGCTGGTCAACCCCGCGATCTGCTCGGCGAACGTCACCGCCCGGCACGCGGGGTTCGGGTACTTGAACCGCCGTACCAGCAGCTCGATCACCACACTGGCGCCACCGACCGTGGCATCCACGAGCCGCCGCATGTACCGGCCGTGCACCCGGCCCGACGTACTACCGCAGTGCGGGCAGTCCGCATCCGCCGAGCGGGCCCGCGCATGCATTGTGACCACCCCGGCCGCAGCCCGCTCGACCAACTCCACCACGACACCAGCCAGATGAGGGAACAACACCTCGAAACTCCGCGAAGAACACGCGAGCCATGATCACAACCACCACTGACACCGCCTGCGTCACAAGATCAGCGACAGAGCCCGTAATTCCCCAACTGTTTCCAGCCTCAGCTTGACAGGCGGTCGCGAGCTGGCAGGTCGGCAACGACGACGAAAGGCGGATCAGCGCGCCGGCTCAGACGTGCCTCGCGCCTGGTCACGGCTGGCGACCACCAGGTATCCATCGCTCTCGGGGTCGAAGGTGGTGGACTGCACCGTGAGCCCAACGCTCCGCAACTGCGCCACGAGGTCCCCGTACCGGTAGGGCCAGATGGACAACCGCTCCGAGCAGGCTCGCACTGCCCCATCCGGCTCGATCTGGGCGACCACGATCTCGAGGAAGTGTTCCTGCTCCCACTGCTGCTCGATCTGCCAGTAGTAGCTGACGACCGCATCGCGGTCGTTGCGGCGGATGAGTCGATCGCGGACGTCCACCCGTGAGCCGGCGGAGCGCATGAGCTCCCAGTTGCGTGACGTGAGCACGAGGCGTCCGCCCGGATGCAGCAGCCGCGACATCGCGTCCAGTGCGGTCAGGCGCCCGGCTGCGCCCTCAGCGTGCCCGAGCGAGTTACCGACACAGAACACCAGATCGAACGAGGAGTCCCCCAGGTGGTCGGGCAACTCGTCCCAGCTCGCGTGAAGGGCTCGAAGCGAGACACCCTGCTCGTCGGCGGCCTTCTCGGTCCGGCGAACCATCCCGCTGCTGGCGTCTGCGGCGACCACGTCAAGGCCAAGACTCGCGAGACCGACGGCGAGCTGGCCGGTTCCACACGCGCAGTCGAGGACGCGCGCGTTGGGCGGCAGAGAGCCCACAACATCGCTGCAGTAAACCGCAGCTGCCTTAGCGGGGGTCAACCTGTCGTCCCCGATCAGCCACTCGTACACGTCGGAAAGCGCCCCATAACCAGCCACCGCGATAACCTCCATCACTCGACGACACGCGGGCTAGACCGCGCCTGCGATTCGAACCCTGCGCCTCGCACTGTGCCGGGACGTGTCAGCGAAGCATTGAGCAGGACCCAACCACTTCCGGCCGCTGAGACTCCACCGGATTTCGTGGGAAACCGTGACACGCCGCACCGACGCAGGTGCCCACTCCACCGGCGCCCCAACGGCCACGATGAGACCGCGGCCAGCAAGCGCTCGTTCACTGCGGAGCGCTTCAGAGGTCCTAACAAGGGCGTTGGACGTGGCGGTGGGTGATGAGGCAGGTGGCGAGGCCGAGGAAGGCTTCGTGGATGTCGTCTCGTCTCTCCCAGCGGATGCGCAGGCGGCGGAAGCCGTGCAGCCAGGAGATGGTGCGCTCGACAACCCAGCGGAAGATGCCCAGACCGGAGCCGTGCGGCTGGCCGCGTTCGGCAATCACGGGACGGATACCTCGCTGCCACACCAGCCGCCGGTACTTGTCGTGGTCGTAGCCCCGGTCCGCGAAGAGCATGTCCGGCCGTCGCCGTGACCTGCCGACGACACCGGCGACCGGTGGGACCTTGTCCAGCAGGGGCAGGAGCTGGGCGACGTCGTTGCGGTTTCCGCCGGTCAGCGACACCGCGACCGGGATGCCCTGGCCGTCGGTGATGATGTGGTGCTTGCTGCCCGGTCGTGCGCGGTCGACCGGGCTCGGACCGCTTTTGGGCCCCTGCGGGCCGCCCGGACGTGGGAGGAGTCGATCACCGCCCGCGACCAGTCCAGCTGCTTCGCCGACCGCAGCTTCTTCAGCAGCACCAGGTGCAGCTTCTCCCACACGCCGGCCTCGTTCCAGGCGGCCAGGCGCCGCCAGCAGGTCATCCCTGAGCCGAAGCCCAGCTCCTGCGGCAGGTACTCCCACTGGATGCCGGTATGCAGCACGAACAGGATCCCGCACAGGGCCTGCCGGTCCGGCACCCGTGGCCGGCCCGCCACCAGCTTCGGTCACGGCTCGGGCAGCAACGGCTCGATGAGCGCCCACAGTTCGTCCGACACCATCCATGGCCGCGACTGACGCTTCCCCACGACTTGACCAACGAGCAGACGAACCGACGGTCACTTGATCAACAACTTCTGTCAGGACCTCTCACTGGGATCTCCCGGCTCCCGCGTGAGCAGTTGTGCGTGGCGTCAGCGTGCGAACTTTTCGATGGCCGCCGGGGTGACAGGGGTGAAGAAGTTGACGAGGTTGCCGTCAGGGTCGCGGAACAACAGCGACCGGTTACCCCAGGGCATGGTGGTGGGCTCGTTGACGAAGTCGGTGACGAAGCCGGTCAGGTTGTTGTAAACGCGGTCCACGTCGTCGACGAGGAACTCGGTGATCACGCTGTGGTTGTCCGCCGGGCGGGCAGAGCCCGGGGCGAACAGCGGGACGGTGCGGGTGCTGGCGATCGCGAGGGTGGCGCCCTCGGTCTTGAGTTCGGCGAAGTCGTCGGTGGCCCACGTCGCCTGCATCCCTATGGCTCGCTCGTAGAACTCGACGAGGCGTGCGACGTCGCTGGTGATGATGCGGATCGAGACGAAGTCCATGGGAATCTCCTTGGTTGGGGCTGGAGGCGTATACGTCGCAGGCTAGGAGAAATAGTGGACAGAATCGGTCCTGTATTCGCGTTAGGCTGTGAACGTGCCTCGACCCACCGGCCGCGTGCTGACACTCCTGGAGCTGCTGCAGTCGGGCGGCACCCGGACTGTAGCCGAACTGGCCGACCGTCTCGGCGTCGAAGGGCGCACTGTGCGGCGGTATGTGGGCCAGCTGATCGACCTGGACGTGCCCGTGGAGTCGGTGCGCGGCCGCTACGGCGGGTACCGGCTCGCTCCCGGGTACCGCCTGCCGCCCCTCATGCTCAGCGACGACGAGGCGCTGGCCGTGCTGCTCGGCCTGGTCGCTGGCCGCCGGGCAGGGCTGACGACGAAGGAGCGCACGGCAAACGAGACGGCGTCAGCGAAGATCCGGCGGGTGCTGCCCAAGCACATCGCCCGCCGGCTCGACACACTCCTGGAAGCTCTCGCCTTCACGGATCAGCCCGGCGAGTTGGACCACCCGGACGCCGGGCTCCTGCTCACCATCGCCGATGCGGTGCGCCAGCGCCGACCGGTCTCGATCCGCTACACCGACCGCGACGAACGGCGCAGCGAACGCACACTGCACGCCTACGGGATCGTCGCCCACGAGGGCCGGTGGTACGTCACGGGCAAGGACGCCCAGCTCGGCGAGGACCGAACCTTCCGGCTCGATCGCATCGCAGACGCGAGGACCCTGCCCGGCGCATTCGAAGCGCCCGTGGGTCCCGGTCCAACACAGCGCGTGTTGTCAGGATTCGCCACAGCCGAGTACCGGCATGTGGTGACCTTGCGGATCCACGGGACAGTTGAGCAGATCCGCGCGCACCTCCCCGCCAGCGTCGCGAGCATCGAGGAACACGAGCCCGCGGCCAGCCAGGACCCGGCGGCCGAGCACTGGCTGCGCGTCCAGCTGCAGGCCCAACGGCTCGACTGGTTGCCTCCAGTACTCGCCTCACTCGACCGGCCGTTCGTCATCGAGCGCCCCAATGAACTACGCGACCTCGTCATCGCGCTCGCCGATCGCCTCACGTCCTACACCCGCAAGCCTGACAGCCAGGAACCAATGTCATGAGACGGCACAGCTAGGGGCTGTCTTCAGTTGTGATCAAGCCCGGGATGGGGGCTGGTCCGGTAGGACTGTGGTGTGACACGTGCGCAACTCACCGACAGCGAGTGACAGTTCATCGGGCCGTTCCTGCCTGCCGAGGCTGCCCGCAGGGACGAGATCGACATGTCCCTGGTCAGCGTGGACTCCACCACGGCACGGGCTCATCAGGACGCGGCCGGCATGCGGGTCAGCGAGGAGACCCTGATCGCGCTCCAGGCGGCGGCCTGGCAAAACGGGGAGCGTTCGAGGGACAAGGCGGGCAGGACGGCGAAAGCGATCCGGTCCGCGCCGAACGTCGACGCATCTGCCGCAGGCGGCGGGCCCGGCTGAAGGCCGCTCTGCTCGGCCGGTCTCGCGGCTTCCTAATGCTGTTTGTCAAGCGGCCGTCGTGACTGGCGGTGTCACTTCGTAGCACCGTCGGTCACGGACCAGGGCCCAGAGGACGTTG
>NZ_JBHTWG010000055.1:0-30818 GCF_042792555.1 Streptomyces sp. NPDC056628
CGGCGCGGTTGATGCTGCGGGCGCTGGTCGTGCCGCCAGCCGGGCTGGTGGGCTGCGGCACGACGGCCACGGCGGGGGACACCCGGGTGACCCCCGCCGTCGCCGTCCGCATCCGGACGTCAGTCCTGTGCCTCTCCCCCGTCCCCGGCCCGCGCCGGGCGCCAGCCGCGGGCGCGGGCCCGGGGCACGGCGAAAGCGGCCCACAGGACGGCCAGGACGACGGCGGAGCCGAGGAGGACAAGGAGCGTGGCCCGGTCGGTGGCGGCGTCGGCATGCGAGGTGTCACGGACGGCGACACGTTCCGCGGCGCGGTCGCCGGCGGCGGGTGCGTCCGGGCCGCCGAGAACGGTGGTCACGGCGGCGTACGCGTCCAGCTGCGGGATGTCGGCGGGGTACGCGGTCGCGGTCAGCCGGCGGGTGACGGCCTCGGGCGAGTCGTCCGGGTGGGCCGCGCGGACCACCGCGGCCGCCCCGGCGGCGTAGGCGGCGGCGACCGAGGCCCCGGCTCCCAGGTAGTGGCCGTCACCACGCGGGCCACCGGACACCACCCCGGCGCCGGGGGCGGCCAGGTCGATGCCCGTGGTGGGCAGGGCCCGCTCCGGGCGGAGGCCGCCGGGGAGCATGTCGGCGACCGAGAGGACCCCGGGTTCCCCGGCCGGCCAGTACACGCGGGACGGGATCGCGTCGATGTCTCCCCGCGTCGGCGGGTCGGGGGTCGCCGCGGCGACGACGACCGCGCCCGCGCGGCGGGCGTCCGCGACGGCACGGGTCAGTTCCCTGTCCCGGCGCGGCAGGGCCACCGTGACCGCGATGACGTCGGCCCCGGCCTCGGTGGCCTCACGTACCGCCGCCGCGACGAGCGCCGAATCGGCCTGGCCGCGTGGGTCCGTGCCCCGCAGGGCGAGGATGCGCGCAGCCGGGGCGACTCCGGGGAGACGCGCGTCCGTACCGGCGATCAGCCCGGCCAGGAAGGTGCCGTGCCCCACACAGTCCTCGGCGGCCGTGCCGTCGGCGATGACACGGCCGTCGAGGCCGTCGGCGTCGGGGGCGACACCGGTGTCGATCAGGGCGACGGTGACCCCCGCGCCGATGCCGTGCCCGTGCGTCCGGTCCAGGTCGAGGCGCTGACGCGACCAGTCCTGCTTCTTCGCCCTCTCCCGCGAGGGGGCGGTGCACTCGGCGTCCGCGTCGAGCGCGGAGGGCATCGCCGGCAGTTCCTGGCCCTTCCTCGTGTCGGCCGCCGGGAGCCCCGGGTGAGGTGCCGTGTGAGCCGTGACGGCCGTGGGCAGCAGCAGTGCGGCGGCGAGGCCGGCGCCGGACAGCAGCCGGGCGGCCCCACGGGCGGCGGGCTTCACAGTCCGGCCGCCTTCGGGGCGGCGGCCACATCCTCGGGAACGAGGATGCGCAGGTCGTCCAGGGTGGGCGCGGCCAGCGAACTGAGCCGCCCCGCCTGGCGGGTGACCATCGACTCGAGCACCTGCCGGGCCAGCCGGGCATTGCCGAACGAGCGGTCCCGGGGCAGCGCGTCGAAGTACGACTTGAGCACCGGCCCGGTGCCGGGTCCGCACTCGTAGCCCATGCTCGCCGCCTGGGCGCGCACGATGGTGACCAGTTCCTCGGAGGAGTAGTCGGCGAAGGTGATCCGGCGTGGGAAGCGGGAGGACAGACCCGGGTTGGAGGCCAGGAAGCGTTCCATCTCGTCGGTGTAGCCGGCGACGATGACGACCACCTCGTCGCGGTGGTCCTCCATCAGCTTCAGCAGGGTGTCCACCGCCTCCTGGCCGAAGTCGGCGCCGCCGCCCCGCGGGGTGAGGGTGTACGCCTCGTCGATGAACAGCACACCGCCGCGGGCCCGTTCGAAGACCTCGCGGGTGAGCTGCGCGGTGTGCCCGATGTAGCGGCCGACGAGGTCGGCGCGGGCGGCCTCCACCAGCTGGCCCCGCTGCAGGATGCCGAGCTGGGTCAGGATCTCGCCGTAGAGGCGGGCGACCGTGGTCTTGCCCGTGCCGGGCGGACCCGTGAAGACCAGGTGGTGGCTCAGGGAGGGCACCGGCAGTCCGGCGGCGGCGCGGTGGCGGGCCGTGGTGATGAGGTTGACCAGATCCGCGACGTCACGCTTGACCTCGGCCAGGCCGATCATGTCGCCGAGGCGGGTCAGCGGGTCGTCCTGCGGCGTGCCGGTCTCGGCGGCCTTCGCGGCGGCGGTGGCGGAGACGTCCTCCGGCAGCAGCAGCCTGAGGTCGTGCTCACCGACCTGGGCCTGCGCGGCGAGCCGGACGGCCTGCCGGTCCACCATCTCCTCGAACACCCCGCGCGCGGCGCGGCCGTTGCCGAATCCGGCATCCCTGGGCATCGCCTCGAAGTGCGCCGCGAGCGCCTGCGCGGTGCCCTCGCCCAGCTCGTACTGGTGCTGGGCGCACATGTTCTCCATGATGGCGACCAGTTCGGGCACGGAGTAGTTCTCGAACTCGACGGTCCGGGAGAAGCGTGAGGCCAGACCGGGGTTGGAGCCGAGGAAGGACTCCATCTCGCGGGAGTACCCGGCCGCGACCACGACCACGTCGTCGCGGTGGTCCTCCATCAGCTTCAGCAGGGTGTCGACCGCCTCGCGTCCGAAGTCCGCGCCGCCGTTGCCGCTGTCCGCCGTGAGTGTGTACGCCTCGTCGATGAACAGCACACCGCCGAGCGCCCGTTGGAAGGTCTCGGTGGTCTTGATCGCGGTGCCGCCGACGACCTGTGCGACGAGGTCGGCGCGGGAGACCTCCACGAGGTGGCCGCTGCGCAGGGAGCCCAGTTCGGCCAGGATCGCCCCGTAGAGGCGGGCGACGGTGGTCTTACCGGTGCCCGGCGGGCCCGCGAAGATCAGATGTCTGCTCATCGGCGGGGCCGACATGCCGAGCTGCTCGCGACGCTGGGCGAGCTGGGTGAGGTTGACCAGGGTACCGACCTGCTGCTTGACGTTCTCCAGGCCGATCAGCGCGTTCAGGGCGCCGAGCGGGCCGTCCGCGCGGTCCGGCGGGGGCGCGTCCGCGGCGCCGGATCCGGCGGGGTCGGTGTTCTCGGCGCTGCCGCTGCCCCACGCATCCCGCTTGCCGTTCCCGGTGCTCTTCAGGCCGTCCACGGCGAGCCGTTCGCCCGGTGTCGTCTGGACGAGCCCGCCGCCCCCGTTCTCCCGGGCCAGGCAGTTCACGAGCGAGACCGGCGCGGTGGACTCCACGCGGAAGCCGTCCTGGGCACCGCCGGAGACCTCGCAGCCGCTGAGCGAGGCGAGCGCCCCCTCCCGGAGCAGGAAGCCGTGGCCCTGCGCCGCGTGGACCGTGGTGCGGTTGGCGGTCAGCTCACCGCCCGCCGCGACCACCACACCGTCCTCGCCGGACATCTCGACGCGGAAGTCCCGGACGGTGACGTTGCCACCGTCCTCCACGACCAGGCCGCTGGTGGCGGTGTCGGAGACGCCGCCACCGGCCAGGTAGAGGGTGCTGCCGGCGGCCACCCGCACGCCCGCGCCCTTCGGCCGGACGATCTCGCAGTCCTCGGCCCGGCCGCGGGCGTCCTTGCCCGCCGCGATGCCGTCTCCGGAGGGCTCCACGAGACGGGCCCGGCGCAGCAGCGGGTTGGCCCCGCCGCGCACCGATATCGCGGGCGAGCCGCCGATCACCTCCAGGCGGTCCAGCTCCGGCGCCGAGTCCTCCTCCAGCAGCAGCCCCGTCTGCTCGCAGTCACGGACCGTGAGACCGGTCAGCGCCGGGGACGCGGCTCCCGCCACCCGGAGCGCCGCGCCCTGCGCGCCGTCCACCCAGCAGTCCTCGAAGGTGCCGCGGGCCCGGTCGGTGATCACGACGCCCTGGCCCCGGGTCCGCGAGACACGGCAGCGGCGCAGCACCGGGTCGGTGCCCCCGGCCAGCGCGATCCCGTTCCCGGAGGCCCCGGTGACGCGGACGTCCTCCAGCGTCGTACGGCCCGCGCTGCTCAGGTGCACTCCGGTGCTGGTGTCGTGCACGACGGTCCGCACCACCGTGACGGAGCAGTTCTGCTCCAGGGCGATGGACGGCTTGTCCGTGGAGGAGATGTCGCAGTCCTCGACGCTGCCGGTGGAGTCGCCGTTGGCGAGCAGGCCGTTGCCGCGTGCGGCCCGTACCGTGCAGCCGCGCAGCCGCGCCTCGCCCTGTTCGGCGAGGACGAGTCCGCTGGTGCCCAGGTGCTCGAACGTGCAGGACTCCACGGTGGTCGGCGTGGTCGAGGTGACGACGACGCCGGCGCCCTGGGGGTTGCTCACCCGGCAGTCCCGCAGCGCGAGGGAGCCGGTGCCCCCGGCCAGCACCGCCGTCCAGGCGGCGCCGACGATCTCGCAGCCGTCGAGCGCGGCCTGCCCGCGCCGTACGTCCACGGCGGGCAGCTCGGCGTCACCGCCGCGCAGGGACAGCTCGGAGAGCATCACGGCGTCGGCGCGCAGGGCGAGGACGCTGCCCGAACGTGGCCGGATCTCTACCGTGCCCCGGCCCTCGGCGGCGGTGAGGGTGACCCGGGTGTGGATCACCAGGTTCTCCGCGTAGGTCCCGGGCCGGACGCTGATCAGCGCGCCGGTACGGGCAGCCGCGAGTGCCTCACCGATCGTCCGGTAGCGGTCCCGCTCCCCGGGACCGACCGTCAGTACCTGGCGCGACACGCACCAACCTCCTTGTGGGACAACGTTCTCAGCGGGTGCCCCCGATCGTCGGGGGCGGTGTCGGCGAGCCGACGGTGCCATCATGCCCGGCTGCCGGGGCAGCCGGGGCCCGGGAGCGAAGCTCTCGGCCGGAAGGCGTCGGGAGCGCGGTCAGACGCTCCACTTCTGGTTGTCGGTGCCGGCGCACGTCCACAGTTGCAGCCAGGCGCCGTTGCCCCTGTTGTTGTCCTTGATGTCGACGCACTTGCCGACGACGGTGTTCACGAGGTCGTGGCGCTCGTTCAGGACGAACTTCTGGGCCGCGTTGCCACTGCACCGGGCGATCTGGATCGGAGTGCCGTCGTTGTAGTTCGCGTTGGCCACGTCCAGGCACAGGCCCTGGATGCGCAGGGTGCCGTCGGAGGCGAACTGCCATTTCTGCGCGACGCCGTTGTTGCAGTCCCATACGAACAGCTTCTTGCCGTCGCCGAAGTCGGCGTTCGGTACGTCGAGGCAGCGGCCGGAGAGATGGCTGCGCAGCGAGACCGGGGCACTGAACGTCACGCCCGAGCCGGAATCCGAGGGCTGGCCGGCGCCGCCCCCTCCGGTTGTCTTCCCGCCACCCGACTTCGCGGGTTCGTTCTTCGTGCCCGTGCCGCCCTTGGGCCGGTCCTTCTCGCCACCGTCGTGCTTCGGCGTCTCCTTGCCCGAGTCCCGTTCCGCAGTCGCGCCGGGGGCTTGCTTCACCGGCTTGTCGGGCTTGCCGGAGCTCTTCCCGTGGTCGTCCGGAGCGGAGGTGTCGGGTTTGGTGACCACGAAGTCGCCCGGCGCCTCCTGCGCACCGCCACCGAGGACGGTGCCTCCCGCCGGCGCGGCCTTGGCGTCCTTGTCGTCGCCTCCGGTGAGCACGAGGAACGGTACCGACACGAGCAGTGCCCCGGCGACGGCGGCGCCGGCCAGCGCCGCCCTGCCCGGCCGCCCCACGTGGGCGGCCTGCTGCTGCGGCCGGTCGATGGCGGTCGTGGTCATCGTCCGTACGAGCGCGGGGAGCCGGCTCTTGGCCTCCGCGGCGGCACCGGGGTCGGAGTCCGCGTCGGAGTCCGGCTCGGCCTCGGACCCGGTCCGGCCGCCGGGAGCGGTTCCGGCCGCGGGCACGGCTGCCGGAGTCCGACCCTCGGTCGCCGCCTCCTCGGCCTCGGAAGTCGCCTGCGAAACCGGGGACTCGGCCCGGGCTCCCTCGCCCCGGCCGTGGGAAGACTCCGCCTCGGTCCGGGCCCCGGGCTGGGCGGCGGTGGCCGTCGGGGCCGTCTCCTCGCCGGTTGAACCGGACGTCACCTGCGAGGAGGCGGAGGTGTGCTGGGCCGGACGCGTCACGGGGTCCTCCCTGTGGTGTGGGGCCAGGGTTCAGAGGAGCGGTGGGGCTCGGCCTCGTGGGAGGCCGGGCGCGCCCGCTCGACCTCCGGTTCGGGCAAGGCGTCCAGGAGCCTGTCCACCGGGACGAGCAGGGGTGCCGCGGCACCGGCGTTGACCATCACCTGTGTTCCGGAGCCGCGCAGTGACCGGGCGAGTTCTTCCGCCGGGACCCTGTCGTGCCGAAGTGCCGCGGACATGAACGCGTGTGCCGGCGAGGTGAACGAGAGGATCACCGGCGCACCGTCCAGACCGGCCGCCGTCAGCGGCCCGCCGTCCGGTCCGCGCACCACCGTGATCTCCGCTCGGGCGAGCGCCGCGATCGCCTCGTCCACCGAGCCGTATCCGGTGGCGGCCCGCTGGGCGGCCGCGTCGACCGGATCGGTGGGCTCCGGCCAGCCGAGTACTCGGGCCGAGGGCCGGTAGGCCGGGTTGGGACGGTAGTCCCCGACGTCCCCGCTCTCGTCGGACTGCCACTCCCCCACCACGGCCCACGCGGGCGGCGTACGGTCCTGTGTCCAGTCGGGGTCCACCATCCCGATCCAGTGGCCGGGCGCCCGGCGTGCCGCGTCCCGCACCGCTTCGGGTATCTCGGGGGTGTCGGTGGCCCTGGCCTCGTCGGAACCCGACGACTCCGCGGGGCCCGGCCCGGAGCCGGCGGGCGCGTCGGGCTCACCCTCCCGCCGTTGTCCGGGCCGCATCTCCATCTGAACTCTTCGGTCGCTGCGAAAACTTGGATGCCGTCGGCCCGCACGTGCGCCGACGATGATCAGATCAGGAACCCCAGGATGCCACACGAGCATCGCCCGTTGCGGGGCGGGCACGGTCCGCCTCACGTGCCCTCGTGCCCGTTCACTGCCCGGATCGGGAACTTTCCGGGAGCAGTGAGGCGTGAGCGGACAAAGCGACAGGAGAGTTGGGGGAGGTGGTCGGTCGATCGTCGTGAATCCGGGCTAAGTTGGGCCGCACGGGAAGACCCCATGGCTCGGGACGGCACCGGACCGGCCCGCGGCCGCCACCGCGGCGGACCGGCGCCCCTCGACGACCGGGGCCGGGCTTCGACACGGTCCGCCCCGCGCGGCGCGTCCGACCAACGCCCGCCGGACTTCCCGGCGTTCGTCCAGCCGACCACTGCACGGGCCCCGGCCACAACCGACAGCTCCGCCACCGAGGAGGAGTACCGCATGTCCCCCCAGCACCCCACCCCCGACGCGAACGCGGAGGCGGCCGCCACCCGCGCAGGGGGCACCGGTTCACCGTCCACCTCCGCGCCGGACGACCCGCCACCGAGCCGGGGCTCCGCTCCGGAGGCCGAGTCCGCAAACGCCGCGCAGGAATCCGGCACCGGCGGGACGAAGCCGCCCGCCGGGACGGAGCCGGGCGGGCGGAAACCCGGAGGCGCGGACGGGGAGGCCGCCACCGGGACGGCGAAGTCCGGCCCCACCCGAGCCGGTGAGCCCGCTTCCGCAGGGGCCGAGGAGCCGACGGCCCCCGCCGCCGGCACGGCACAGACCAAAAGCGTCACCACCGGAACGGCAGAGACCGAAAGCAGCACCGTCGGCACGGCGGAGACCGAAAGCACCACCGCCCCGGCATCACCCGCCGCGGCGGGCACATCCACCGCGTCACCCGAAGCACGCGTCGCCGTGGCCGCGGCCGTCGGTACCATGCCGCCCCACGCCAGGACGGGCACCGGCGTAGAGAGCGGACGCCCCCGCAAGCCCATCCTCGCGGGAGCGGCGGTGGCCGGCGCCGCCCTGATCGCCATACCGCTGCTGCTCACCGGCAGCGCGAGGGACGACGGACCTCCCGACTCCGCCAAGGGGCTGGCCGCGGGGGGCTCCGACACCGTTCTGAATCCGACGTCGGCCCCGGCCGCCCTCGACGACTACGTGGCCGAGAAGCCCAGCCCGTCCCCGAAGAAGGCGAAGGCGACGAAGAGCGCGCCGCCGAAGGTCGCCCCGCCCCAGCCCGCCACGCCCGCGGCGAAGCCCAGCCCGAGCGGCGAGCCGGACCCGAAACCCAAGGCGAAGCCGAAGCCGAAGGCGACCCCGAAGCCGAACTGGAGCACCGAGACCGTCTACGCGCCCAGTGTCCTGGAGGTCAACCAGGCCTGGACCACCAACCGCATCCGGATGGTCATGCAGACCGACGGCAACCTGGTCGTCTACAACGAGCAGCGCAAGCCCATCTGGGCGTCCATGACCTTCGGCCCGAACCACCGGGCGATCTTCCAGCCGGACGGCAACCTGGTCATCCACAACGGCGAGGACCGCCCCATCTGGGCCTCGCAGACCTGGGGCCACGAAGGTGCCCAACTGGTCCTGCGTGCCGACGCCAAGGTGGTGATCGTGCAGAACGGCAGGGTGATCTGGTCGACGTGACACCCTGCGACGGGGCCGCCTTCCTCCACGGCGGCCCCTCGGCACGCGATCCGGGCGGAGTCAAGGTGAAGATAGTTCTCTTCGGGGCGTCAGGCATGGTCGGTCAAGGCGTGCTGCGCGCATGCCTGGAAGAACCGGAGGTCACCGAGGTCGTCGCCGTCGTACGCAAGCCGCTCGGCGGGAGCGCGCCGAAGCTGCGTGAGGTGCGGCACGCCGACTTCTCGGACCTCACCCCGATCGCGGGAGAGCTCTCGGAGGCGGACGCCTGTTTCTACTGCCTCGGAGTCTCGTCGGTGGGAGTCGGCCGCGAGGAGTACGAGAGGATCACGTACGACTACACCGTCGAGGCCGCCCGCGTGGTGGCTGCCGACCATCCGCGCGTGACCTTCGTGTACGTGTCGGGAGAGGGCACCGACAGCACGGAACGCGGACGAGTCTTCTGGGCCCGGGTGAAGGGCCGGACGGAGAACGCGCTGATGGCCACGGACATGCGCGCGTACGCCTTCCGTCCCGGATGGATCCAGCCCGTCCACGGGGAGACCTCGGCCACCCGGTGGTACCGGCTGGCGTACCGGCTCACCTCCTGGCTCTATCCGCTTCTGCGCCGTGTGACGCCCCGCTATGTGACCAGCACCGCTCACCTGGGACGCGCGATGATCGCGGTCGCGCGGCTCGATGGTTCCGGACCGCGCGTGCTGCGAACCGACCAGATCAACCGGCTCGGGGCATAGACCCCCCGCGGACGCGACGTCGCACTGCGCCGGCGGCACGCCGTCGTGCCGGAGCGGCGGTCACCGCCGGAGCCGTCGGTGACCTTCGTCTCGGCACTCCGTCACATAGGTCGGGCCATGGGGGGCATCCGGGTTCTACCAGCGAAAGGAGCCCACCATGGTGGTTGTCGGCGTGATCGCCGTCTGTGTCGTCCTGGCCGTCCTCGCATTCTTCATCCCCCGCCTGTCCCGGCACCCCGAACGCGGCACGCAGCGGACGCTCGGCGCCGGAGCTCGGGCCGGTGGCAAGGCGCCCGGCCCGCTGGGCCGGCTCTTCAGCAAGCCGTTCCACAGCAGCTCGCGGGCAGTGGGCCGCAGCGGTTCGGCCGGCCGCCGGTTCCGCGGCCGTATGCCCTTCTGACCGACCGCGCCAACGAGCGGATCAGCACACGAGCAGGGAACTGGATGACGAACGCTGAGGACGAGGCCAGGCTGCTGGACGGGCTGACCGTGGACGCCAGTCGGCGAGAGCAGCCGATCGTGCTGGACGCGGACGGACGTCCCCTCCGCACCTGGCGGGAGAACTATCCCTACGACCGCAAGGTGAGCCGCAGGGACTACGAGCAGACCAAGCGCATTCTGCAGATCGAGATGCTCAAGCTGCAGCGGTGGGTCAAGGACACCGGCGCCCGACTGGTCGTCGTGTGCGAGGGACGTGACGCGGCCGGCAAGGGCGGCACGATCCAACGGCTCCTCGAGCGGCTCAACCCACGCGGCGCGCGCGTGGTCGCCCTGGACAAGCCCACCGAGCGCGAGGCGGGGCAGTGGTACTTCCAGCGGTACGTCGGACAACTGCCGACCGCCGGGGAGATCGTCTTCTTCGACCGCTCCTGGTACAACCGGGCCGGCGTCGAGCGGGTGATGGGGTTCTGTTCCAAGGACGAGTACGAGCTGTTCCTCGACCAGTGCCCGACCTTCGAGCGGATGCTGGTCGCCGACGGCGTTGTGCTGGTCAAGTTCTGGTTCTCCGTCTCCCGCTCCGAGCAGCGCACCCGCTTCGCCATCCGGCAGGTCGACCCGGTACGTCAGTGGAAGCTCTCCCCCACCGACCTGGCCTCGCTGGATCTCTGGGACGACTACACAGAGGCGAAGATCGACATGTTCCGCGCGACGGACACCGAACACGCCCCCTGGACGGTCGTCAAGAGCAACGACAAGCGGCGCGCCCGGCTGGAGACCATGCGCAGCCTGCTGGCCCGCATCGACTACACCAGCAAGGACGTCGACGCGGTAGGCACACCCGACCCCCTCATCGTCGGCGCCGCGGACACTCTGCTGGAGGCTGGCGAGGAGGACACCGCACTGTCACCCACACCCCTGTTCCCCGGCGCGGGCGGGCCGGGGAAGCACCCCTCGACCGGAGACGACTGACCGCCGTGTCACGGCGGGTGTCAGGCGGCGCGCTCGGCGAGCGTCTTGGACCGCTGGTAGGGCGGAGTTCGGAACTCCCCCAGCGGGCGATCACCCTGGCCGCCGAGTTCGTCGAGACGTGGGAGGCATCCACACAGACTCAGGACCACTCCAGCTCGTCGGCCGCGTGGAGTTCGGCGAGCAGGAGGCTGTGCAGCCGGTCGAAGACGCCGGCCTCATACCACCGGCCAGCCGGAGCCGAACCGGGCTAATGGAGTTACGGCCAGTCCACGGCGGTGACAGTCGTGCTGACCATGCTTGGCTGGTCGGTGGGGACCGTCTGCCGTCTGAACGGCGACGGGGTCAGGGCGGCTCACGGTCGGAGAAGGTGTTGTCCGCGGTCGTCTTGCGATTTCGCTTGGCCATCTCCTCCCAGAAGACGTCCAGTTCCCGGACAGGGATGCTCACCCAGGGGGCAGTGTGCCGGATCACCGTCGGGCGGCGCAGCCGGAAACCGCTGTGAAGGAGTTGCTGCTGGTGGCGGCAGAACGGCTCCTCCATCTCCGTCTGCGTCTTCCCGGTCTTGGGCGGGTACGGGCACAACCGGAACTGACAGGTGGGCAGGCAGGTGGCCCCGGACTCATCCCCCTTTTCGGCCCTGGCGACGCTGCGCTCCAGGTGCAGGGGGGTGCGGTCCTTTGTGAGACAGGGCGGGAGGGTGGCCTGGTCGGCGCGTTTCAGGCGTTCCTCGATGTCGTCGGGGCTTCCGTCGTACTCGGTGAGGTTGATCATGATGAGGACGTCGGCGAGCAGGCGTTGCGCGCGCGGGTGCAGGATGCTCCAGCCGACGGAGGGGGCGATCCACAGGTTGTGCTTCCGGTAGCGTTCAGGGTCGGCGGGGGTGGAGCCGACGTTGTCGTTGGCGCCGTTCTCGTCGATCCAGATGAACCGCTCCGGATGCCCGGTCTCCAGGGCCAGGGTCACCAAGTCGCCCGCTTCGGCGACGAACGGATGGAGGAGCCTGTCCCGTCGTTCCCGCGCGGTCCCCCCTGGCGGGTCGGGGTCGTGTGCGGTGCCGGCCATCGCAAGCCAGCGGCTCACGGACTGCACAGGGTCGGTCGCATGGCGGGGTTGAGCCGTTCCCCCATCGCCGCCGGGAGCGGTGGACGTGCGTGCGCGGTGGATGCGCCGGTGTCCGTCCGTCTCGGCCGGCTCCGGTGCGCAGCGGATGCAGTCGGGGAGTGCCCACAGGCACAGCGCGTGCAACAGGCTCAGCTGTGCGTACCAGTAGCGGCTGCAGGTGAGCATCTTCTCAGCCTGTTTGACCAGGTAGGGCCGGGTCTGATCGCAGGCGTTGGGGTGCCGCCTGCGTCGGTTTGCGGCGTTCTTGAAGCCCTGGGCGAGGGCGTTCTCCATGGAGAGCGGCAGGTTCGGCTCGCCGCGTGCGGCGCGGGGCATCAGGGGGTTGGGCTGGCGGGCGGCGGGGGCGAGGTGCTGCAGCCAGATAGCGAGCCGTTCCTTCGCCTCGTCGCGGTATGCGTCGGAGACCGAGCCGACGAACATGGGGACGAGCCAGGCCCGCATGGCGAAGTACCGCCATGACTCCGCACGCTTCTTCTCGAACTCCTCTTCCAGTTTCCTGTGCTGTTGCCGTCTGTCCTCTTCGTGCTGTCGGCTCGCCGGGAGATAGTCCTCAACCGTCAGCCAGGCGGTGTAGGCGTCGTCCATGTGCTTCTTGGCCTCGCGGGTCTGCCGCAGGTACTGGAGCACCGGGTCGCTTCCCCGCGGGAAGGCCCGGCGCAGGGCGTAGAAGGCGCCGTCGCCACCCGCGGCGATCTGGTGGGTGATGGCGGTGCGGACGGGGTGGGAGGGCTCGTGGGTACCGATCTCGAAGAGTTCCCAGTAGGGGAGGAGTGGCCGCTTCGGCGTCCCGCCGGTCCGCTCAGGTGGGGCTGCTCCGACGTTCCGCACAAAGTGACGTTTGGAGTCCGCGCGGTGGCGGAGGAGAGGCTGCTGCGGATTCCGCCCGGGGGAAAGCCGTGCTCTTTCCACGCTGCGGTCCTCGCGCTCGCGCAGGGCCGCGCCGAAGCGACGCACCAGGCGAAGTTTGGCGTCCAGCAAGGTCCGGTGATCCCCCCGGATCTCCTTGTTCGGCCACAGCTCGGCGAGCTCGCGGGCGATGCCGTCCTGTTCGGTATGTGGGTTGACGCTGTCGATTTCCAGGGCGGCTGCGTAGAGGTCGAAGAACTTGGGGTCCTGGCGGCACTGCGCCTCCGTACGGAGCAGCTGGGTGATTTTCGCGGAAGGCCCCCGGGCGGGCGGCGCCGGCGCCGGCTTGCGCCCGGGCGCCGCATAGGGTGCGTCCACCGCTGCGCCCCGGGGGGCGGCCCGCCGTCGGGAGAGCAGGACCAGGGCGATGAGCAATTCGCGGGACGGGCCGGGGCTGCGGAGCGCTGGTTTCACGATGTCGCAGATCTGATCGGTGTCCATGTCGCCCATAAGGCAGTAGCCGAGATACGCCTGGATGATGCTGTGCGGGAACCGAACTTTCCTCTCGTAGCCCTTCACCAGTCCGAGAAGTTGTCCATTAGCGGCATAGCGGGCAAATTCCGTCTGGCACTCGTTCGGATAGTCCTTGACGTTCAGCCAACTCGGCTCGCCGAACCGGCGGCGCAGCACCCGCCAGATCGTGTCGCGCTGCGCCTCGGACACCGTGAGCCCTCTGGGGTCGGCGGCGCCGGATGCGGCTTCGAGGCGTGTCGCTGCCTCTCTGGATCGTCTTGATGACTCGTCGTCGGCCTGGTCATCGGCATAGGTCCTGATCAAGTCGTCGAACGTGACCTCCAGGTTGTCCTGCAGCAGGCCCAGGCAGGCCAGTGCCGACGCCACCCAGACTGTCTGCCGTCGCTCCTCCGGGTCCATGACGAGCCTGTCGTGAATACGGCCGTCTTCCAGCGCTCTGCGGTAGGTCTCCAGCAACCACAGCCTGAGGGTGGAGCAGTCGTGGCTGCGGGTATCCACGCGATCGGGCTCCTCGCGTAGCGTCATGTGTTCCAGCAGCCCGCGCTGCTGAAGCAGTCGGGCGATCTGCAGGTAGATAGGAGACTCGGAGACCTCGGCCGTTTCCACGATCCAGTCGAGGCGGCGCTCGTCCACCTCCCCGGCTTCCCTCATGAGATATTCCAGCGCCGCCTCCTCGCTGAGCGGCTCCAGATCGGCGATCACGGCCCGGGTGCCCTCCAGGGGAGCGTGCGGGCGCGAGGCGATGACCAAGGGGAGTTTCTGACGGTCGGCGCGGTCTATGGCGCGGCGGATGATGTTGTCGCGGTCGTCCCGGTGCTTGTCGTCCAGCAGTGCCTCCTCCAGGCCGTCGGCGAGGACGACGGCCTTGTCGTCGAGACGAAGCTGCCGCCATGTCTTGTCGATTTGGCCGCTGGCCAGTACCCCCTGATCCGCCTCCTCCGCGAAACGGCGCCGGGCCATCTTCTCGAAATCGAGTTCGCCGTCCCCGTCCATGTCGCGCAAGTGCAGTGGGACCGGGACGGCGGACTGTTGGGCAAGCATCCGGGTGAGTTCCACCAGGACGGCGGTCTTTCCGACCCCCACGCCGCCAACCAGTAGATACGGTCTGCGGGTTCTGTGATTGCGGAGGGTCTGCGCTATGACCTGGGAGAGCTCCCGGCGGCCGACGATCCGGTCGATGAGCGTTCCTGCGGTGGGGACCAGGTCGTGCGGCGAGTATCTCGCCTTGTCGACAATGGGCTTCTTGGTCCTGTGGTACCAGTAGAGCAGGAAGAGGCTTGTCACGAACCCGGCCACCAGGACTGGCCCCAGAAAGCGGCTGACCGTGACAAACCAAGTGGTGGACTGCATGGCTTGGAACCACGACTGCTGTCCGGGAGGCGGATGCGAATAGTAGATGCCCAGGACCAGCCAGGCAAAAAGCAAGGCCGCGCAGAGATAGGCGTACACCCGCATACACCGAGCAAAGTTGAGTCGAAAATACCTTCGCCAGCTCAGATTGGGCACGATACCTTTGCGGGCCTCTCGGCCGGTTCTGAACGTACGCCAGCGCCTACCGAGTGCCGCGAACACCGACACCGCCCACCGCCGCGGATACAGCGTGTACCAGGGGGCGTCTCGCGGGCGTTCCTTGCCTTCAGGATGGCGAACGACCTTGGTCATGAGGTCCTGTTCCCTCCACCCTCGTGCCGGACGAGGCCTAGCGATGTGACCCGTCGTCGGCGCGGGACTTTCCTGTGCCCGTGGGCATATTCCTCTTTCCATGGAAGCACCATTGGCGACAGTTGCAACACGGGTGCCAAGGCGGAAGGGCGGCGTGCGCGGAATTAGTCGCTGCGCGTGGACAACTCACCGACCAGGTCGTGGAGATCCTTGTCGTGCGGGTCGTACCCCGCTTCGGTGCGCGGAATGGCGACCGCCGCGTCCGCAGCCCGGTCCCGGGCGGGGTGGAAGCGCCGCGAGGCGGGGTCGAGGAACTGGAAGCGGGCCACGTTCGCCTGGTTCCCGCCCGCGGCGTGGACGTCGGCATAGTAGGCGCGGGCCGGCTGATTCGTGGCGAGGAGGTCCATGCGGCCGTTGCGCACGCGGGCGTCCGCGTCGGGGACTTCGGTCAGCAGCACCTGCCCGTCGAGGGAGAGCGCCGGCGGAGCCCCGATCCATGTCGACGGCGGCTTCACCGCCTGACGCCCCGCGCGAGGTACATCACCGCGCGGGGCCGTCACATACGACGGTGAGCTGCCTCACGCCGGAAGGCACGCCGGGACGTCCGCCGTGGACGAGATCACCTCGGCCTGGAGCCAGCCGCTCGTGGGGTAGCCGTTCACGGTCGTGACGACGAGGTAGAAGATCCCGTCGCCGACCGGGCTCTGCACGGTGCACGCGGCGGAGACGTTGGTGCCGCCGGTCAGGGGTGCGATGACCTCGGCGTTGTCCTGCGGGGCGGCGAGGAGGTTCGATGTCTCGACACCGACCTGCGGAAGCGTGTCGGCCCCTCCCAGCCCCCCGCGCCCCACGGTGTGATTCGTTCCGGTGACGTGCCCGGTGCCGGTCAGGATCTGACCACACGACAGGTAATTGTTGGTGTTGTTGTTCCCCTGAAGGGCAATGGCGCAGGGACCGTGGTCCTCCTGTACGCCCGCGCCGGCGGCATGAGCCGAGGTACTCGTACCTGCCAGACCGGCGACAGCCAGGAGGGATGTGGCGGCAGTCAGCGTCAGACGCTTGAGCAGCATCTTCACTCTCTTCACGTGATCTTGGCGAGTAATTGCGTCGCCATCATGACTTCCGACATGTGACCGATCGTGACGGCGTGACGGGAAGCTCGCCCGGATGGATCAGAGGGCTTTCCCAGGCGACCAGTTGGGCGAGCCTCTCGTGCCGGGTGAGGCCGGTGGCCGTGGCCATGCGTCCGAGATCTCGAGAGCACAGGACGCGACGACCGACACACTGCCCCTCGACGCCCTCGGCCACCTGCCCGGTCGTAGCCGATGAGCCGTCGAAGCCTCAGGTATGCGCTGGACTTCGGACGGGGACCCCCGTAGCCCGGCCTGAAGTCCAGCGCACACCTGCGTGAACGCCTCGCCCCCCGTGCCGTCAGGGTGTCACCCTCGCCGGAGGCGCCGTCGTGGCCCGGGGGGTCAGTGCCGCGGGGAGCACCGTCGTCTCGGGGACGTCGTCGCGCTCCGCGAGCTTGGCCATCAGAAGGTCCACCGCACGGGTGCCGATCTCGGCTGAGGGGATCGAGACGGACGAGATGGGCACCGGCGCCTGCTCGGCGGTCTCCTCGGGGCAGATCGCGACGACCGACAGGTCCTGTGGGACGCGCAGGCCCATGGTCTGGAAGGCCGCGATCAGCGGCTGGATGACCGGCTCGTTGTGGATGACCACCCCGGACAGTTCCGGCTGCTCGTGCAGCAGTTGCTCGGCCATGGTCTGCGCGGCGGCCGGAGTCTCCGGGCAGGGGTGGACGGAGGAGCGCAGGCCGAGGCGATCGGCGGCGGCGGTGAACCCGGCGGCGACGCGGCGGGCGAAGCCGGTGCCGCGCACGTACACCTCCGGGGGCGAGCCGACCAGAGCGACGGTGCGGTGGCCGAGCGAGGCGAGGTGTTCCACACACGCTTCGCCGGCGCCCGCGAAGTCCAGGTCGACACAGGTCAGTCCGGCCGGATCGGAGGGGAACCCGATCAGCACCGACGGCTGGTCCAGGCCGCGCAGCAGAGGCAGCCGCCGGTCGTCCATCTCGACGTCCATGATGATGAAGGCGTCCGCCATACGGCTCCGGGCGACCCGGTTGATGCCCTCCTCCCCCTCGTTGTGCGTGAGGAGGAGGACATCGTGGTCGTGCTCCCGGGCGGCGGTGAGCACGGAGGTGGCGAACTGCATGACCACGGGCATGTGCATGCCTTTGCGGAGGGGCAGGACGAGGCCGATCACCTGCGACCTGCTGCTGGCCAGGGAGCGGGCTCCGGCGTGCGGCCGGTAGCCCAGTTCCCGGATGCTGTCCTCTATGCGCCGACGCGTCTCCGGCGAGATCGGTCTCTTGCCGCTGAGGGCGTAACTGACGGTACTGGGCGACACGTTGGCGTGCCGCGCCACGTCAGTGATCTTGACCATGCGAGGAGCCTTTCCGAGTCCGCTGTGCCACATCATCCTCGGGCATCGGAGAGCTTCAGGGCGAGGACGGCCGTACCGGCCGCGGCGCGCGCCGACGGACCGCCGACGACCTCGACGCCCCAGGGCAGCGAGGCATCGGAGGTCTCGGCCCGCAGGATGGCACCCTCGCGCTCGACGGTGATCCGGACCGCGCCCGTGCCGTCCGCACGGGGGATGCGCACGGGGGTACGGGAGCCGTCGGCCGGTTCGAAGACCCGGACGGTCACGTCGTCCGCCCACACGTAGTCGGGACGGTCGTCGACCGAGCCGACCGGGATCGCGGACCCGGGCCGGGCCAGCAGCGGGAGGCTGAGGTGGTCGAGCGTCTCGCGCACCCAGCGCGGGCCGCTGACCTTCTCACCGGTCGTGAAGTGGGTCCAGGTGCCCTCGGGCACGTAGTACGACACCTCTCCGTCCTCCGAGAACACCGGCGCGACGAGCAGGTCCCCGCCGAGCATGTACTGGCGCTCCAGCGGGGCGCAGGCCGGGTCGTCCGGGAATTCCAGCAGCATGGCCCGCATCATGGGGATGCCTTCGGTGTGTGCCTGGTGCGCGGCGCCGTAGAGGTAGGGCATGAGGCGGAGCTTGAGCTTCGTGAAGTGGCGCAGGACGTCCACGGCCTCCTCGTCGAACAGCCACGGCACGCGGTAGGAGGAGGAGCCGTGCAGGCGGCTGTGCGAGGAGAGCATGCCGAAGGCGGTCCAGCGCTTGAAGAGGCCGGCGTCGGGCAGGCCCTCGAACCCGCCGATGTCGTGGCTCCAGTAGCCGAATCCGGACAGGCCGAGCGAGAGACCGCCGCGCAGCGACTCCGCCATCGACTCATAGGTGGACTCGCAGTCGCCGCCCCAGTGCACGGGGAACTGCTGGCCGCCGGCCGTGGCGGAGCGGGCGAAGACGACTGCCTCGCCCTCGCCGCGGTGCTTGCGCAGCACGTCGAAGACGGTCTTGTTGAAGAGCTGCGTGTAGTAGTTGTGCATCCGCTCCGGGTCGGAGCCGTCGAAGTACGCGACATCGGTGGGGACGCGCTCGCCGAAGTCGGTCTTGAAGCAGTCGACGCCCATGCCGAGGAGGACTTCGAGCTTGGCGGCATACCAGGCGCAGGCGTCGGGGTTCGTGAAGTCGACCAGGGCCATGCCGGGCTGCCACAGGTCCCACTGCCAGACGCCGCCGTCGGGGCGCTTGAGAAGGTATCCGGCCGCCTTGCCCTCGGCGAAGAGCGGAGAGCGCTGGGCGATGTAGGGGTTGATCCACACACAGATGTGCAGGTCCCGCTCCTTGAGGCGGCGCAGCATCCCCTCGGGGTCGGGGAAGACGCGCGGATCCCACTCGAAGTCGCACCAGTTGAACTCGCGCATCCAGAAGCAGTCGAAGTGGAAGGCCGACAGCGGCAGGTCGCGTTCGGCCATCCCCTCGACGAAACCGGTGACGGTCCGCTCGTCGTAGGAGGTGGTGAAGGAGGTGGTCAGCCAGAGCCCGAAGGACCAGGCGGGCGGGAGCGCGGGCCGGCCGGTGAGCGCGGTGTACCTGCGCAGGATCTCCTTCGGCGTAGGACCGTGGATGACGTAGTACTGCAACTGCTGCCGCTCGGCGCTGAACTGGACGCGCGAGACGTGTTCGGAGGCGACCTCGAAGGAGACCTTGCCTGGGTCGTCGACGAAGACGCCGTAGCCGGCGTCGGTCAGGTAGAACGGGACGTTCTTGTAGGACTGTTCGCTGCTGGTGCCACCGTCGGCGTTCCAGATGTCGACGCTCTGGCCGTTCTTGACCAGCGGTCCGAAGCGCTCGCCGAGGCCGTAGACGGACGTGCCGACGGCCAGCCTGAGTTGCTCGCGGATGTGGTGCTCGCCGTCGGCGGTCTCCATCAGCGCCATGGCCTTGACGTCGCTGCTGGTCAGCGTGCGTCCGTCGGCCTGGAACTCCATGCGCCACCCGCCGTCGAGGCGGAAGCGGACGCTCAGGTCGCCGGAGGTGAGGGTGGCTTGCTTCTCGTCGACGGCCACGACGGGGTCGTGCGGCTCGTGGTGCAGCTCGAAGTGCGGCCCCGTGTCGACGCCGCCCTCGAAGTGCGTGATGCGCACGCCGATGACGCCGGGCATCGGCGCGGTGCAGTCGACGGTGATGAGCGGGCCTTTGAGCAGGTCGCCGCGGTGCCGGATGTGCTGGGTGGGCGCGTGGACCCGGAGCGTGCCGGGGCCCGGGACGGCATCGAGGACCTCGGCCGGATACGCCGCTGTGATGCCTTCGCGCAGCAGCCAGTACCCGTTGGTGAACTTCATGGTCGATGCCTTTCCCGGTGGGCGGCCACCGGCGTTCTCGTACGTGTGGGAGTGGTCGGGGCGGGCCGGGTACGCGTCACTTCACCGCGCCGACGGCGATGCCCCGCGTCAGGGTCCGCTGGAAGAGCAGGAAGAAGACGATCGCGGGCAGTGCGCCGAGCAGACCGGCGGCGTTGGTCATCGTCGCGTCCATCAGTCGCTGGCCCTGGAGCACGCCGAGCGCCACCGAGACGGTCTGGTTGTCGTTCGACGGCAGCATGACCAGGGGCAGCAGGAACTCGTTCCAGGTCCAGATGAAGAAGAACACCAGCAGGACGCCCAGGGTGGGCCGGCTGACCGGGACCACCATGCGCCACAGGATCTGCCAGCTGTTGGCACCGTCGATCCTGGCCGCCTCGACGATCTCCTTGGGAAAGGCCCCGAGCACGGAGGACAGCAGATACGTGCCGAAGGCCGCCTGCACGACGCTGAAGACGATGATCAGGCTCAGCCTCGTGTCGTACAGCCCCACTTCCTTGGACAGGTAGTACAGCGGGTAGACGAGGGCCTCCTGCGGCAGCACGTTGGCCAGCACGAAGAAGGCGAGGAAGTACGCCTTGCCCTTGATCCGGCCGATGCCGATCGCGTACGCGTTGAGCACCGACAGGACGACGCCGAGGACGGCGACCGAACCCGAGATCACGACCGAGTTCAGCAAGGTGTTCCCGAAGTCGACCCGGGTCCAGAAGTCCTTGAGGCCGTCCAGGTGGAGGCCGTGGGGCAGGGACAGCGGGCCGTTCGCGGAGTATTCGGCAGGTGACTTCAGCGCGTTGACGAGGACGATGAGGAGCGGCAGCACCATGAAGACCGCGCCGAGGAGCATCGCCAGGAGCACCGGGTAGCGCTTGAGCGCGTTCACTGTGCGCCCTCCGATCGGCTCTGGAAGCGCAGGCCGACCGTGGTCAGCGCCAGGATGATGAGGGTGAGGACCGTCGCGATCGCCGAGCCGTAGCCGACGTCCGTCTTCTCGAAGAAGGTCGAGAAGGAGAAGTAGGACGGCACGATGGTCGCGTCGGCGGGTCCGCCCTTGGTGAGGACGTAGACCGCGCCGAAGACCTTCAGGGCCGCGATGGTGCACCAGAGCATCACCACGTAGATCTCCGGGCGGATCTGGGGCAGCGCCACATGCCAGAAACGCTGCCACCAGTTCGTCCCGTCCAGCTCGGCGGCTTCGTGGAGCGAGGGGTCGACCCGCTGGAGTCCCGCCATGAAGATCACCACAGGGAAGCCCAGCTGCACCCAGACCATCACGGCCATCACGCTGTAGAGCGCGAATTTCGGATCGCCCAGCCAGTCCTGCTGGAGCGAGCCCAGGCCGACCGCCTTCAGCAGCTCGTTGAGCGAGCCGTTCTCGGGGGCCAGGATCCAGCTCCAGACGATGCCCGCGACGGTGATGGGCAGGACCTGGGGGAGGTAGAAGCAGGCGCGCAGCACGCCGGCCAGCTTCGAGCCGAAGTGCTTACCGATGAAGTCGAACAGCGCCGCTGCCACCACGAGGCCGACAGCGGTGGGGATCACCGCCATCGCCAGGACCATGGCGACGCTGTGCCGGAAGGACTCCCAGAACCGCGAGTCCTTCATCAGCTCCTGGTAGTTCTCCAGCCCGGCCCAGGTGGGCGAGCCGACGCCCTGCCAGTGGGTGAGGCTGAAGTAGACGTTCATCGCGAACGGCACGATCACGACGGCCAGGAAGGCGACGACACCCGGAATCAGGTACAGCGCGTAGGGATTGCGCGGCCGGAGGGGTCGGGCGCTCATGACGTGGGCGCACCCGCGTCGTAGGCCTTCTGCAGCTCGTCGAGGACCGCGTCGGGGCTCGCGCTGCCGGTGATCAGCTTCTGGGTGGCCGAGACCAGCACGTCGTAGAAGCCGGGGACGGGCCAGTCCGGGTAGAAGGCGAGGCCGTCCTCGGAGGAGACCTTGTTGAAGTTCTCGATCAGCTCCTTGGAGCTGGGGTCGGTGATCGCCGTGGGTTCGGCGGCGACGGGCACGCCGCCGTTGTTGCCGAGGGTGTTCTGGATCCCCTTCTTCATCGTGATGTCGATGAAGTCGTAGGCCAGTTGCTTGTTCCTGGCGTTCTTCGGGACGACCCAGAGGTTGCCGCCGGAGCCGAGGGTGAGCTTGCTGCCCGGGAAGAGGAACGAGCCCCATTTGAACGTGTTCTCGTCACGGAACCGGCCGTACCACCAGCTGCCCGAGAAGAAGATCGGGGCCTTGGCGCTGATGAAGGACACGCCGGCGTCCTCGGCCTTGGCGCCGCTGCTGGTCTTGGCGATGTAGCCCTTCTTCAGCCAGTCCGAGAAGGTGTTGGCCGCGTACGTCCAGGCGGCGTCGTGGAAGTCCGCCTTGCCCTTGTAGAGCTCGAAGGAGTCGACCCAGCCCCGGTCGGCCTTGGTCAGGGCGAGCTGGTACAGGTACTGGTGGGCCGGGTACTCGGCGCCGCCGTTGGCGAGCGGGGTGATGCCCTCGGCCTTGAAGGCGGCGAGGGCCTGCTCGAACTCGTCGAACGTGGTCGGGACCTTCACGCCGTGCTGCGCGAAGAGGTCCTTGTTGCAGTACACCATCGTGTACTCGCCGAAGTTCGGCACGCCGTACCAGTTGCCGGAGCCCATGACGCCCCGGGCGTCGTAGCGGCTGGTGGTCGTGACGCTCGGGCTGAGCAGCTTGTCCCAGCCGTACTTGGTGACCTGCGGGGTGAGGTCGGTGAGCAGGCCCTGCTTGGCCAGCAGGCCGGCCGTGGCGTTCCCCTTGTTGTACTCCATGAGGTCGGGGGCGTTGCTGGAGTTGAGCACCATCGAGGCGGTCTTCTGGATCTGCTCGAAGCCTTTGGCCTCGAACTCGACCTTGACGCCCGGGTGCGACTTCTTGAACTCCTCTATCGCCTGGTTCCAGGCGACGCCCATGGCGCTGTTGGGGGCTTCGTAGTGCCAGAGCTTCAGCGTCTTGCCGTCGCCCTCCGCACCACCGTCCGAGTTCCCGCACGACGTCATCAGCATGACGCCCACCAGGGCAGCTGCTGTGAGAGCCAGCGGTCTGCGCACCTTCACCATTGAAGTGACCTCCACCTGAGCCGAACGGATAAAGCGCCTGTCGCATCGAATCGTTTCGACGAGGCGCGTCGAAGCGCTTCGACGGAGGACCGTATGTACGGTGACCCCATAGGTCAATGGCGTTTACAAATCCCTCTCGGGTACGTCGCATATGACCCGAGGGAAGCGAAAGGTCGGCCGGAAGCGGGTTCCGGCCGACCTGGGGAGCGAGGGCGGGGCTCAGCGCGTGGGCGTCAGCACAGGCAGGGGTTCGTTTCCCAGCCGAGGCCCAGGACGTCCTTGCCGCGCAGGGCACCCGCGTACGCCTGTACCTCGTCCACGTCACCGTGCAGGTACTCGCCCCATCCGTCGCCGACCTTGCCGCGGCCGATCTGGAGGGCACCGGTGCTCCGCAAGCCGTCGGGCAGGGTCGCGGTCGCCGCGGCGTTGGTGTAGCCGTCGGCGTAGAGCTTGATGGTGTCGGTGGCGTCGTCGTAGACCACGGTCAGCCGCTGCCCCTGGCCCTCGCCTCCGTCGGCACCGGTGATCTGGGAGACGACCTTCTCCGGTGCGCCTGCCTCGTCCCGCTCGGGCATGATCAGCTGCCAACTGTAAGTGGGCGGGTCGTAGCGCACTTTGAAGACGTCGGTGTTCTCTCCCGCTTGGGAGAGCACGGTCATCGGACGGTCGGGGTCGGAATCGGCGAGTCGTACGACGACGCCGATGGTGAAGCTGTCGCCGGTGTCCACGACGGGTCCTTCGGCGGAGGCGTATCCGCTCTCCCCGTCGAGGGTGAGATGCCCGTCGCCGACCAGCGGCGGCGGAACGTAGGGGCAGTCCGGGTCGATCTCCGGGAGGCAGGAGTCGTTCGAGGCCCGGTAGATCTCGGCGCCGCCGTGGAGCCGCAGCGGTGACCCGTCCGACTGCTCGGGGCTGGAGCCCTCGGTTGCGCTCGTCAGTGACCAGTGGCCGCGCAGGGCGGGCTTGCGCCACGCCGCTTCCGACACCTCACTGGGCACCACGACGCGGTCATGGGCCCGAACGTCGCCGACATCTCCGTGCCAGCGGTCACGGTAGCCGGTGGCTCCTCGTGCGCGACCGATCTGGAAGGCGCCGGCGGCCTCGGTGGGAGCGGCGGCCTCCGCGTCACCCACCTCGTGGCCGTTGACGTACAGGTGCGCCTCACCGGTCTCGGCGTCGTACAGCCCCAGCAGGTGGGCCCATTCGCCCCTCTCGGGTGCGCCGCCGGACACGCGCGCTCCTCCGACGGCGAAGGACCAGAGCGGGCCGGACTCCTGGACGTGCAGCCCGAGGCTGAACCCGGCCCGTCCTTCCGCGTCCTGACTGGCGACGGTCATGGTGCGGTCCGTCCCGGCGGGTCGGGCCCAGGCGCTCACCGCGAACGTCCGCCGCAGGTCCGTAGCCGGGGCGTCCGGGGTGAGGAAGCCGTGCCCGCTGCCGTCGAGGGCGACCGTGGTGCCGGTCGCGGTGCCGCTGGGGGCCGGGCCACCGAAGGTGGCGCCGCTGCCGGCGCGGGCGGGGGTGCCCGCGTCGGCGGCCGCCGTGCGTGAGCCGGCGGCGTCGTCGAGCTTCCAGCGGGCGACGGGGGCTCGCCCGGATTTCACGTTGAAGTCGTACTGAGCCGTGGAACTGCTGCGGCCGGACCGGTCGATCGCCCGGACGGTCACGTTCTTGGGGCCGGAAGTGAGCGGCAGGAAGGGCAACGTCACGGCCGCTCCGGGCCGCTCGGCGGTGGCGGTGCCGTGGGGACCGCCGAGGAAGCTGTAGGCGTACGACACCACGTCGTCGGAGGGCGAGTCCACGGTGAAGTGGCCGTAGACACCAACGCCGTCCACCCAGAACTCCTCGTCCGGAGTGGGGTATTCCGGCGAATCGATCGTCGGCTTCTCGGGGTTGGTGTCATCGATGACGAAGGAGCAGACGGCACCGTCCCCCTCGTCGCTCCAGGGGGAGACGGCCTTGCCGTCGTTCGCTCTGACGTGCCAGGAAATGGGTGTGCCGGCAGGCAGATCGTCCGGCGTCGTCCAGTACTGGCGCAACCCCGACGACAGCGTGATGGTGGAGTACGAGCGCCGTTGCGCCGTCCCGTCGGGGTTCGTCCACCGTGCCTCGAACTCGCCGGAGAGAGGACTGGACTCACCGGGCTGGTTGTCCTCCTCGGGGTCGTACAGCACGGCGCTCAGCCTGGGCGGGGACGAGACGTACACGATGTCGTCACCCGTCGCGCAGGGCTTCCCGCCGGACTCCAGATCCTTGACGAGAGGCTGGTTCGGCGGCAGATTGCCCGCCGCCTGCGCCGTGCTCGTGAGGCCTGCGAGCAGCACGGTGGCGCACGCCGCCGTCGCCGCCGTTCCGCGCCCACCGGTCCATCTGAACCGACCCAACTGGCCCTCCTCAGTGAGTGTTCGAGGCTCGTGGATCACACGAGCCCCCAGAAGCTAACAGGGGCCACTGACACAACCGAACGAATTTTTGGGTGCGCGGAGCGGCGTCCGCCCGAGTGACATTCGACGTCCACCACGCCCACGGCACCGATGCCGTCCGGGGCCTGCGGCGCGTCGCGAACCTTGTCCGCGAGAGCGCGCCTACGTGGTGGGTCCTCCAGGAGGTCGACGCCCACCGTTCGGCGCGCGGCGACTGGGCGGACCGGCCCGCAGAACTGGCGGCGCGCCCGGGCCTTCACGTGGTCTTCGGTGGCGACATCGACAACCAGCCGCCGGCTGCTGATTCCTCAGAGCGGGATCTCGAAGTGGACGGTGGCGACACCCGGGCCGTGCTCCCCCGTGGTGCGGGCGTCGAAGACCTCCTTGGCGATGGCGCGCCAGAATGCCTCCGCACCCGCCACCCGCGTGTTGGTGTGGAGGTAGAGGCGGTCGTAGCCCGGAGTGTCGGCCACGAAATCGCGGGCCCTCTCGACCAGCGTGCGCGCCAGGCCCCGCCGCCGGTGCTCCGGGCGGACGTAGACGCGGACCAACTGGGCGGTGGTGCCGGACGGATAGCGTTCGGCCAGCCGGCGGGGGTGCGGCGGGTGGGCCGGGCCCGTCGAGTGCACGCCGGTGGTGGCGACCACCTCACCGCCGTGGAGGGCGACCAGCAGGACGTGGCGGGGGTCGTCGAGGTACGTCCCCTCGATGTCCATGACGTCCCGGTGCCAGCGGGGCACGTAGCCGTATCCGAACTCCTCGTAGAAGGTGTCGAGCATGACGACGCGGGCACCGTCGACGTCCTCGCGGGTCGCGGGACGCACGGTGTAGCCGGTGGGCGCGGTGCGGGTCATCGAAGATCCTTCCTCGTCGGGAGTCTCACGCTACCTGACAATGAAAATGATTACCGATATCGTGTCGACGACGTCGCGGCCCTGGTTCCAAGGCCGCGTCCTTCGCGACGACACGAAAAGGGGAGCTGTGGCCCATCTGCTGGTGGTCGAGAGCTGGGTCGGATCGATGAGCAGGCTGTTGCCACGGGCGATCCGGGAGGGGGGCCACGAGTTCACCTTTCTCACCCGCGACCTGCACCACTACCTGCGTGCCGCGCCCGAGGGCGCCGCGCACCCGCTGCTCGGGGCGCGCAACGTGATCACCGCGGACACCAATGACATGGAGACCCTGCTGCCCGAAGTGGAGCGGCTGCACCGCGTGTTGGCGTTCGACGGGGTGCTCACGTCGTGCGACTACTACCTGCCGGTGGTGGCGCGCACGGCCGCCCTGCTCGGGCTGCCCGGACCGGCGCCCGAGGCGGTCGAGGACGCCTGCCGCAAGGACGCCACCCGCCGGGTGCTGGCGGAGGCCGGGGTGCCCGGGCCGCGGTTCGCGGTGCATGAGGAGTGGGCCGAACTCGCGCGTTCCGCACGGGACATCGGCTACCCACTGGTGGTCAAGCCCGTGGACCTGTGCGCCGGCATGCTGGTGCGGCGCGTGGACGACGAGGAGCAGCTCGCCGCCGCCGTCAAGGCGCTGGCCGACTTCCCGGTCAACGCGCGCGGACAGCGGCGGGCGCCCGCCGTGCTGCTCGAAGAACTCCTGGACGGCCCGGAGGTGAGCGTCGAGTCGGTCTCGCACGCGGGCGCGGTGCACGTCGTCGGCGTGACGGACAAGAGCGTCGGCGGGGAGCCGGCGTTCATCGAGACCGGCCACATGTTCCCCGCCGCCCTGCCCGCCGCGGACGTCGAGGCCGTCGAGCGGACCGCGCTCCGCGCGCTCGAGGCGCTCGGGCTGACGGACGGCGTGGTGGCGCACACCGAGATCAAGCTGACCTCGGCCGGGCCGCGCGTGGTCGAGGTCAATCCGCGGCCCGCCGGGAACCGCATCACCGAGTTGCTACGGCATGTCACCGGCATCGACCTCGCCGCCGTCTTCGTGGACGTCAGCCTGGGCCACTCCCCCGACCTGCGGCGCACGGACACCGGCCTGCGCAGCGCCGCCATCGGCTTTCTCGTACCGGAGGCGACGGGCACCCTCGAAGCGCTGGACGGCGGTCGTGTGCGGACGGCGCCGGACGTGCTCGAGGTGGAACTCGCCGGGCCGGGACGGCAGGTGAAGGCGGCGGGCAGCAACAACGAGTACCTGGGGCATGTCATGGCGGGCGACCCGTCGGGCGCCGGCGCCCGAGCCCGCGTCGAGTCGCTGCTCGGCGAGGTGCGGTCCGGGATGGTGATCCGATGAGGCCCGCCGGCACGGCCTCCGCCACCCCAGCCCCCGCCGGTCCGGTCTCCGCCGCCCCGTTCTCGACCGGCAGCGCGACGACGTACGAGAAACTGCTCTCCCTCGCCCGTGCCGGAGAACTCGGCCCGGATCCGGCCGGGCTGCTGATCTCCGTGGCCTTCACCACCCGGCAGGCCGTACGGCACGAGGGGCGCGGCACCGGGTACCGCAACGAGGTGCTCAGCCTGCGGCTGGCCGAAGCCGTCGGCAGTTGCGCGGTCGAGCCCGGTGCGCTGCCCGACGGCGCGGTGGAGGACTGTGCCGGCGCGGATGTGGCCCGGCTGCTCGGCCATCCCATGCAGCCGGTGCGGGTCGCCGCGCTCGACGCCTACCTGATGCACGTCTCCCCGCACACCCCGGAGAACGGAGCGCGGCCCGTGGCCCTGCCGGCCGGGACGTCACTGGAGAAGTCGCGGGTCCGGGCAGACGCGGTCGCCGGGCTGCTCGTGCTGCCGCCCGGGTCGACGGTGCTCGTGGTCGGCGTGGTCAACTCCCTTCTGGAGTCACTGCGTTCGCGAGGGTTGCGCTACATCCCCTGCGACCTCAAGGGCGGCGTCACCGAGTGGGGCGAGCCGGTCGTCACCGATGCGCTCGGCTCGGCCGGCCGCTGCGACGCCCTGCTCGTGTCCGGCATGACTCTGGGCAACGGGACCTTCGAAGCGCTGCGGGAGCACGCGCTGCGGCACGACAAGCAGTTGGTGATGTTCGCCCAGACCGGCAGTGCCGTACTCCCCCGGCTGCTGGGGCACGGGGTGAGCGCGGTGTGTGCGGAGCCGTACCCCTTCTTCTGGCTGGACGGCGGCCCCGGCACCGTCCACCGCTACCGCGCCGGATGTCCGGGAGGCACCCCGTGACCACCGCCCTGCGGACCACCGCCCGCCCGGAACTGCTCACCCTGCTCGGCCGCACCCCGGTCCTCCGCGTCACCGCCGACCTGCCCGGCCCCCACCCCGGTTTCTGGGCCAAGCTCGAAGGACTCGCCGCGGGCGGTATGAAGGCGCGGGCGGCAGTGTCGATGCTGATGGGTGCCCGGGAGCGCGGTGAACTGCACCCCGGCGCCCCCGTGGTGGAGTCAACCTCCGGCACCCTCGGCATCGGGCTCGCCTTCGCCGGGCAGGCCCTCGGGCATCCCGTCGTCCTGGTCGGCGACAGCGAACTGGAGCCTTCGATACGGCAGTTGCTGCGCTCCTACGGGGTACGACTGGAGATCGTGGACCGGCCCGCGGCCCGGGGCGGCTGGCAGGCCGCACGCATCGCGCGGCTGCGCGCCCTGCTCGCCGTGCTGACCGACGCCTACTGGCCCGACCAGTACAACAACCCCGACAGCACGGCCGGTTACGCCTCGCTGGCCGCCGAACTCGCCGCCCAGCTCGACCACGTGGACGTGCTGGTGTGCAGCGTGGGCACCGGTGGGCACAGCGCAGGTGTGATCGGCCCCCTGCGGCGGCACTGGCCGGCACTGCGGCTGATCGGTGTCGACTCCACCGGTTCCACCATCTTCGGCCAGCCCGCCCGGCCCCGTCTGATGCGCGGCCTGGGCAGCAGCATCCATCCGCGCAACGTCGCCTACCACGCCTTCGACGAGGTGCACTGGGTCGGACCGGCCGAGGCCGTGGACAGCTGTCGGCGGCTCGCCCGAGACAGTTTCGTCAGCGGTGGCTGGAGCACCGGCGCCGTCGCCCGCGTCGCCGCCTGGGCGGCCCGGGTCCACCCGGGTGCGGTCGTCGCCACCGCCTTTCCCGACGGGCCGCACCGCTACCTCTCCACCGTCTACGACGACGACTTCACCACCGCCCACGGCGTCGATCCCGCCGCCGCGGCCACCCGTCCCGTGGAGATCCCGCACCCGTACGCGGCCGAGGCCACCGGCTGGGCGCGGTGCACCCGCGTCACCGACCCGCTGGCGAGGCGTGAGGAGGACGGATGAGGGCCGGCCCGCGCACCCGCGTCACCGATCCGCTCACGCCCCGAGGAGGACCGGTGAGGACCGGCCTGCGCACCGTGCGCCTGGAGCTCGCCGAGCCGTTGCGCATCTCCCGCTCGACCATGTCCGCCCGCGACGCCGTCCGGCTGAGCCTCGAGCACGAGGGCGTGACCGGTCACGGCGAGGCCGTCAGCAGCGTCTACTACCGGCTCGACGCGGTGGGACTCGCACGGCACTTCACCGCCGTCGGCGCGGACCTGGACCGCTTCCCCGACCCCGAGACCGCGCTGGAGGCTCTGCGTACAGGTGAGTTGGCCGCGGACGGCACTCCCCCGACCGTGACCGCCGCCGTCGAGGCGGCCCTTCTGGACCTGGTCGGCAAGCGCGCGGGCAGCCCCGTCCACCGGCTCCTGGGCACCGAGCACACCCCGGTCGCGGCCACCGCCCGCACCATCGGCATCACGTCGCCTTCGCGTGCGGCGGCGCAGGCCCGCGCCCTCACGGCGAGCGGCTTCCAGGTGCTCAAGGTGAAGGCGGGGGCGGCCGATCCGGAAGAGGACATCGAGCGCGTACGGGTCGTCCGGGACGCCGCACCCCACGCGCGGCTGCTCCTCGACCCCAACGGCGCCTGGAGCGCGGGGCGGGCGCGGGCCTTGCTGCCCCGCTTCGCCGCACTCGGCGTCGAGGCCGTCGAACAGCCTCTCGCCCCCGGCGACCCGGAGGGGCTGGCCGCTCTGGCCGAGCGGTCACCGCTGCCCGTCATCGCCGACGAGGACGCCGTCGACCTGGAAGACGTGCGCCGCCTGGCCGGGCGCGTCCACGGTGTCAACGTCAAGCTCGCCAAGTGCGGCGGGGTGCACGCGGCCCTGCGCATCGCCGAGTTGATCGACGGCAGCGGCACCCAGCTGATGCTGGGCTGCCTGGCCGCCAGCACGCTGGGGATCGCACCCGCCGTGCACCTCGCCGACCGGGCCCGCTGGGCCGATCTGGACGGGCACCTGCTGCTCGCGCACGACCCGTGGACCGGCATCGGCGGTGAGGACGGCCGGGTTCGGACGAGCGGGTCGCCGGGGCTGGGCGTCGCACCGCGGGACGGGGCGCCGTGAGGACCTGGCACGAGATACGCCGCCTTCCGCCCGCCGTTCGGCTCATGCTGGTCAACCAGCTCGGCGTCAACACCGGCTTCTACCTCCTCGTACCAGGTCGGGGAACTCTTGGCGGAGCCTTCGGGAGGAGACACCCTTGAGGGAATTGACCAGCTTGGTCACGGCGACCTTGGGGGGGAAGTTCACCAGCAGGTGGACGTGGTCGTCCTCACCGTTGAACTCCACCAGCTCGCACTCGAAGTCCGCACACACCGACTTCATGATCTCCTCCATACGCCTCAAGTGGGCATCGGTGAACACCTTGTGCCGGAATTTCGTCACGAAGATCCAAGTGCACATGCATCACGAAAACACAGTGCCGGCCAGTTCTGATCTCCGGCATCTCTCCCATAATCCACGTATGTAGGGTGACGGCCATGCAGCTCCGGTACAGCTTTCGCCTGTACCCGGACACCGGCCAGCAGCAGGCGTTGGCGAAGGCGTTCGGGT
>NZ_JBHTWG010000056.1:0-4220 GCF_042792555.1 Streptomyces sp. NPDC056628
GCGCGAAGAAACAGGAAGCCACGGAATCCCCACCGGAAACCGTGCCGCATAGCGGCACAGCAACCGGTCAGGAAGGCCAGAATCCTCGGGCTTCAGCCCGAGGAGCAAGTCAATGTCGGCTTTCACCGATCCGGTACGACCAGGAGGCCCTCATGGCCGAGCAGCCCCTCAAAGCGCACTTCGTGGCCGAGCCGATCGAGCTTCCCGACGGCCGTCGGATCCGCGTCAGCGCCTACCCCGACGGCAGCATCCGCTTCAGCGTGGACGGACTGCCGTACGTCCTCACCGAGGCGTATCTGAGCGGGAACCCGGAGACCGACAAGGCGATCGTGAAGCTCTCACCCGGCAGACAGGGGAGCGCCGCGGCGTACAACTACGCCGAGGAACTGGCCGAGCGGAACCGCGCGTAGAAGCAGAGGGGAGCCCGCCGCCTGCCTCAGACGACCTGGACGTCCAGGCGCGCGGCCACGGACGTGAGGGCCGGGCCTAGGGGGAGTGCGACCCGGGTGACGGCGTGCCGGTCGCCGCGGGTCGGGTCCCGGTTGACGATCAGGACCGGCTTGCCCGCCTCGGCGGCCCGCCGTACGAACCGCAGCCCGGACATCACCGTCAGCGAGGAGCCCAGGACCAGCAGCGACGCCGCCTCGTCGACCAGCGTGCGGCAGTGCTCGACCCGCGTTGGGGGCACGTTCTCGCCGAAGAACACCACGTCCGGCTTGAGAATGCCGCCGCAGCGCGTGCAGGGCAGGACCTGGAAGTCCTGGACCTGCTCGTCGGTGAGGTCGGCGTCGCCGTCCGGGTTGATCGTGGCGGCCACCGGGTCGAAGCCCGCGTTGGCCTCCTCGAGCCGGAGGGCGAGTTCGGCGCGCGGGCTGTACGTCCCGCAGGACAGGCAGATCACCCGCTGGAGGCTCCCGTGCAGCTCCAGGGCGTCCGCGCTGCCTGCGGCCTGGTGCAGACCGTCGACGTTCTGGGTGATCACGCCCCTCAGCAGACCGTGTCGGCCGAACGCGGCCACGGCCCGGTGGCCGGCGTTGGGGTGGGCCCGCCCGAAGGTGCGCCAGCCGAGGTGGCTGCGCGCCCAGTACCGGCGCCGGGCCGGGGCGCTGGACGTGAACTCCTGGTACGTCATCGGGGTGTGGCGGCTGAGGCTGCCGCCCTCGCCCCGGTAGTCGGGGATGCCGGACTCGGTGGAGATGCCCGCCCCGCTGAGCACCAGCACCCCGCCCGTGTCCAGGGCGTCGACGACCGGACCGAGGTCCGTGGTGCCGGCCGGCCAGTCCTCGGCCGGCGTCCAGACGAGAGTGGGGCGCATCCGCATGCCGCAAGAGTACGCAGCGGCGCCGCCCGACGGTCCGTGCCCCAGCGCCGCAGGAGCTCCCCGCCCGCCCAGGACGGCGGCCCAGCGTCCAGGTGAGGCCCGGTCCTGGCCGGCTCGTCCGCGCCGAGCGGGGCGGGAGCGACCGCGCGGCCCTCCGTGGCCAGTCCCCGCCCGCCCCGGTGGGCCCAGTCCACGCGGAGGTCGGCGGCCGTACGGCGTCACCGTCGCGGCGGGGCATCTTCGGCGCGGAGCGCCGGTGCCGGCCGGGTGGGACGAGCGGGATCCCCTGGAAGGCCGGGCCGCGAGCCGCGGCTCCCCGGTAGCCGTCCTCGATCCCGAGCGCGGTCTCACGACGGTGGGCAGGAGGCCGTGGGGCATGGTCGGGCCGACCGGCTGGGCGGGTGGCCGGACGTCGGGTCCCTCGTGTCACGGACGACGATCTCGTGCCGGTTCTCCGGCCAGGGGGCGGCCGCCGTCATCGACCGCGTGGTGGCCGGTGAGGGACCGCTGCGCCTGCCGCTCGGCTCGGGCTCGCACGCCTACGCCGAGGTGTAGGCGCTCGGAAGCGGAAGGCGCCCTCCGCGCCGCCCGGTGTGAGCCAGGTGTCCTCCTCGTGGCGGACCAGGCGCAGCGCCACCCGGGAGCAGTGGGCGCAGCGCGCGGTCAGGCCGGGGTCCGGCCCGCACACGTGCAGGACGTGGAACGCCTGCGGCCGTGGAATCCGGGTGAAAATGAACCCACGACTCGTCTCCCCGAACGGTGACACGTCAGCCCGCGCGGAGGACCCATTCCTCGCACTATTCGGCAGACGGTCGCCGTCGGCCACTTGCCGGCCGCCGCCCGTCCGGGACGGGCGGCGTCAGACTTCCGTCACCTCGGCAAAACCATCCCTTGGCGGTCGGCGCCCTACTGTCCGAGACAGTCAGCCCTGCCGCCCTGCCGCCCTGCCGCCCTGTCGAGAGCCGAGGCCCGCTCCCATGACCGACCGACGTGCCCTGCTGGACCGGTTGCCCGTGTCCCCGCGCTTCTGGCGCAGCCCCCTGCGTGGGACATGGCTGACGTCCGTGCTCGGAGTCGTCCTGCTGGCCGGGGTGCCGCTGCTGTTCGTGACGGGCCTGCTCTCGTACGCCGCGTACAACCCCGATCTGTCGCCGCTGAACGACAGGACACCGGACAAGGGCCTGCTGGGCTTCTACCTGTTCTCCTGGCCGACCGATCCGCACTGGCTGTACCGGGTCACCCAGGGCGTCCACGTCGCCGTGGGCGTGGCGCTGATCCCGGTACTGCTGGCCAAGCTGTGGTCGGTCGTCCCCCGGTTCTTCGCCCTGCCGCCCGTGCGGTCCGTGGCCCAGGCGCTGGAACGCCTGTCCCTGCTGTTCCTGGTCGGCGGCGGCCTGTTCACCTTCCTCACCGGGGTCCTCAACATCCAGCTCGACTACGTCTTCCCCGGCTCCTTCTACCGTCTGCACTTCTACGGCGCCTGGGTCTTCTTCGCCGCCTTCGCGGCCCACGCCGCGCTGCGCGTCCCGCAGACCGTGCGCACCCTCCGGCAGCGCGGCGGCCCGGTCGCCTACGTCCGCTCCACGACGTCACCGGCCCCCGCCGCGTCCGACGAGCTGGCCGCACCCGACCCGGCGTCGCCGACCCTCTCGCGGCGCGGACTGGCCGCACTCGTCGGAGGCTCCTCACTGCTGCTGCTCCTCACCACGGCCGGCCAGAGCATCGGCGGGCCGCTGCGCCGCACCGCGCTGTTCGCGCCGCACGGCGGCGGTGACCCCGGAGGAGGACCCGACGGCTTCCAGATCAACAAGCCGGCCGCCCTCGCCGGCGTCACCGACGCGCAGACCGGAGAGGCGTGGCAGCTCGTGGTGACCGGCTCCCGAGGTCAAGTACGCCTGTCACGGGCGGAGTTGCTGGCGATGGCCCAGCATTCCGCCGCCCTGCCCATCGCCTGCGTCGAGGGATGGTCGACGGAGGACCAGCACTGGCGCGGCGTACGGCTGCGCGATCTGGCCGCCCTGGTCGGGTACGAGCCGGAGGACGCACCGGACGTCCTGGTGGAGTCCCTGCAACTGCGCGGCTCCTTCCGCCGGGCCGCCCTGCGTCACAACCAGGTGCGCGACCCCCGCTCCCTCCTCGCCCTCCAGGTCAACGGCGCCGACCTGTCGCCCGACCACGGCTACCCGGCCCGCGTCATCGTTCCGGCGGCCCCGGGCGTCCTCAACACGAAGTGGGTCGCCCGGCTGTCCTTCGGGAGGGTGCGGTGACGAACACCCCGGATCCCGCGCCGTCCCCGCGCGGCGCGGGACTGTGGTGGCGCCGCTGGTACGGGGCGGGCCCCGGCCACCTGCTGCTGACCGCCGCCTCGCTGGTCCTGGTCTGCTACGCGGGCCTGCGCCTGCTGGACGCGGACGAGTGGATCACGGTGGTGTACTGGGTGGTGGGCGCGGCCCTGGTGCACGACCTGCTCCTCGTCCCCCTGTACGCGGCGATCGACCGGGGCCTGCGCGCACTGCTCGCCCCGCACCTGGTCAACCACGTGCGCTGGCCCGCCACCGCCTCCGCCCTGCTGCTCCTTGTGTGGTTCCCGCTGATCAGCGGGAGCGTGGACCGCTACGAGCGCGCCACCCTGCTGCCCGCCGGCGTCTTCCTCGTCCGCTGGCTCCTCGTGACGGCGGCGCTGTTCGCCCTCTCCCTGGCCGTGGCGGCGCCGCGCGCCCTGCGGCGCCGCCGGCGTAACCGAGGCGGGGACGTGAACGCCCCTGCTACGGAGCCGCGTTGAGCAGGTCCAGCGCGCTCTGCTGACGCGCCGCGTCCACCGTGTCGACGGGCCCCGACCAGCGCAGTCCGTACTGGTCGAGCGGGGTGCGGTCACCGCTGTACGCGCGGTCGGCCTGGC
>NZ_JBHTWG010000056.1:4318-27341 GCF_042792555.1 Streptomyces sp. NPDC056628
GCGGCGCAGGTAGGCCGTGTAGGGGTGGTCCGGCAGGGCCGCGTCCAGCGTGCGCAGCCCGCGCACGTGCGCGCCCTTGAACGACGGCCCGTCGGCCCTGGCGGCGCAGGTAGGCCGTGTAGGGGTGGTCCGGCAGGGCCGCGTCCAGCGTGCGCAGCCCGCGCACGTGCGCGCCCTTGAACGACGGCCCGTCGGCGCCGCAGTCACCGCCCTCGCAGGGGTCGCGCAGGATGCCGTCACCGGTGTGGAGCGAGGGCGCGGTCGTCGCGGCGTCGGCGATCTGCCGGGCGCGGGCGAGCAGGGCGCCGTCGCCGGTGGCGCGGTGCAGTTCGGTGAGGGCGCCGAGCAGGACGCCCTGGTTGTAGGACCAGACGGGCTGCCCGTTGTTGCGGCACGTGGACAGGTCGACCCCGTCGTTCACCAGCTGGGAGGCGTTGATCATCCCGGTGCCCTGGAACCACGTCCAGCCGGCCCGGGCCCGGTCCCGGTACGTCGTGTCGCCGGGGATCCGGTTGTGCAGGGCCGCGTTGAGGTGGATGTAGAGGGAGTTGGCGATGGCGTTCTTGTAGGTCCGCGCCGTGCTCCACCACACGCCGCCTCCACACGTGCCGTCCCAGTACGCCGCCATGTGCTCGGCGTCCGCGCGGGCCGTGGCGAGGTAGCGGCTCTCCCCGGTCAGGTCGTACGCGGCGATCCAGGCCAGCCCCCACCAGCCGGTGTCGTCGATGTAGTCGTTGCGGAACTGCCCGCCCTGCGCGGTGACGTTCAAGTCGTAGGTGCGGGAGATCGCGTACCGGTAACTCCCCATCCCCGACACACGGATGTTGTCGATGACCGCGGTCAGGGCGTTCGCCGAGTTCCACCAGCCGGTCGTGGCGAACAGGCCGGTCGCGTAGGAGTAGAACGTCATCAGCCCGGTGGCCGCCGCGGTCCGCCGGTCGCCGGCGTTCCACGTGGTGCGCGCCCACGGCGTGCAGGCGATCTCGGTGCGGTCACCGGCCCTGCCGCAGGCGCGCAGCGCGCCGACGCCGTGGCCGTTCCAGTCGTCCACGTTGTACATCAGCGTGCGCCAGCCCCGCCGGCCCGCGGGCACGGTCGTGGCGCCGAGCCTGCTCCCCGCGCTCCAGGAGCGCCCGCCGTCGAAGGAGCGGTCGAGCCACACCTCGTCACCCGGGCTGCCGTTGTCGAGGGACGCCCAGCCCATGGCGTCGGCGTCGTCGAAGTGCAGGACGATCGACCGCCCGTACAGGGAGGCCGTCACCGGCGCGCGGTCGCCGGGGGAGAGGGCGGGGTCGCGGGCGTCGCAGTACTTGTTGCAGACGGCCGCCTTCGGTGCCGCGCTCGCGGCGGACGCGGCCTGCGGGGCGAGGCCGATGAGGAGCGCCAGGGCGCACAGCGCGGCCCACGGGGACCGGTGGAGCCTTCGTGCGGGAGTCATGGGGCCTCCCTGCCAGGGCGGTGTCCCTCTCGGTGCGGCCGCCGCGACGAGGGTGGGGGAGGCGGCCCCGGGGGGAACCGGAGGTCGGATGAGAGAGCGCTCTCGGAACGTAACGGCAGGGATGAGGGACGTCAATGGGTCGCGTGCGCACCACAGTTGACGGACCAGTACCCCTCGGCCGGTCATCCGCGCTCGCGCCACCGCCGGACGACCAGCGTCGCCGCGGTCACCGCGGTGAACGCCCCGAAGCCCAGGGAGACAGCCGTGCCGGCGCCGGCGACGGACGCCACGGCGTTCCCCACCACGCTGACGACCAGCGCCGGCCACAGCAGGACACGGGCGAGACCGGCACGGGCGGGCGGTTCGGGATGGGTCATGACTCCTCCGGCGGGACTGGGGACGACAGTGAGGTCAGGCACCACCGACGCTAGGCGGCGCCGCCCCGCCCGGCGATCCCGCAGGCACCCGGCCCGGGGTACAGCAGGCTCTACCTGCTGCCGAGACGGCTCATGGCGACCCGCGGCCTCTCCTAACGAAATGATCTTCGAGGTGGTTGGATCACTCCGGGACTGATGATCCGGGGGTGCGAGGTGGCGCGGCCGAAGCCGTGGGAAGTCGATGACGAGCTGTGGGCGGTGATCGAGCCGCTGCTGCCCAAGGTCGAGCGGCGGACCCGCCACCCAGGACGCAAGCGGCATCCGGACCGGCTGGTGTTCCAGGGCATCCTGTTCGTCCTGCACACCGGGATCTCCTGAGAACACCTTCCGCAGGAGCTCGGCTTCGGGTCGGGCATGACCTGCTGGCGCCGCCTGGCGGAGTGGACCGAGGCCGGCGTGTGGCCCCGGTTGCACGAGGTCCTCCTCGCCGAGCTCCGCAGCGCGAACGCCCTGGACTTCTCCCGCGCGGCGGTCGATGGCTCCCACATCCGGGCGTTAAAGGGGGAGCCAAGACCGGACGAAGCCCTGTCGACCGGGGCAGAACCGGCAGCAAACATCATCTGATCACCGACGCCACCGGCATTCCGCTCGCCGCCACCCTGACCGGCGGCAATCGCAACGACGTCACCCAGCTGATCCCTCTTCTCCAGGCCGTGCCGCCGGTGCGGGGCAAGCGCGGCCGACCCCGGCGCCGCCCGGACGTGGTGCTGGGCGACCGCGGTTACGACCACGACAAGTACCGCCGCCTGGTCTGGGACCTCGGCGTGAAGCCGTTGATCGCCCGCCGCGGCACCGAGCACGGCTCCGGCCTGGGCACCCAACGCTGGGTCGTCGAGCGCGCGTTCGCCCATCTGCACTGGTTCCGCCGCCTGCGGATCCGCTGGGAGACACGCGACGACATCCACGAAGCCTTCCTCACCCTCGGATGCGCACTCATCTGCTGGAGACGCCTGAAGTCATTGCGATAGGAGTTCTTAGTCCGGCTCCACCTGGAGCCTGGCGGCACGCTGCCGACCGAGCCCGGCAAGGTCGTGCACCAGGGCGAAAACCCCGGCCGGTGGGTCCGCTCGGTGCGGCTGGGGCGGGGCAACCTGAAGACCGTGCAGCAGTGACTGTGTGAGCAGGTCCTCGGAATCGAACCCGCCAGCGAGGACCAAGAGATTCGAGAGCTTCGGCTCGGCGCATGGATCAGCAAACCAGCACAGCGGGGCCGTCACCCTGTCACCGGACCGGATCGAAAGTTGTCCGCCATCGGCATGCGCTGGGTACAGAGGTAGCGGACGAGCCGCGAGGCCAGGCAGGTGATCCTGTCCGGCCTCGCTGTCGAGGGGTAAGCCGTCCTACTGTGCAGGCTTCCAGTGCTCGGTCAGCTGGTCCTGATGGGCGCCCAGCCGGCGTCATAGACCTGCCCGGTGAGGGTGTCGACTCGGTAGTTTCGACGGGAGCCGGTGCCCGGGCGTCGTCGGTTCGTCCGGCGTGGGGTGATGTCACGTTGACGAGCTAGTAGGGCTTCCACGTGCCGTCCTGGTCGTCCGCTTTCCCGGTGACGGCCTCGGTGAAGGCGGTCCGTGACTGCGATGGCAACGGGACTCTGCCGGGCCGACCGTGGTGTCTTCCTCTGGCCGAACGGGTTTTGGTGGTGGACGTGTACCACAGCACGAATCTGACCATGCGGCAGCTCGGGCCGCTGTTCGGGATCTCGTCCTCGACGGTGTTCCGGGTGATCCAGCGGCTCGGTCCGCTGCTCGCACTGGAGCCCGTCTCCCGACCAGGCGATGCGGCCGACCGGTTGTGGATCGTGGAAGGCACCCTCATCCCGGTACGCGACCGGAAGGTCGGCTCCTCGTCACGCAAGTACCGGTTCCCCGCAAACGGGCAGGTCATCGTGGACACCGACACCCGCCTGGTGATCCCCGCGGCCCGGCCGGTGCCGGGCACCACCGCGGACGCGCATGCCTGACGTGCTTCCGGCTGGCCGGGCACTGCCAGAACGTGACCGTCCTGGCGCACGGCGCCTACCTCAACTGCGGCATGGTCACCCCACACCGGAAATGCCCCCGGCGCGAGCTGCTGCCGGGCGAGGAAGACGACAACGCGGCGCACCGCAAGGTCCGTGCAAGGGTGGAGCATGTGATCGGCCGGATGAAGAACTACCAGGTCCTCCGCGACTGCCGGCAACACGGCGACGGCCTCCGCCACGCCGTCCAGGCCGTTGCCCACATGCACAACCTCGCCCTCGCATCATGATTAGAGGACCGTCTCCACCCGCCCTGTCCTGCCCAAACACAGCCTTCTGCAACACCCTTGAGCCGTGGACCCGGATCTGGTGGAGCACGACGTCGAAGAACTCACGCTCGCGCTCCGGGGTGATCCTGGAGCGGCGCGTGCCGACCGGTCCGGGCCGGTCCACGTCCTGCGACGTCATGGTGCGCCGCACCTCGGGTGTGTCCGGCGTTCGCCGGCGCGCCACTTCACCGGTACGCATGCGTATCGGTATACCAACATCGGTACGGTTCGTTTCGAGGAGTGCGGGGCGACGGGCGACCGTGGATTCGCGCCAGATTGCGCGCTGACGGTTTCCGGCCGAACCGCGAGCGGCGTGCCCGCGTGGCACCGGCCGCTTGGTTCCGCGGGGAACGCGGGCCCTGGATGGCCGCACACCTCTGTGGCCAGCGGCCGTGGCCGCCGACGCGGGAGCGGGGAGCGGCGGACGCGTGCCGCGGGGACCGCCGGCATCCGGGCGAGAGCGTGCGAATCCGTCGTTTTCGGCCGGGCGGGCACAGCCGCCGTGCCCTTCCTGGGGCCTGGAGGGTGGCGCATTGCGTCCGGTGCGGTTCGCTCGTGCGTACTTGTCGTGTTCCCGCCGGTCAGATCAGGGCACATGGCCCGTGGCTCGGGGGGCGAGTGCCGACTGACCCGGGCGTGGCCGCTGACCAGAGGTGGGGGACATGGTTCGTACTGTCGTGGTGCACGACGAGGAACTGCTGCGATCGGCATTGGTGCAACTGTTGAGATCCGATGGCGCGCTGGAGGTCTCGTCCCGGGCACCCGGCGTCGACCTGCCGGATCGTGACGAATTACCGACCGACGTGTGGGTCGTGGACGGCGACTGTCTTTGGGGTTCCGGGCAGACGCACGACACGTCGTTCCGGGTGCGGCGCGGTGACCGGCTCGTCGTGCTGACGACCGCCAGGCGTCCGGGGATACTCCGCCGGGCGTTCGACGGCGGTGCTCTCGGGCTGGTCGACAAGAACGCTCCGGCCCGGCGGCTGATCACCGCGGTGCACACGGTCGCAAAGGGTGAACGCTTCCTCGACGAGACGCTCACCGTCGCCCTGCTGGAGGGCGCCTCGATGCCGCTGACCACTCGTGAACTGAGCGTGCTGTCCCTCGCCTCACAAGGGGCGCCCCTGGCCGAGATAGCGGCCCGTCTGCACCTCTCCCGGGGCACCGTCCGCAACTACATGGCCGCCGCCATACGGAAGGTGGGCGCCCGCAACCGGGTCGACGCGATACGCATGCTCCAGAGCGGCGGCTGGACGTAGGCGCGCGGCGGTCCGGACTCCGGACGGCCCGCGGCGGTCAGCGCCGGCGGGCCGGTCCGCCCTGCCAGTGGCCCGTCAGGTCCCGGTAGAGCGGCGAGCGGTCCAGCACCTCGTCGTGCGTGCCGCACACGGCGTCCGTTCCGTCCAGGACCAGCACCCGGTCGGCGCGTACGGCGGACGACAGGCGGTGCGCCACCACCAGGAGCGTTCCCGGGCGCCGTGCGAGGGCCTCCTCCGCGCGCGCCTCGGCAGCGGGGTCGAGATGGCAGGTGGCCTCGTCGAGCAGCAGCAGGGGGGCGGGTGACATCCAGGCGCGGGTCAGCGCGAGGAGTTGTCGCTCGCCGTGGGAGAGTTCGGCGGGCCGCAGCGGTGCGTCGAGGCCGCCCAGCCGCTCCACCAGGGGCCACAGGCCGAGAGCGTCGACGGCGGCGTCGAGGTCCGCGCGGCTCGCGCCCGGGCGGAGGTAGGTGAGGTTGTCGCTCAGGGTGCCGGAGAAGACGTACGCCTCCTGGGGCATCAGGACGCGCAGCGCGGCGAGTTCGGCGGGCGGCCGCCCGGTCACCTCCCGGCCGTCCACCCTGACCTCGCCGCCGCTGGGCGCGAGCGTGCCCGCGATCAGGCGGGTGAGGGTCGACTTGCCGATGCCGCTGGGGCCGACGACGGCGAGGTGCTCGCCCGGGGCGACGCACAGGTCGAGCGAGTCGAGGACGGGTTCGGCGCGCACGCCGTAGGAGAGCGTCACGGACCGCAGTTCCACGGCCGCGGTCCGGGCGCGGTCCGCCGGGCGTCCCCCGAGGTTTGGTGCGTCGTCACCGGGGCCGGGGATCGCGGCCGTCGCCCGGGCGGTGACGGCCGCGCCGCCCGCGCCGGGGGCCGGACGGGGCGCTGCCGCGAGTGCGGGCTCCGGACGGGTGGCCGCCGGCGCCCGTACACTCCCCGGCTCCCCGGCCCGCTCCGGCTCCCCGGCCCGCTCCTGCTCCGCTGCCCGGGGCCGCTCCGGCCGCGGCTGCGGCCGCTCCGGGCCGATGATGCGGTCGAGGACGACCAGCAGCCGGGACCCGGCCGCCCCGAGCGCGGTCATCAGCGTGTGCAGGGCGGGCAGCAGCGACTGGACGAGGTAGGTGAAGGCACCGAGCAGCGCGCCCGCCGTCACCCCCCGTCCGCGCAGCCACGGAACGGCCAGCAGCAGCGCCAGGACCGGCAGGTGACCCGCGACCCCGAGCGCCGCCGTACGCACCGCCGCCCAGCCGGCCAGGACACGGGCCGCCGCCGCGGCACCCTCGATCAGCTCCGCGCCGCGCCTCGCCGCCGCAGGCCCGGTCCCGCAAGCGGTCAGGTCCCGCAACGCCGCCCGCGACCGGGCCGCGTGGTCGCCCAGTGCCTCGTCGGCCGCCAGCGCGCGTCGCTGCGCCGCCGCCATCGGGCGTAGCGTCACCAGAAACAGCCCCAGACCGAGCGACAGCGGGGGAAGCACCACCACGAGGAGGGAGGGATGCAGCGACAGCAGCCCCAGCAGCGCTCCGGCGGCTGTGAAGACGAACGAACGGAGCGTCAGGACGAGACCGGCGAAGCTGTCCCGGGCGATCTCGACCTGGTTCGTCAGCCGGGAGACGGCCGCCCGGTCCGTCCCACCGGGACCGCCCGCCGCGGCGGGTCCCAGGGACCGGTCGACCGCGTGCCGCACCAGACCGTCGCGCAGCGGCTCCGTCAGACCGGCCAGCTGGGCGAACACGCCCCGGATCACCGGGGCTCCGAGCAGCACGGCCACCAGCGCGACCGTGAGCCAGAGCAGCCCCCGGCGCGTGTCACCGGCGAGGAATCCCTGGTCGACGGCCTGGGCGACACCGTACCCCACGAGGAACGCCTGCCCGGTCTCGGCCAACGACCAGAGGGCGAGGCGCACCAGGACCCCGGAGCGGCGGGCGAGGAACCGGCGGGCGGGCGGCGCCAGGCGCCGCACCGCCCCGGACCCGTCGTCCGTTTCGCGCGTGTCCGCGGACGCGGCGCGGCGGGTCACCGCCGTGCTCCCTCGGATACGGGCGGGTGTGCGGCTCCGTCGGGCGGCGCTTGCCCGGCCCCGGCCGGGTCGGCGGCGAAGACCGCCCGGTAGCCGGCCAGTTCCCACAGATCGCCATGCGGCGCGACGGCCCGCACTTCCCCCTCCTCCAGCCAGATCACCAGGTCCGCCCGGGCCGCCACCGAGGGGCGGTGCGCGACGACCAGCCTGGTCCCGGGACGCACCGACCGGCGCAGCGCCCGGTCCACCTCGTGCTCGGTGGCGGTGTCCAGGCCGGACGTCGCGTCGTCCAGGATCAGCAGCCGTCCGGCGTGCGCGAACGCCCGTGCCAGACCGAGGCGTTGGTGCTCGCCGCCCGAGAGCGGCGCTGCGGCAAGCGGGGTGTCGTACCCGTGCGGCAGCCGACGCACGAACCCGTCGGCTCCCGCGGCACGGCAGGCTTCCCGCACCTGCTCGGGCGACACCCGCCGAGGTCCGGTGGCGACCATCTCGGCGACCGTGCCCCCGGCCGGGGCGGGGCGCTCGAAGGCGTAGCCGATCTCGGTGCGCAGGGAGTCCCGGGTCAGCCGGTCGAGACGGACGCCGTCCAGCAGCACCTGTCCCTCGTCGGGATCGACCAGCCGCCCCGCCACGGCGGCCAGGACGGACTTGCCGGCTCCGCTGCGGCCGACCACCGCCGCCGTGGCGCCGCCCGGCACCCGCACGCCGTCGGCGTGCAGCACCTGCCTGCCGTCACGCACCACGCGTACCCCGCGCAGTTCGAGATCGCCCCGCCCGGCCGGCGGCAGCCGGCGTGCCCCGTGGACCAGCGCGGGGACACGGGCCAGGGCCAGGGTCCGGTTCCTCGCCTCGCGGCCGCGCACCACCGCGCCCAGCAGGGACGCCGCGCCACCGATGCCGGCCGTCAGCTGCGCGTAGCGGATCACGGCGAGGAGCTCGCCCACGCTCAGGGCGCTTGAGGCGAGCCGCAGGCCGCCGACGGCCGTGGCGGCCAGGGTGAGCAGGGGGACCAGGACCCCGCTGCGGGCCAGGGCGCGTCCGTGGAGCACCCACATGTGCCTGCCCTGGGCGGTGAGTCGGTCCAACGGCTCGAGCACACGGGCCCGTTCACGGGCGCGAGTGCCCGCCGCGTTGATCGTCGCCGCGCCCTCCATGGCCTCCAGCAGCCGGGAGGCGATCTCCGCCTGCGTCTTCTGGTAGGCGCCGACCGAGGCGCCGGTGTCCCGGGCGAAGGCCCGCAGGACGAACCCGAGGGCGGGCAGCCCGGTCAGCACGCAGGCGGCCACCCACAGGTCGACCACGGCCAGCGCCGCCAGGGCGCCCACGGGCGTGGCCATCGAGGCCGCCAGCGCCGCCCGGGCCGCCGGGGCGGCTCCGGCGTCGGCGGCGTTCAGGGTCAGCCGGGCCCCGACGTCCCCGGGCGCGTACGGCCGGGCGCGGTCCGGTACGGCTCGCAGGAGGCCGTCGAGGGCACGGGAGCGGACGGACGCCGTCCAGGTGGCGTTGCAGCGTCCGGTGAACAGGGAGGTGAGGCTGTCGAGCAGCAGCTCGCCCACGAGGAGCGCGGCGCTCAGCATCAGCCAGCGTCCCGCGGCACCGGCGGTGCCGCCGTCGCGCAGGAGCAGATCCAGTGTGCGGCCGAGGACGTAGGGCTGGGCCACGGTCACCGCGGCCGAGGCGACCGAGCACAGCAGCACCAGCGCTTCGGGGGCGCGGCCCGGTGTCGCGCCGCTGGCTGCGCCGCCTGCCTTGCCCGCGCGCCGTGCCCGGGACCCGCTCGTCGGCACCAGTCGGCCTCCTTCCGTGCGTCCCACCGTGTCGGGACACCGGCCGCGCGACCGGACGGCCGAGGTGTCCGTGCATGCGGGTACCGGCGCTCCGGGCGGAAACCCGGAGCGCCGGTACCGGGCGGCAGGGCTCACCGCGTCACCGCGGTGGCCGGCCCGTGTGTCAGTTACAGGTCGTGATGCTCAGGCTGCTGTCGCCGCAGAGCAGCAGGCTCGCGCGGCTGCCGGTCTCCACGTCCCCCATGGCCTCTTCCTTGGGGGTCTCCATCGACTGCAGGTCGAACAGGTTCATGACGTCTTCCCTTCGTACGGCAACGGGTTGTCTTCTTTCCTCACGACCCCGGGAGGGGCCGAGTCATGGGGCCGCCGGGTGGGCGGCGGGAGGAACGGCAGTCCGGCGGACCGGGTGCCGTGGACGGAGGCGACGGCGAGCAGGCATCCGGCCGTGCCCGTGGAGAGGTCCATCGACAGGCGCATCATCTGCTCGCCGGGGAAGGCGAGCCGGCCGCGGTAGGACATCGCGTGCCAGGAAAGCGCGTCGAGCTGCCGCCGGATGGCCTCGGGACCGGTGCCGGGCATCTCGGCCGTCGTGCGGCCGAGATGCAGCACCATCCCGGCCACCCCCCGGTACAGGCCCGGCTGGGCGTAGAACATGGCCTGCGCCGCGGCCACGATCTCGCCTCTCGCCCGGGTGAAGTCCTCGTCCTGGCGGTGCGCCAGGTAGTCGTCGAGCACCATGCCGATGCCCACGCTGCCCGCGCCCAGGTAGGGCATGGTGCGCCAGCCCTCGTCGACCTGGAGCGCGCCGCCGGCGCCACGGACGCACCGCGCGAGGTCCCGGCGCAGTTCGTCCCGCGCGAGGTCGAGCAGAGCGGGGTCCCGGTCGGCTTCGTACAGCCGCAGGAAGAGCAGGGCCCGCCCGGCGGCGCCGTGCAGCAGGCCCGCGCGGCCCCGGCCGACGCTCACGTCCCCGGCGGAGCCCCTCCGGGCGGTCAGCTCGGCGCAGCGCCGCGCGGCGCTGCGCAGGGCGCTCTCCCCCGTGGCCGCGGCCAGCGAGTCCAGGGCCAGGCCCAGTCCGGCGGTGCCGCTGTGCAGGTCCGGGGCCAGGTCGTCGAAGGGCTGGTCGAGGAGCAGTTCGGCGAGTTCCAGGGCGCGGTCGCGGTGACCGAGGTGTTCCAGCGTCCAGGCGACACCGGCGAGGCCGTCGTGGAAACCGAGTGGCATGCCCGACGGCGGTTGCTTGGTCCGCTCCAGGAGCCACTGTTCCCCGTCCTCGTACCGGCCCGCGCCGCTCTCGGCCAGCGCGTACAGCACTCCCGCTGCGCCGTGGCCGATGGCCAGTCCGCCGCCGGCCGTGCCGAACTGGGCGATGTCGCCGGGGAAGAGGCGGTCGGTCCGGGACGGGGTCGCAGAGACGCGGATCGCCGCGGCCATCGAGTCCCTGCTGCGGGGCCAGTCGCCGGGGCGGACCGGGACCACCGGTCCGCCCTCCCGTACGGCCGCCGGGGTGCCGGCGGGCTCGGTTGCGCCGCGGGTGATCTCGTCGACCGCCGCGTCCAGGAACGCCCGGTCCACCGGGAACTGTCCGGCGACCACGTCGGCAAGGTGGGCCGCCTTGCGCCGGTCCAGGGCCAGCAGGCTGGTCAGCGGCAGGAACAGAGCGAGCCGCAGGCAGGCCAGCGCGTACCGGTCCACCGCGACGCCCCTGCGGTCGGACGGTGCCACGAACCCCGGGTTGGCGACGGTCTGCCGACCGGCTTCGCCGACCTGGTGCGCGGCCTCGAAGTCCAGCAGGGCGACGCTGTCGTCCTCGCGGATCATGATGTTGAACAGGTGCAGGTCGTTGAAGACCACGCCGCGGGCGTGGACGTCCTCCACGGCGCGCTCCACCCGGGCGTGGACGTCGAGGGCCCAGGCCGTGTACTCGGCCAGCCGCTCCTCGCCGGGGTCGGCCTCGATGAGCGGGTGACGGCGGGCGAAGAAGGTGTTGAGCGGCTTGCCGTCGATGTGCTCCATCACCAGGAAGTGGTGTTCGCCGACGGTGAAGTGGTCGAGCACCTCGGGGGTGCAGTCGAGACCGGACAGGCTCTCCAGCGCGCGGCGTTCGCGGTGCAGCCGGGCGACGGCGTCCGCGCCGTCGGCCGCCAGACCGGCGTGCGGACGGGCCTCCTTGAGGACGACCCGCTGTCCGGTGCGGGAGTCGCGGGCGAGGTAGACACCGCCGCCGTTGGAGAAGTGCAGTGCCGACTCGATGGCGTAGGGCAGCCCGGCCACGGTCAGCGCGTCGCGTGCCTCCAGGTGCGGACGCAGGAACGCGGGCGGTTCGACCCAGTCCGGTATGCGGAAGACGGGGCCGCGCAGATCGGGCACGAGCACCCCGTGGGGGCCGGTCACGGCCGGGCGCAACTCCCCTTCCGCGTCGTAGCAGTTGCGCCGGGTGAACCCGCCGTAGCGGACGTGCACGGGGCCGTCGCCGAGCCGCAGGTCGCTCAGGATGTGCGGTCCGGGTTCGCCGACCAGCAGCCGCCCCAGCTCGTCCGCGAGCCGTTCGAACCGCTCCTCGTCCGCCGGGTAGACGGTGATGAACTTGCCGCTGCCGGAGCGGTCCGCGTACTTGGCGTTGCGCTGGTGCAGCAGGTAGCGGCTGGGGACGAACTTGAAGGCGGTGCCGTCGGCTACGCAGTGCCGCCACACCCGTTCCAGCACGGACTCGGCGTTGTCGAGGCACGCGGAGACGTGGATCTTCCAGCCTTGATCGGGCAGTTCGGCGTCGGCCGGACGCAGGGCGAGCCAGTCACCGCTCTCGTTGCGCTGCCATCCCTCCGGGACGGGCCACAAGGCCGCGGCGTACCGGGTGCGTCCCGCGCCGGCCGCGGAGACGGTGCGGTGCGGAGCGTCGTAGAAGTACGGGTCCGCGTCGCAGTACACGGCATAGCCCTTGTTCACGCCGTCTCCCTCCCGTCCGGTCGCTGACGGGGAAGACGCTGTCATGGTGCGTACCGTCCCGCACAGTCACCGCTGTCATCACCTTGATGTGCGGAACGCACGAGTAACCACGGACGTCGCGCCGGAGTGAAGGCGCCTCGGGTGCCTGGTGGAGGGGCCGGCGGGCCGCGTGTGCCGCTCAGTCCAGGGGCGACGGCACAACCGGTCTCTTTCGGCGTCGAGTCGACCACGCGATCCGCCTGGCCGACCGCGCGGGCTGCGCCCCGGCGCCCCGGCGACCCGGCGACCCGGCTCCGACAGGAGCGAGGGATCGCCGGGGCGACGGAGCGGCGCGTCAGTACCAGCCGGTGCAGGCAATCGTCCCGCCCTTGCCGTTGGTGCCGCAGGCGCGCATCACCAGCCCGTTGTCGTTCCACTGGGTGGTGTACGCGTCGCCGCCCGAGGTGACCGTGGTGTAGCCGAGCATCGGTTCCCAGGTCTGCCCGTTGTCGCTGCTGCGGTCGACCCAGATCTCGTCTCCGACCGTGCCGCCGATGATGCGTCCCCAGGCGCACGCGGTCGTGCCGTTGTAACGCAGCTCCACGGTGCGGCCCCACACGGTGGTCGACTTGGCCGTCCACGCGCCCGCGGAGTTCGGCTCGGTGCCGTCGCCGCAGGACGTGTTCGAGTCGGCCCCGTCCAGCGTGCCTCCGATGGCCGCGTACTGCCCGCACGACGGTACGCCCGGGGTGATCGCGGGGCCTTGCAGGAACAGGTTGCTCACCCAGCTGCGGTAGTCCGGCAGATAGGTCCAGACGTTGTTGACCATGCCGTCGACGGTGACCCGTTCACCCACCCGCTGGCACAGGGCCCTGACGGCGACGGAGATGCCGTTGCCGTTCTGCCACTTGACCGGGCTGCCGGTGTGGGAGTTCTCGCGCAGGTTGGGCCGGCCCCACGTCTTCACGTGCTGGCCGAGCCCGTCGTACTCCCAGACCGGGAACACGCCTGCGGTGTGCGGCCGGAACGCTCCCTGGTATCGGTCCCACCGGGCGTCCGCGACCCGGACGACGTCGCCCGAGTTGGGCGCCTCCACCACTTTGCCGTCGCCGAGATAGAGCGCGACGTGCGTGATGCCCGTGCCGAAGTAGAGGATGTCCCCGGGCAGCAACGGGGCCTCGCCCTGCTCCTTGGTGAACTTGGTGTGGGCGTATCCCGGGTTCTGCCAGGTGGACTGCGTGGTGCGCTCGCTGACGATGTCCTGGCGGGTCGCCTTGTACCAGGCCCAGCGCACCAGCCCGATGCAGTCGAAGCTCCAGAGGTTGGGGTCCCCGTAGGACCGTGGGTCGGTCGGGTCGATCATGCCCTGGCTCGGGCCGGGAAGCCCCTGGGCGTGGCCGCCGCCCCACGCGTAACTCCAGCCGACATAGCGGCAGGCGACCTCCACCGCGTCCACCGCGGTAGCGCTCGCCCCCGGCTTCAGCGGCGCGCAGGCAGACGCCGCCTTACCGACGGCGGTCGAGGCGGTGGCCGCAGGTGGTGCCGTTTTCACGGCAGCGGCGGCTGTCGTCGTGGCCGGCAGCCCCAGACAGGCCACCGCCGTCATCGCTGCGAGCAGTACTCTCAGCAGGGGCGTTCGGTCGAGTGGTCTTCGACCGTCGCTCCCTCGCTCACTCGGTCTCATCTCGTGTCCCCGGTTTCTGATCGTGCCGTGGTCGGTTGGCTGAGGAAGAAGTCGGCCTTCCATGCCCGTCCCCGTAGTCGCTCTTCGTCATGGGCAGGCAGGACCGGCCCCAAGCCCCCTACTGCGCACCGCCTACGCACTGCGCCCGGACCTGCGTGCGCAGTACGCCGGATTCCCCTCGACGTCGTGTCAGCAGGTCGGCACGCCGTCGATCCAGTTGGTGGCGTTGTCGGTGTAGTAGCTGGCCATGTAGCCGCGATGGCCGCTGGAGGTGAGCACCCATACCCAGTACGGGTTGCCGCCGACGCTCTGCGCGCCTTCCTGCTGGCAGTACACCCATACCTGCGCGGGACTGCTCACCGTCGTCTGCACGGTGGGGCAGTTGGCGGCGGACGGGTACAGATAGCACTGCTCTCCGCCACCGGCACGGACGTTCACACCGGAGGCCCAGACACCGTAGTAGCCCTCGCCGTGCCCGGTCGCATGGGCGGAACTCGCCGTGCCGAAGACAAGGCCGGCGGCGGCGACAGCCGTGGAAGCCACGGCCGCGGCGGCGGTTCTCACAGAGCGAATCATGGTGCGGTCCTCCTGGGGGTGGTCTGACAGTCGATGCCCGGCCGGCGTCCGTGGGCACGCGCTGGGCACGGCAACCGTTCGCGGCGGTTGACCGGGTTCGGGCCCGTCGAGTAACGGCCCGTCGACTATCACACGGGCAACGTGGGGAGGTCAGTGAACCGAGGGTGCATGATGTCTTGCGACTGATAACGAGCGTGTTATTTCAGCAGGTTGGACGGGTGGAGGGGGACTTCTCCGTGGGAGCGTCCAGGTCGAGGGAGCCGAGCATTCATCAGCTGCGGCTGTTTCTCACTCTGAATGAGGAACTCCATTTCGGGCGCGCAGCCGCGCGTTCGTTCATCACACAGCCGGCGCTGAGCCAGCAGATCCGAGAGCTGGAGAAGCGTTTGGGGGTAGCTGTGGTGGAACGCTCGGGCCGGACGATTCGTCTCACGGAAGCGGGGCAGGCACTCCTCCCCGAAGCTCGAGCGGCGGTCGGCGCTGTCGACCGGCTGCGGCGCGTCGCCGACGCCCAGGTGCGGCAGGCGTCCGGTCGACTCGTCGTAGGGACCATGGGAGCAGAAGCCTCCATGAAGCACACACGCTCCGTGCTCGGCCTACTCCGTAATCGGCACCCGGGTATGACCGTGCAGCTGATCAATTTGGGCTTCGGTGATCATCTTGCCGCGCTGGCACAGCAGGAGGCCGATGTCGTCTTCCTCCGCCCGCCGGTGACGGACGACATAGAAGTGCACCACCTGGCCACGGAGCCGCGCGTGGCGTGTCTCGCCGCCGATCACCCGTTGGCGGCCCTGCCCGCTCTCACCCTGGCCCACTTCTCCGGTGTGCCCGTGGTGGACACGCCGCAGGAGGTGCCGCGCCTGTGGTGGGACTTCTGGGCGGTCGACCCGCGCCCCGACGGCAGCCGTGTCCGTTACGGACCGGTGGTCACCGACATGGAATCGTTGCTGCACACCGTGGCCGCCGGTGAGGCGATGTGCTTCCTGCCGGCGGCCGCGCGCGAGTACTTCGCCCGGCCGGGCGTCACGTACGTCGACGTGGCCGACCTTGCGCCCTCCACGTCTGCTCTCGCCTGGCTGAGGGCACGGCGGAGCGAAGCCACCGTCCGGGCTGTACGGCAGGCTGCCCGAGAGGCCATGACGCGCGGCGTCAGTGACCCGGAGGCGATGCCCGCCTGAGCCCATCATGAAGCGCAAGGGGCCGTCGCTCTGGCGAGAGAAGGTCGGCGGCGGCTGGAACGCCTGCTCCGCCCTCGTCGGCACCGGCGACCTCTCCGGTGACGGCGCACCGGCCTGCTGGCCCGTGACACCGCCGGGAGGCTGTGGCGGTACGCGTCCACGGGAAACGGCACGTACAGCAGCCGGGCGCTGGTCGGCGCGGGCGGCTGGAACACGTTCAAGGGCCTGTACCGACCCGAACGCGGAAAGACGAGGACGGCCCCCGTCGTGATGTTCACGCCGGGGGCCGCCTCGTTCCTGCCGCCTCACATCGCAGGCGTACGAACGCGAACCGCGGCCGGAGGACCGGCGTGGGTGCCCCGGCCGCACGACCGGGGCACCTCAGCCCGGCTACGCGGTGATGATCGCCGGGTCGCTCACGCCCGGCTGTCCGTTCTCGACGTGCCCCGCGAACCGGCGCAGGAAGACCTTGTCGCCGTCGGCGGTGACGGTCAGGTCGTACCAGCGGCGGCTTGCGGTGAGGTCGACGGTCCGCCGCACGGTCACGCCCGGGCGGACCGTGACGGCCGAGGGCCTGCCGCCGTAGCCGTCGGCGATGCGCAGTCGTGCCGTGCCGGTTCCCCTGTGGGTGAAGGTGAGCTCGAGGTCGTCGCCCCGGTGGCGGGCGGTGACCTCACAGCCGGCCACGCTGTTGGAACCCTTGAAGACCCGCACGAAGCCATTCGGGCCGTGCACGGTCAGGTCGTAGGAGCCGGCGGAGTAGGCCGAGTTCCAGGTGTCCCGGAGCGTCCGGCCGGCCTCGGTGGTGTACGTCCAGGGACCGTCGGCGCGGTTGCCGGAGGTGACGTGGAAGGCACCGCCGGCCTTCGGCCCGGAGGCGAAGGTGAGGGTGAGCTTCCCGGCGGCCACGTCGACGGTGGCGTCGACGTGCGGGGCGTACTTCAGCGGCCGGGAGCGACGCAGTCCGCGCTCCTGCCGGGGCATGCGCGGGTCGGCGGGCGGGGTGGGCCTGTAGTCGGGGTGGCGTTCGCGGTCCTGCGGCTCGTACGCGTCGGTGCCGGGCAGTGGGGCCGGGCGCGCGTCCTTGCGGGAGAAGTCGAACGCGGACGTCAGGTCACCGCAGATCGCCCGGCGCCACGGCGAGATGTTCGTCTCGCGCACGCCGAAGCGGCGTTCCATGAACCGCAGGATCGAGGTGTGGTCGAGGGTTTCGGAGCAGACGTAGCCGCCCTTGCTCCAGGGGGAGACGACCAGCATCGGCACGCGCGGGCCCAGCCCGTAGGGGCCCGCCGTCCTGCGGCCGTCGCCCGGGAAGAGGTCGGGGGTGACGTCGACGGTGGACAGACCGCGGGAGGCGTCCTTCGGCGGCAGCGGCGGCACGACGTGGTCGAAGAAGCCGTCGTTCTCGTCGTAGGTGATGAACAGGGCCGTCTTCGCCCAGACCTCGGGGTTGGAGGTGAGGGCGTCCAGGACCTGGGCGATGTACCAGGCGCCGTAGTTCGAGGGCCAGTTGGAGTGCTCGGAGAAGGCCTCGGGGGCGGCGATCCAGGAGATCTGGGGCAGTTCTCCGGCCTTGACGTCGGCGCGCAGGTGGTCGAAGTAGCCGTCGCCGTTCTTGACGTCGGTGCCGGTGCGGGCCTTGTCGTACCAGGGGTCGCCGGGCTGGGCGTTGCGGTACTTGTCGAAGTACAGCAGGGAGTTGTCGCCGTAGTTGCCGCGGTAGGCGTCCTGGATCCAGCCCCAGGAGCCGGCCGCGTCCAGGCCGTCGCCGATGTCCTGGTAGATCTTCCAGGAGATGCCGACCTGCTCCAGACGCTCGGGGTAGGTGGTCCAGCCGTAGCCGAGTTCGGCGTTGTCCAGGACCGGGCCGCCGCCGCTGCCGTCGTTGCCCGTGTAGCCGGACCACATGTAGTAGCGGTTCGGGTCGGTGGAGCCGATGAACGAGCAGTGGTAGGCGTCGCAGACGGTGAAGGCGTCGGCGAGGGCGAAGTGGAAGGGGATGTCCTCGCGGGTCAGGTACGCCATGGTCGTGGTGCCCTTGGCGGGCACCCACCGGTCGTACCTGCCGCCGTTGTAGGCCTGCTGGCCGTAAGGCATGGAGATGCTCAGTTACGCCTGGAACTCGGTCAGGTCGATGGCGTGAACGCGCAGTGGACAGCCGTACATCGGATGTACCGTCTCCCGCTCGGGCACCATGCCGAGCTTGCGGATGACGTTCTCAGAGGCAGTGTCCCCAACCCGGCTGATGCTGATGACGCGGTCCAGGCCGCGGTCCTGGAGCGCGAACTCCAAGGTGGCGTACGCTGCTTCGGAGGCGTATCCCTGACCCCAGAACTGTGAGCCCAGACGCCAACTGATCGCCACGGCGGGCATCACCTCCGGCAGGAACTCGGGCACCGACAACCCCGTAAAACCGATCAGTTCGCCCGAAGCCAGCAGTTCGACGGCGAAGAGCCCAAAGCCCTCCTCGTCCCATTCCTCCTCCCAGCGTTCGATCTCCTCGGCCGTGTCATCCAGATCGCGCACCGAACCGTCGTCGACCCAGCGCATGACCCGTGGGTCCGCGTTGATTTCCGCCATCGGGGCAAGGTCATCGTCGTGCCAGCTACGGAGGAGGAGACGGGGGGTGCGGATCTCGGTCATGCCCCCATCCTGCCGAAGGAAGGGCCCTCGTCCGTAATCCGACGCCCACGAGGGCGACAATCACACCGCGGTGACACCGCAGGTCCTGGGGGCGCATGAGGTGACGGCACCCGGTCGGCCCAGTACACGGACCTGATCCCGCCCTGCCTGGCCCGCGGCAGCCATCGGTCCGCGTCCGACGCCCGCGACTCCTCGCGCAAGCCGGCGCGGCCGAAGCTGTCTGCGCAGGCCGAAGGGATACGCACCACCGCTGGCGCCCCGGCGGACGGGATGAGCAACCGGCAGACCCGACGGCCCGTCGAGCTCCCGGGTCCGATCGATCATCAGGAGTTCGCCCTCCGGTCACCGGGCAAGGCATGTCAGCACATTGTCCGCGGCAATCCCGGGGTAGCGTCCCTGGCATGGTCTCTCACACCACCGTTGAGCGCGCTCAACGCCTCATGCAGTTGCACGCCCAGTACAAACCGCTCGTCCTGCCGACCGTCTGGGACGTCTGGTCCGCGCGCACGGCGGTCGCCTCCGGCTTCCCCGCGCTCACCGTCGGCAGCCATCCCCTCGCCGACTCCCGGGGAGCCGACGACAACGAGGGGCAGACCTTCGAAGAGGTACTCGCCGCCGTCAAGCCGATCATCGCAGCAGTCGACGTCCCCGTCTCCGTGGACCTGGAGGCCGGATACGGGCAGAAGCCCGCAGACCTCGTCGCCGGACTGATCGAGGTCGGCGGCGTCGGTCTCAACATCGAGGACACCGTCCACTCGGACGGTGGCCGCGTACGCAGCACGCAGGAGCACGCAAGCTACGTCGCCGGCCTGCGTACAGCGGCTGACGACGCAGGTGTTCCGGTCTGGGTCAACGGGCGCACCGATCTCTTCATGCACGCGCAGGACGCTTCCGCCGTCCTCGACGAGGCGATCGAGCGACTGCGGGCCCTGGAAGAGGCCGGCGCCGACAGTCTCTACCCGGTGGGTATTCAGGACGACGACGATCTGCTCACGGCGGTGATCGGCGCCGTCACCGTTCCTGTGAATGCCACGGCCCATCCCGTCCGGCACGATCTTGAGCGTTTCCGCCGTCTCGGTGTAGGCCGGATCACCTACGGCCCACTGCTGCAATTCGCCATGGCGGACGCGATGAAGGACATGCTCAAGCGGTGGGCACCCTGAGGGGTTGGCCGGGCAACGGGCCGGCCAGCGGTGTCACTTCGCTTGCCGCAGACGTGACCGACGCGGAGGTGACCGACGCGGAGGTGAATCACCTCAGCGGAGTTCGGTTGCGCTGAACGGGGCAGCCCCGGGTGGCCGTTACCGGCCTTCGGGGCTGCGCGGTGCCATTGCGTCTCGGGCCCGGACCGTCATAGCCCTCAGGCACCCCGGTCCGGCGCGACGGCGCGGCTTACGCAGTCCCGCAGCAGGGTGCGTCGCTGCTCGTGCACGCTCTCGGGTTCCTGTGCCGAGGCGGCGTAGACGTTGCTCACCGGAGACCACGCCATGGACATGGCGATGACCATGGCCATCACGTCGAAGGGGTCTCCCTGTCTGATGCGCCCGGCGGCCTGGGCCTCTGCGATCGCACGGAGTTTATGGTCGTCGTAGTGGTCGTGGTCCGCCACGAGATGCCCGGTCGGGCGCCGCTCCAGCCGCGCCCAGGTCGCCAGCCGGATCAGATCGGGGCGGCTGAGGTACTCGTCGTAGAGGCGCACCGCCCAGTCGGCGAGGTCCGTGGCGTCGATGGGGACGACGTTGGTGATGCGCTCCAGTGAGGCGAAGAAGATCGCGTCGAAGAGCTGCTCCTTGTTCCCGAAGTAGCCATAGAGCTGAGCCTTGTTGGTGCGCGCGGCGGTGATGATCCGCTCGATGCGCGCACCGGCGATGCCGTACTGGGCGAACTCCTGGGTGGCAGCGTCGACGATGCGCTGGTAGGTAGCGGCTCCGCGACTGCTCGATGGCTGGTCAGGCATATCTGGACCTTAACAGACAGACTCGTCTGTTTGCTTTTCGGGCCTCACCCCTCTACCGTCGTACAGACCGAACAGTCTGTCTAAGGAGTCAGAAATGCGTTCCACGACCGGATGGCAGGCGGACAGCACGACACCCACTCTGCGCCGCGCTGCGCTGGAGCGCCGGGAGTTGCGCCCGGACGACATCGCGGTACGTGTCGACTACTGCGGTGTCTGCCACACAGACCTCCACGCGCTGCAGGCGCTCGGGAGCGACACAAACGGCGTGCTCGTACCCGGGCACGAGTTCACCGGGGTGGTGGCCGAGGTCGGCAGCGCGGTGTCCGACTTCTCCCCGGGCGACCCCGTGGCCGTCGGCAACATCGTCGACTCGTGCGGCACCTGCCGCATGTGCCAGGCCGGCCAGGAGAACTTCTGCCGTGAGTTCCCGACACTGACCTACGGCGGAACCGACCGGCAGGACGGGTCGACCACCCTGGGCGGATACTCCCGCGAATACGTCGTGAGCAATCGGTTCGCCTACCCTCTCCCTGCGTGCCTCGACGCAGCCGCCACAGCCCCCCTGCTCTGCGCCGGCGTCACCGTGTGGGAACCGCTGCAAGCCCTCGGAGTGGGTCCAGGCAGCACCGTCGCCGTGGCCGGGCTCGGCGGCCTGGGACACCTCGCGGTCAAGATGGCGACGGCACTCGGCGCCACGACCTCCGTCATCAGCCGGTCTCCGGACAAGGCTCACGAAGCGCGCGGCCTGGGGGCCGAGGGTTTCATCGTGTCCACCGACGCGGAGCAGATGGAAGCGGTCCGCGACCACTTCGACGTGGTCATCGACACCATCTCCGCTCCCCACGACCTGGCTCCGTACCTGCGCGTCACCGCCATGGACGGCACCCTCAGCCACCTCGGCCACCTCGGACCGGTCACCGTGGAAACCATGGACCTGCTCATCGGCCGCAAGAAGCTCAGCTCCGCCGGCAGCGGAGGCCGCCCGTCCACCGCCGCCATGCTGCATTTCTGCGCCGAACACGGCATCACCGCCGACATCGAACTGCTGCCGTCGTCCGAGGTGAACAAGGCCCTCGAACGCCTGGGCCGCAACGACGTCCGCTACCGCTTCGTGCTCGACATGTCCGACCTGGACTGACCACCGTCGAAGCGGCTCGTCCGACGGCAAGCCCGCCGACAAGCACGGGAGCCGTGGACACGGTCGACGGCGAGCGGGTTTCGTGGACACCGTCGAAGGAGACCTGCCGGGGCGTCAACCAGCGTCCATGGGCTCTCCCCGCCCTTCAACGCAAGTGCGGTCAGGCGGGCTCGAGGTGACTGATCACCCCGTTGTCGGCGCTTTCCCCGACCGCAGCAAGGACCAGCAGCGTCTGACTCATACAGGTCGCCCACACCGGCCCGACGCGGAGCCTGATGCACGCCAGTCCGCGAGAGGCGTCCAGCATGCTCACACCACCTACGGCGCTGTCCCCACAAACGAGCAGGTCTGCGCCCTCAGGGCCTGTGTCCCTCGGCCTGGCACGGTGTCCCAGGCCCAACGACTGTGCCCGGTGACCGAGTTGATGTCGGTCTGCCCTGGCATGATCGCGGTCATGACCAGTCCGATCGTGGAAGAGCTCGTTCTGGGGGCGGCCCGGAGACATGGCGTTCCGGGCCCGGTGGCGCAAGAACTGCTATCCGAATCCCAGCGGTGTCTCCACCTCGTCCCATTCCAGGACCTGACGCCCGCCCAGCAGCAAAAGGCCCGTCCCGCCGCGCGCACGGGAGGCCTCCCCTGCCTGCCGGACGGCGTCGACTGGCCCGATGGACGCAACCCGCTGGTACTGACCGTCGATTGTGCGGCGCTCCCTCGTGCAGCCCTGGACATCGGACTTCCGTCCGACGGCACCCTGTTGTTCTTCATCGCGATCGAGTACGAGCCGGAGTCGTCGATGGTCCTGCACGTTCCCGCCGGCGTGCGCACCACACCACGCTCGGCAGCCTACGAACTCGACGGGGAACCAGAGCAAGTCAAGGTCTACCGACCGGATGTTCTGTATCCGGTTCCGGGACTGACCGTCTCGCCCGGCTGGCGTGACAGCCCGGCAACCAGCGCGTTCCTGGACGTCGGCGAGGACCGCGACGACATGCTGGATGCCTTCGAGGAAGCTGTGCGCAAAGCGGCAGCCGGCGGCGCGTCCCATGGGGTCGCCGTCCAACTCGGCGGCTACTCCAGCCCCTGGCAGTCACCGCCGGACGAAGGCGACCTCGTCCTCCTCGCCCAAATACACGGACAGTCGATCGACCTCAACGTCTACACCCAGACCCTCGTTGTCGGCACCCGCGAGGACATCGCCGCGCGTCGGTACGAAGCCTTGGAGTTCGAGCAGCAAGTCTGACCAGCACCGGGGTTCCAGTTCACCCCGCGTTGGTCCATCTGCCCAGTCGGCTCACACCCCACGGGCGAGCTCAGCACCTCGCGGTGGCGCAAAAAGCAACTCCGCGATCGGTTCCGACGGGGCCACCAGCGTCAAAAGGGGCGGGCACCCGTGATGCCCGCCCCGTGCTCGCGGATGAGTGTCAGAAGTCATCACCGCTCGCGAAGAGTACGACGACCGCACTGGGCGCACCGGGTAATCAGCGGCGGCCAGCAGTCTGGTCACAGACGGCCGCCTCCCCGCAACCGGGCCGACAATCAGACCCACCTACTGACCTCTTCGGATTGTTGTCGGGGGTAGTGACATGAACCGCTCCGGGATCGGTGGAGGCTCCGGACTGTCCCAAGTTGGGTGGAGTCGAGTTGCTTGGTTTCAGGCTACTGGTGGGGTGCGGAGTTCGTACTCCACCGGACTGAGCA
>NZ_JBHTWG010000057.1:0-27162 GCF_042792555.1 Streptomyces sp. NPDC056628
GAGTTCTCAAGGAACGGACGCTTCCTTTGTACTCACCCTCTCGGGCTTTCCTCCGGGCGCTTCCCTTCGGTCTTGCGTTTCCGACTCTATCAGATGCTTTTTCGCTCCGATTCCCTGTCGGCGGGATCGCCGAGGGCCTTTGGCTTTCGCCTGTCGGCCTTTCGACATTCACTACGTTAGCCGATTCCCCCGCCCGATTCATAATCGGGCTCCGCGGAATCGAATTCGGACATACGGAGACGCCAGAATCGACCCCGTTTCAGGGGCTGTACTTGGTAGTGGGTTGGCCGCTACGGCTGCTGACTTCGCAGTACCCGCTTCAGCGGCTCGGGCCACGTTACGCGCCCAGCCAAGGCGCGTCAACTCAGGCGCCGGTGGACGGCTTGGCTCTCGGGCTCAGGCGGTACGCCGACACCGTCGGGTCGCCGGCCACGTAGAAGCGGTGCTGCCAGTCGTGGGCCTTGCTGACGCCGACCCGGGGGCCGACCCGGACGAGGGTCTCGGGGACCGGTTCCCCCTGGGACAGGGTGACCGAGGTGCCCGTCAGGAGATCCGCGCCGTCGTGCTCCGCCGTGATGCCGAGCGCCTGGCAGAAGTTCCCCGGGCCCCGGGCGAGACGTGCGTCCTCGACCTTGGGGCCTCGTCGTTCGCGGGCCAGGTCCGCCCCATCGATGACCCGTCCCGCGCGGATCAGGACCGCCGAGGCGATGCCGTCGGTCCCGGTGACGACGTTCGCGCACCAGTGGAGACCGTGGGACCGGTACACGTACAGGTGTCCCGCCGGTCCGAACATGACGGCGTTGCGGGGAGTCCTGCCCCGGTAGGCGTGGGAGGCGGGGTCCGCCGCGCCGGAGTACGCCTCGGTCTCCGTGATGGCGATGCTCACGGTGCCTTCGGCGGTCTTGTGGGTGAGGACGGCGCCGAGCAGCTTGGGGGCGACCGCTTCGGCGGCGTGGGCCAGGTCGTCGACGTTCATACCGGCCGCCGGGCTCCGTGCGGGGCGGGCCGGTCCGTGCGGGGCCGGGGTGGGGGCGTACGGTCGGGGCTCACGATCATGCCGTCCGAGCGTAGTGGAGATCCCGTGGTCGCCACGGGGTGGTCAGGGAGCGCACGCCTTGTCAGGGTGGGATCGCGGAACCGGCCACGGTCGGATCGCGTTTGTACGGATCAGGGATCCACTCTGAGTTGAGGAGAGTCATGGCGTTCAAGAAGCTGCTCGCGAGCCTGGGGGCCGGCGGTGCTTCGGTCGAGACGGTGCTGACCGAGGTCAACGTCGTCCCGGGCGGTGTCGTCCAGGGTGAGGTGCGGATTCAGGGCGGGTCCGTGAACCAGGACATCGAGGGCCTGGCCGTCGGCCTGCAGGCGCGGGTCGAGGTGGAGACGCAGGACTCGGAGGTGAAGCAGGACGTCGAGTTCGCGAAGACCCGGCTGGGCGGGGCGTTCGAGCTGCAGGCCGGTGCGGTGCACGCGGTGCCGTTCGGGCTGGAGATCCCGTGGGAGACGCCGATCACCATGATCGACGGGCAGCCGCTGCGCGGCATGAACATCGGTGTGTCGACAGAACTGGCGATCGCCCGTGCCGTGGACTCCAGCGACCTGGACCCGATCAACGTGCACCCGCTGCCGGCGCAGAAGGCGATCCTCGACGCGTTCATCCAGCTCGGGTTCCGCTTCAAGAACGCGGACACGGAGCGCGGCCACATCCGCGGTACGCGGCAGAAGCTGCCCTTCTACCAGGAGATCGAGTTCTTCCCGCCGCAGCAGTACCGCGGTCTCAACCAGGTCGAGCTGAGCTTCGTCGCGGACGCGAACGCAATGGACGTCGTGCTGGAGATGGACAAGAAGCCGGGGCTCTTCAGCGAGGGCAGCGACACCTTCCGTTCCTTCCAGGTGGGCCTGAACGACTTCCACACGACCGACTGGGCGGCGTACCTCAACCAGTGGCTGTCCGAGGTCGGCAGCAAGCGCAACTGGTTCTAGGCTCGGAACTGCTGATTCCACTGTTTCGTCAGGAGGTATCGAAGTGTCCGAGCTCAAGCGGCGGCCGCTCCCCCACGACTTCCATCCGCCCGTGCCGTCCTTCACCGTCACGAGTGAGGACGTCCAGGACGGCGGGATCCTGAAGGAAGCCCAGGTCCACGCGGCGGGCAACACGTCGCCGCAGCTGCGCTGGGAGGGCTTCCCGGAGGGCACCAAGAGCTTCGCCGTGACCTGCTACGACCCGGACGCTCCCACCGGGAGCGGGTTCTGGCACTGGGTGCTCTTCGACATCCCGGCGTCGGTGACCGAGCTGCCCGCGGGCGCGGGCGGCGACTCGTTCGAAGGGCTGCCGGAAGGTGCCGTGCACGCGCGGAACGACTACGGGTCGAAGGACTTCGGTGGGGCCGCGCCGCCGCCCGGTGACGGGCCGCACCGGTATGTGTTCACGGTGTACGCCGTGGACCAGGAGAAGCTCGGTCCGGACTCGGACACGAGCCCGGCCGCCGTCGGGTTCAATCTGCGGTTCCACACGCTCGCGCGTGCGAACCTGATCGCCGAGTACGAGGTGCCCGCGGAATCCTGACGTTCATGGAACGTTTGCCCGCCCCCGGTCATGGAAGTGATCGGAGGCGGGCACTTTTTATTTCGTTGTCCATCTCGGCGTGCCCGGCCAGAGTTGATCCCAGCCCGCCAGGGGGTGGGCAGGTGCACGGGAGGTGGGCTGCAATGCGGGAGACGCTGGTACTGAACGCGAGCTTCGAGCCGCTGTCGACGGTGACGTTGAACCGAGCCGTCGTGCTGGTGCTCCAGGACAAGGCCGTCGTCGAGCAGGCCCACCCAGAACTGCGCATGCGCGGAGCCGCGGTGGACATACCGGCGCCACGGGTGATCAGACTGTGCCGCTACGTGAGGGTGCCGTTCCGAAGACAAGCGCCGTGGTCGAGGCGGGGTGTGCTGGTCAGGGACCGGCACCGGTGCGCGTACTGCGGCCGCAGGGCGACGACCGTGGACCACGTGGTGCCGCGGTCGCACGGGGGGCAGGACACCTGGCTGAACACGGTCGCCTCGTGCGCGGAGGACAATCACCGCAAGGCCGACCGGACACCTGAGCAGGCGGGGATGCCGCTGCTGCGGAAGCCCTTCGAGCCGACCCCGGCCGACGCGATGCTGCTGGCGCTGGGCGCGGACGAGCTCGAGGGGCTGCCGGACTGGCTGGCACTGGACGACGCGGCCTGAGCCCTGCCGCTTCACAGGGCTGGGGCCCGCCTTCCTGGAAGGCGGGCCCCAGCCCTGTGGTGCGGGGATCGGTCAGTCGATCGACGGCTTCTCCCGGCGTTCCGTGCCCGAGCCGGAGGAGCCGCTGCCCCCCGAACCGCCGCCTAGGCCACCGAGGTTCCCCATGGCGCCCGACAGGCCCTTGAGGGCGTCGCCGATCTCGCTGGGGACGATCCAGAGCTTGTTGGCGTCGCCCTCGGCGATCTTCGGGAGCATCTGGAGGTACTGGTAGGAGAGAAGCTTCTGGTCGGGGTCGCCGGCGTGGATGGCCTCGAAGACGGTGCGGACCGCCTGGGCCTCGCCTTCCGCGCGCAGGGCGGCCGCCTTGGCCTCGCCCTCGGCGCGCAGGATCTGGGACTGCTTCTCACCTTCGGCGGTGAGGATGGCGGCCTGGCGCGTACCTTCGGCGGTGAGGATCGCGGCGCGCTTGTCACGGTCGGCGCGCATCTGCTTCTCCATCGAGTCCTGGATGGAGGTGGGCGGTTCGATCGCCTTCAGCTCGACGCGGTTGACGCGGATGCCCCACTTGCCGGTGGCCTCGTCGAGGACGCCGCGCAGGGCCGCGTTGATCTCCTCGCGGGAGGTGAGGGTGCGCTCCAGGTCCATGCCGCCGATGATGTTGCGGAGCGTGGTGACGGTGAGCTGCTCGATCGCCTGGATGTAGCTGGCGACCTCGTAGGTGGCGGCCCGGGCGTCGGTCACCTGGTAGTAGATGACGGTGTCGATGTTCACGACCAGGTTGTCCTGGGTGATCACCGGCTGCGGTGGGAACGGCACGACCTGTTCGCGCAGGTCGATGCGGTTGCGGATGGTGTCGATGAACGGGACCACGATGTTGAGGCCCGCGTTCAGTGTCCGCGTGTAACGGCCGAAGCGCTCGACGATGGCCGCGCTCGCCTGCGGGATGACCTGGATCGTCTTGATCAGGGCGATGAAGACCAACACCACCAGAATGACCAGGACGATGATGACCGGTTCCATCGTCGTTTCCCCGTACCCCTTCTCCACTGCGGCAACTGCGCCAACTTCGGAAGATCTTATGCTTGTTGAAGATCTTGCTGACGAGTCTGACAGACCGTCGCGTGCCTCGTGAGGGCTTCGCGTCACTTGCGTCGTACGAGGTCACATGACGATGGCCGTGGCCCCCTCGATGTCCACCACGTCCACTTCCTGGCCCACTTCGTAGGTGCGGCCGGTGTCGAGTGCGCGGGCCGACCAGACCTCGCCGGCGAGCTTGATCCGGCCGCCGGAGGCGTCGACGCGCTCCAGTACGACCGCCTGCTTGCCCTTCAGCGCCTCGATGCCGGTGGCGAGTTGGGGTCGTTGCGCACGGTGTCTGTTGGCGATGGGCCGCACGACGGCGATGAGGGCGGTGGACACGACGACGAAGGCCACGACCTGGGCGACGGCGTCACCGCCGAAGAAACCGGCCACCAGGGCGGCCGCGACGGCGCCCACCGCCAGCATGCCCAGTTCGGGCATCGCGGTGACGACGAGCCCGATGCCGAGCGCTGCGGCGCCGATCAACCACCAAACCCACGCGTCGATTTCCACATGGTCATGGTAGGCCCGTGGGCCCTGTCACGGACAGGGCGCGGGCTGTGCGTGCGGGGTCAGGCGAGGGGGAGGCCCTGCGCCGTCCAGCGGTCGCCGACCTGTTCGACGACGAGGGGGAGACCGAAGCAGAGGGAGAGGTTGCGGGAGGTGAGTTCGAGCTCCATGGGGCCCGCGGCGAGGACCTTGCCCTGACGGATCATCAGGACGTGGGTGAAGCCCGGGGGGATCTCCTCGACGTGGTGGGTGACCATGAGCATCGACGGCGCGATCGGGTCGCGGGCGAGGCGGCCGAGGCGTCGGACGAGGTCCTCGCGGCCGCCGAGGTCGAGGCCGGCGGCGGGCTCGTCGAGGAGGAGCAGCTCGGGGTCGGCCATGAGGGCGCGGGCGATGAGGGTGCGCTTGCGCTCGCCCTCGGAGAGGGTGCCGAACTTCCGGTCGACGAACTCGGTCATACCGAGGCGGTCGAGGAAGGCGCGGGCCCGCTGCTCGTCGATCTCCTCGTAGTCCTCGTTCCAGGTGGCGGTCATGCCGTACGCGGCCGTGAGGACGGTCTGGAGGACGGACTGACGCTTGGGGAACTTCTCGGTCATGGCGATGCCCGCGACGCCGATGCGGGGACGCAGTTCGAAGACGTCGGTGCCCGGCCTGCCGAGGGTCTCGCCGAGGATGGTGGCGGTGCCCTTGGTCGGGTAGAGGTAGCTGGAGGCGACGTTCAGGAGGGTGGTCTTGCCGGCGCCGTTCGGGCCGAGGATGACCCAGCGCTCGCCCTCCTTGACCGACCAGGAGACCTGATCCACGAGAGCCCGGCCCTCACGGACCACGGTTACGTCCTGAAGCTCCAGAACATCGCTCATGAGCGCGTTGTCTCCCCTTGCTGTGACCGGTCTCGGCGTCTCGGTGGTCGCGTGCGCCTGTAGGCGCAGCCCCTCAAGGAAATCTACGCCACCGGTCCGGCCCATCCTTCCATCGGTCCGGTCCTTAGGGTGGTGGCATGCTCTCGGAACCGCGCTCAGGACGCCTCGCCGCTTGGGGTAATGCCCTCTTGGCCGGACTTGTCTCACCAGATGACGCTGTGCTCCAGATCGTCGGGGACGACGCTGTGCACCGGGTGGAAGGGCTGCCCGGCGAGTCGGCGCCCGTCGGGCTGACGCTGGCCCTGGGACGGCTGCGGCGGCTCGGGGTCGCCGGGCTGCGGGTGGCGCTGCCCGCGCCCGGGCATCCGCTGGGGCTGAGCGGGCCGCCGGAGTTCAACGCGCGGGCCCTGGAGGCCGAGGAGGCGGTGGTCTGCCACGGGGCGGCTTTCGGGCTGGTGCCGGAGGTGTACGAGGCCGGTCCCGACGGCGATGTCCATGTGGAGGTCGTCTGGCAGGTGCTGCCGGTGCGGGAGGCGCCGCCCGCCGATGTGCCGTCGCTGGGCGAGGCCGAGCGGGAGCTGGCGGAGGGCCTGCGGGACGCGACCGAGGTGCTGGCGAAGCTGGACGTGGCCGCGTCGGGGCCGGTGGCCGAGGCGGCGATCGACGCGTACCGGGCCCGGGCCGAGCGGGGACGGGAGGTCCTGGCGCCGGGGTATCCGCCGCGGGCGGTCCGGGTGCTGGAGCTGGCGCGGCGGGTGGCTCTGCTGATCTCGCTGGCCCAGGAGAACGGGCACGGGGGCGCCGTGAGCTCGGCCGAGATGCGGGCGCGGGCGGAGGCCCTGCGGCCCGTCGAGCGGGTGGCCCGGCGGGCGCAGGTGGCGGCGTACAACGCAGCCGTGGAGCAGCGGGAGGCGCGCTGAGGCCCGAGCCGGTGTGCACGGGTGAGGGCCCTCTCCCGCGGGCAGCGTGGAGGACCCCTTTCCGTGGGCCACGCAAAGGCCCCGTCCCCAGCGGGCAGCGCCTACGGATCGGCCTCCCGGGGAGGTGCCCGGGAGGCCTGAGGTCACTGCCTGGTTCGGCGAGGCGTCACTTGTTGACGGCCAGGTTGCCGAAGGCCGGGTTCAGGACGCCGATGACGTTCACGCTGTTGCCGGAGACGTTCGCCGGGATGTGGATCGGGGCCTGGATCAGGTTGCCCGAGACGATGCCCGGCGAGCCCACGGCCTTGCCGTCGGCGTGCGCGTCGGTGGCGGAGGCCATTCCCGTGCCGGCGGCCAGCAGGCCACCCGCCACCATCGTCACGGCCGCTGCCTTCTTCAGGTTCTTCACTTTCAAGCCCTCCTAGCGATCACCGCGGCAGTCGCCGCAGCACGCACTGGAGAACGCCGGAGATCCGGGAAGGATGCGGCCATCCGGGGGACATTCCCACGACGGTATGAATCTCAGTCTGTACGGGAAACCTTCCGGATCGCCCTCCGTGACCCCTTGCGCAGAGCGTTTCAGCCGGTCACGCCATGGCGTACGGCCCACAGGGCGGCCTGGGTGCGGTCGGAGAGGTCCAGTTTCATGAGGATGTTGGAGACGTGCGTCTTGACGGTCTTCTCCGACAGCACCAGCGCCCGTGCTATCTCGCGGTTCGACCGGCCGTCGGCGATCAGGCCGAGCACCTCGCGCTCCCGCTCGGTCAGCGACCCCGCCCTGCCCTGTCCCCCGCCGGTCTCCTCCTGGGAGAGCAGGGCGCCGGCGACCTCCGGCTGGAGGAGGACGTGGCCGGCGTGCACCGAGCGGATGGCCCCGGCGAGCGCCTCCGGGTCGATGTCCTTGTAGACGTACCCGGCGGCGCCCGCGCGCAGGGCCGGGATCACCGTGCGCTGCTCGGTGAAGCTGGTGACGATCAGCACGCGCGCGGGGTTGCCGAGCTCCCGCAGCCTGCGCAGGGCGTCGACGCCGTCCATGCCCGGCATCTTGACGTCCATGAGGACGACGTCCGGCCTCAGCTCCTCGGCGCGGTCCACTCCCTCGGCGCCGTCGGCGGCCTCCCCCACGACCTCGATGTCGTCTTGGATCTCCAAGAACGTGCGCAGCCCCCGGCGGACGACCTGGTGGTCGTCGACGAGCAGCACCCTGATTGCGTCAGCCACCGGGGACCTCCATCTCGATCGTGGTGCCCTTCTCGGGCGCCGACTCCACGGTCAGCGTGCCGCCGACCCCGCTCGCGCGGTCCCGCATGGAGACCAGGCCCAGATGGCGCCCGGCGCGGCGCACCGTCCTCGGGTCGAAACCGCTGCCGTCGTCGGTGACGCGGAGCACGGCTCCGGAGCCGCGCCGGTCGAGCGTCACGTCGACGTGCTCGGCGCCGGAGTGCCGCAGGGCGTTGTGCAGGGCCTCCTGGGCGACGCGCAGCAGAGCCTCCTCCTGGGCGGAGGGCAGTGCCCTGACCCCGCGGCCGGCGAAGGTCACGCGCGCGTTGTGGGCGCGGTCGAGGACCTGGATCTGGGTGCGCAGGGTGGCGACGAGGCCGTCCTCGTCGAGGGCCGCGGGGCGCAGTTCGACGACCGCGGCGCGCAGCTCGTCGGCGGCCTCGGCGGCGAGGGCGGCGACCTGGTGGAGTTCGCCCTTGGCGCGGGCCGGGTCGCGGTCGATGAGCGCGGTGGCGGCCTGGGCGGTCAGCCGCAGGGAGAACAGCTTCTGGCTGACGGCGTCGTGCAGTTCGTGGGCGAGGCGGGAGCGCTCCTCGGCGATGGTCAGCTCGCGGCTGCGCTCGTAGAGGCGGGCGTTGGTGAGGGCGATCGCCGCGTGCTGGGCGAGGATGGCGAGCAGTTCCTCGTCGTCGGCGGTGAAGCCGCAGCCGCCGTACGCCTGCGGGCAGTTCTTGTTGGCGAGGAAGAGCGCGCCGATGACCTCGTCGCCGTCGCGGATCGGCAGGCCGAGGAAGTCGGACATGTCGGGGTGGGCCGAGGGCCAGCCCTCGAAGCGGGGGTCCTTGCGGACGTCCGCGAGGCGCTCGGCCTTGGCCTCCTGGAGCATGGCCGCGAGGATGCCGTGCTGCCGCGGCAGCGGGCCGATGGCCTTCCACTGCTCGTCACTGACGCCGTCCACGACGAACTGGGCGAAGCCGCCGTGGTCGTCCGGGACGCCGAGCGCGGCGTACTGCGCGTCGAGCAGCTCGCGCGCCGAGGCGACGATCGTCTTCAGGACGTCGCGCACCTCCAGGTGCCTGCTCATGGCCTGCAGCGCGGAACTCACCGCGGCGAGGCCGGACCGGGGGCCTTGACTCATGTCCTCAAGGTACCGGCGGGGTGTGACAGGCGGATCGGGCCGCCGACGGCGGTGGGGTAGGGCGGCGGACCTAGGGCTTCGGTCCCCCGTGCGCGGGGCGTAGGGCGAACGGCCCCGCCGATCGGGGCTCGCGTCCGAGGCGGCCGGGAGGGGCCGGTTCCTAGCGTGCGGTGACGCTCGCGGTGCGCGTGCCGCCGGAGCTGTCGGCGCGGGTGCCGGCCGAGCAGCGGGGGCCGGGGCTGGACCGGGACGCCGTACGGCTGCTCGTGTCACGGGGCACGGAGGTGAGCCATCACCTCTTCCGTGAGCTGCCGGGGCTGCTGCGGGCCGGGGACGTGCTGGTCGTCAACACGTCCGAGACGCTGCCCGCCGCGGTGGACGGCCGGGTCGGGCCCACGCGCGTGGTGGTGCACTTCTCCACGCGGGGGGACGACGGGCGCTGGGCGGTCGAGCTGCGGGATCCCGACGGGCGGGGCACCACGCGCGCGCGTACGGGCGGGCCCGCGGGTACGGAGGTGCGGCTGCCCGGCGGTCTGCGCCTGCTTCTGGAGGAGCCCTTGGGCCGGGCGGCCGGGCGGCTGTGGTGGGCGCGGCCGGTGGCGGAGGAGGGCCCGGGGGGCGGGGTGGCCGGGCCGGAGCGGGTGCTCGGGGTGATGCGGGCGTACGGGCGGCCCATCCGGTACGCCTACACGGCACGGGACCAGCCGCTGTCCGTGTACCGGACCGTGTTCGCACTGCCGTCGGCCGACGGCGCGGGGAGTGCGGAGATGCCGAGTGCGGCGCGTCCCTTCACGACGGCGATGGTGACGGAGCTGGTGAGCCGGGGTGTGCAGTTCGCCCCGGTCGTGCTGCACACCGGGGTGGCGTCGGCGGAGGCGCACGAGCCGCCGTATCTGGAGCGGTTCCGGGTGCCGGACGCCTCGGCACGGCTGATCCGGGCGGCGCGGGCGGGGTCCGGCCGGGTCGTCGCGGTCGGGACGACGGCGGTGCGGGCCGTGGAGTCGGCGGTGGACGGCGACGGCGTCGTCCGCGCGCGTGAGGGGTGGACGGATCTCGTGGTCACCCCGGAGCGGGGGGTGCGGGTGGTGGACGGCCTGCTGACCGGTCTCCACGAGCCGGAGGCGTCGCATCTGCTGATGCTGGAGGCCGTCGTGGGACGGGCCGCGGTCGGGTGCGGTTACGCGCAGGCGCTGCACGGGCGGTATCTGTGGCACGAGTTCGGGGACGTCCATCTCGTACTGCCTCCGAAGGGCCTCACACAGAGCATTGCGACAGCAACCGAGCGTAAGACGAGGGCGGCCGCCATGTGACCCCGCACATAGGGTGCAGGTCACGTACGAAAGTCCGTAGTAGGTGACTGTGTCCCTTTTGAGCGGCCCAGACAGTCCTGGCTGTCCTATTTTGCCCATCCTGGGTCTCCTATCGAGGATCGTACGTCACATCTTTGCCACGGGATTTTGCGGCCGCTAAGAATTGCTCTCGTCGCTCAGCGCCGTGGGTCAGCCCGCGGCGCTTGTGCAGGAAGCACCCGTGTCCCGCCGGACAGCGAGCGACCTCCCGAAACTCAGAGAGGTCCCCACTGCCATGCGCAAGAACGCCAAGATCCGCGTCCTCAGTCGTCCGCTCACCAAGCGTCACAAGATTGCCGTGGCCGGCGTCAGCACCCTCGGTGCCGCCGCCATCGCGCTCTCCGCCGTCCCCGGCAACGCCGAGTCGAACACGGCCGAAGCCCCCACGGGCAACGTGGCCTACAGCAGCGAGCAGATCAAGGACGTCAAGGGCAGCGTCACCGACCAGTTCGCCTCGAAGTCGGTGATGGCCCAGGAGATCGCCGCGACGAAGGCCGCCGCGGAGAAGAAGGCCGCCGCCGAGGCCGCGGCCAAGGAGAAGGCCGCCGCCGACGCCGCCGCGGAGAAGAAGGCCGCCGCGGACGCCGCGGCCAAGAAGAAGGCCGCCGCCGACGCCGCCGCCAGGAAGGCCGCCGCGGCGAAGAAGGCCGAGGCCGACCGCAAGGCGAAGGAGGCCGCCAGCCGGTCCGCCAAGCGGGTCGAGGTCAAGCAGGTCGCCGCCAAGACCTACCCGAACAACCTCGACGGCTGGATCCGTGAGGCCCTGGACATCATGAAGAAGCACAAGATCCCGGGCACCTACCACGGTCTGCACAAGAACATCATGCGCGAGTCCTCGGGCAACCCGAACGCCATCAACGACTGGGACATCAACGCCATCAACGGCGTCCCGTCGATCGGTCTGCTGCAGGTCATCAAGCCGACGTTCGACGCCTACCACGTCCCGGGCACGGCCTGGAGCCAGTACGACCCGGTCGCGAACCTGACCGCCGCCGCCAACTACGCGGCGCACCGCTACGGTTCGATCGACAACGTCAACAGCGCGTACTGAGGCACCCGGCGGACCTCTCGCTCTCAGCGACACGCCGAAGCGCGGCACCCCGACGGGGGTGCCGCGCTTCGCCACGCGGGGTCCGGACCTGCAGTCCGACGGAGCCTACTTCCGCATGACCTCCGGCTCGTGGCGCCGCAGGAAGCGGGCCACGAAGATGCCGCAGATCACGCCGAGGGCGATCAGGGCCAGCATGTCCATGGTCCAGGCGCCGACAGTGTGCTCCCACAGCGGATCGCCGCTCTCGCCCTTGTCGGGCGGGCTGATCTTGTTGAAGTCCAGCGTGGCGCCGGCCGCGCCCACCGCCCAGCGCGACGGCATCAGGAACGAGATCTGGTTCGCTCCGATCGAGCCGTTCAGCGCGAAGAGGCAGCCGGTGAACACCACCTGGATGATCGCGAACATGACCAGCAGCGGCATGGTCTTCTCGGCGGTCTTCACCAGGGCCGAGATGATCAGGCCGAACATCATCGAGGTGAAGCCCAGGGCCATGATCGGCACCGACAGCTCCAGCAGTGTCAGGTTCCCCAGGACCAGGCCCTCCTCGGGGATCTCCCGGCTGGAGAAGCCGATGACGCCGACCATCAGGCCCTGGAGCACGGTGATGACGCCGAGCACGAACACCTTGGACATCAGGTACGCGGAACGCGACAGGCCGGTCGCGCGCTCCCGCTCGTAGATGACCCGCTCCTTGATCAGCTCACGCACCGAGTTCGCGGCGCCGGCGAAGCAGGCACCGACGGCGAGGATCAGCAGGACGGTCGTGGCCGTGCCGTTCGGGATGATCCGGCCGGTCTGCGGATTGGCCGGGTTCGGCAGCAGTCCCTTGCCGGAGTCGATCAGCAGGCTCACCGCGCCGAGGACGCCCGGCAGGATCACCATGAGCGCGAGGAAGCCCTTGTCGGAGACGATCACCGACACATAGCGCCGCACCAGCGTGACGAACTGGGACATCCAGCCCTGCGGCTTCGGCGGCTTCATGGCCTGCATCGGCGGCATCTGTACGGACTGCGGGGCTATCGCGTCGATGTCGGCGGCGTACATCTGGTAGTGCTGTGAGCCCTTCCAGCGTCCCGCCCAGTCGTAGTCGCGGTAGTTCTCGAAGGCGGAGAAGACGTCGGCCCAGGTGTCGTAGCCGAAGAAGTTCAGCGCCTCCTCCGGCGGGCCGAAGTAGGCGACCGCGCCGCCCGGCGCCATCACTAGCAGCTTGTCGCACAGCGCCAGCTCGGCCACGGAGTGCGTGACGACGAGGACCGTACGGCCGTCGTCGGCGAGGCCGCGCAGCAGCTGCATCACATCGCGGTCCATGCCCGGGTCGAGGCCCGAGGTCGGCTCGTCGAGGAAGATCAGCGACGGCTTGGTCAGCAGCTCCAGGGCCACCGAGACACGCTTGCGCTGGCCGCCGGAGAGGGAGGTGACCTTCTTCTCCTTGTGGATGTCCAGCTTCAGCTCGCGCAGCACCTCGCCGATCCGGGCCTCGCGCTCGGCGGTCGTGGTGTCGGCGGGGAAGCGCAGCTTGGCCGCGTACTTGAGGGCCTTCTTGACGGTCAGCTCCTTGTGCAGGATGTCGTCCTGCGGGACCAGACCGATGCGCTGGCGCAGCTCGGCGAACTGCTTGTAGAGGTTGCGGTTGTCGTAGAGGACGTCGCCCTGGTTGGCGGGCCGGTAGCCGGTGAGCGCCTTGAGCAGCGTCGACTTGCCGGAGCCCGACGGGCCGATGACCGCGATGAGGGACTTCTCGGGGACGCCGAAGGAGACGTCCTTGAGGATCTGCTTGCCGCCGTCGACCGTGACGGTCAGGTGGCGGGCCGAGAACGAGACTTCACCGGTGTCGACGAACTCCTCGAGGCGGTCGCCGACGATACGGAACGTGGAGTGGCCGACGCCGACGATGTCGGTCGGGCCGAGCAGTTGTGAGCCGCCCTTGCCGATCGGCTGGCCGTTGACGTAGGTGCCGTTGTGGGCGCCGAGGTCGCGGATCTCCATCCGGCCGTCGGGCGTCGAGTGGAACTCGGCGTGGTGCCGGGAGACCTGGAGGTCGGAGACGACCAGGTCGTTGTCCAGGGCACGGCCGATGCGCATCACGCGGCCGATGGAGAACTGGTGGAACGTGGTCGGGCTGCGGTCGCCGTACACCGGCGGCGCCCCCGCGCCTCCGCCGGCACCCTGCTGCTGCGGGATGTGCGCGTCCCGCTGCTGGGGCTGCTGCCACCCGGCCTGCCCGCCCTGCTGCTGCGGCGCCGGCTGTGCGGGCGCCTGGGCCCAGCCGGGCTGCGCGCCCTGTGCGGCGTACGGCTGTTGCCGCTGGGCCTGCTGCGGGGCGGCGGAGGCCGCGGCGCCGGAGAGGCTCAGACGCGGGCCGTCGGTCGCGTTGCCCAGGTGCACGGCGGAACCGGGGCCGATCTCCAAGTGGTGGATGCGATGGCCCTGCACGAACGTGCCGTTGGTGCTGCCGTGGTCCTCGATGACCCAACTGCGGCCGCTCCAGCTGATCGTGGCGTGCCGCCAGGAGACCCTGGCGTCGTCGAGCACGATGTCGCCCTGGGGATCGCGTCCCAGGGTGTAGGGCCTGGACGGGTCGAGCGTCCAGGTCCGTCCATTCAATTCCAGTACGAGTTCCGGCACTCCATGCCCCACTGAGTAGTCCCCCGAGTTACCCCCAACACAGGGAGTCTAGGGATGTCGAACATCGTCGGGAACTATTTCAGGCTCCGCCCCCTGACCGAAAGTCGGACCTTGTGAGGAGCACGCGTATGCGGTTCCGCCGGTTCCGTTGACGGGGTGGAAATCAGTCCGGAGAGTGGTAATCCACGCGAGGGGGACATGCGCGGCGACCGTCCGCGCCGCGGATCGGGGGGTCTGCCATGAGCGCGTCCACGAACGTCGGGACCACGGGGCCGGGAAGCGGGCCGCCGTGGGGCGACGTCCTGCTGTCCGCGGTCGTGTCCGTGAGCTGGGCGCTGATCGGGATGGCGGGCACCGCCGCCCTCGGACTGCATCTGCTGGGCGCGGACGCGACGGCCTCGCTGGGCCCGATGTCCGCGGCGGTGGTGGCGCTCGGAGCGGGTGGTTCGGTCACCCCGTCCGGTGACGTGTCCGCCCTCGGGCTGACCGGTGCGCAGGCGGCGACGGCCATCGACATCGCGCCACTGGGCGTGGGCCTGGTCGGCGCGCTGCTGCTGGCGTGGCTGTTCCTGCGGTCCCTGCGGTCCGCGGGAGAGGTGATCGCGCCGTCCGAACTCCTCGCCCGCGCGGGCACGGTGGCCGCCCTGTTCGTGGCGATGCTGGGCGGTCTTGCCTGGGCCGGCCACGACGTCGTCACGATCGACGGCGGTGCCCTGGGCCTCGACGACGTGCCCGGGGGCGGCGGGAGCGTCGAGGTCCCGGGGCTGGGGGACATCGGGGGGCTGCTGCCCGACCGGATCGGCGACCTCGTCGGCGCGAAGGCCGCGGTCGGTTTCACGGTGGACACGGCACCGACCCTGCTCGGCGGCCTGGCCTGGTGCGCCGGCGTGCTGCTGATCGCCCTCCTGGCCTCGCGCCGGACGCCGCTGCCGCGCGGCTGGGAGGCCGTGCACCGCGTCGTCCGGCCCGCCGTGTCCGCCCTCGTCACCGTGCTGCTGGTCGCGGTCGCCGCCGGGCTCGCGGCGGCCGCCTACGCGGCGATCGGCGACGACCACCCGAAGCGGATCGCGGGGGCCGCGCTGCTCGGCGCCCCGAACGGCGTGTGGCTCGGCGTGCCCCTCGGCCTGTTCGTCCCGTTCGACGGCCGCGCGACGGGCCCGCTGGCGCGACTGCTCCCCGACCCGCTGGACGAGCTGCTGGCCGGCGGGGACGGCCGGTCCGTGACACTGGGCCGGCTGGCGGAGCTGGACGGACGGGTGTGGCTGCTGGGTGTGGCGGCGGCCGTGATGATGCTGCTCGCGGGTGTTCTCACGGCGGTCCGGACCCCGGTGACGGGTCCCGGGGGCGTACGGGATCCCGGGGCGGTGCGGTTCGCCGGGCGGTGCGCGCTGCGCCTGGGGACCGCCACGGCGCTGGCTCTGGCCCTGCTCGTCCGGCTCACCGCGCTGTCCGCGGACGCCTCTCTGTCGGTGCTGGGCTTCGACGCGTTCGGCGCGGGGGTGGAGCTGCGCGGCAGCCTGGCCATGGCGCTGCTGCTGGGGGCCGCCTGGGGCGCCGGAGCGGGTGCTCTGGGGGCGCTGGCGGCGCGCCTGGCGGGGACGGCGGGGGTGCGGGCGGCGCCCCTGGCGCGGGCGGCCTCGGACGACGGGCAGGGGTACGGGAGCGGCGCGGGGCCGTACACGCCCGGTACGCCCTACCGGCCGCCGAACCCGGCGACGAACCCGTATCTGCGGGTGCCCGAGGCGCTGCGGGACCCCGAGGACGCCCGGCCGCCCGGAGCCTGGGGAAGCATCGAGTCGCAGGGGGGCGCGCGGTCGTCCGACGAGGCGCGGTCTCCGGGTGAGCCCCCGCCTCCGCGGGGCGGGGACGTCTACGGCGCCCCCACGGTCGTACGGCCGATCGAGCCGCCCCGGCGGCGGGGGCGCGGCCCCTCCGGCACGGACGACGGGCCGCCGCCTCCTCCCCCGCCGCCGGGGACGCCGAAGGGCGGGCGGTAGGGGCCGGCCGCAGGCGGTGCGCCGTCTGCCCGTCATCCGCGTGACACCGGGAGTTCCGTGTCCGTCAGGCGGACCTCGGGGGCGCACGGCACGGGGTGCCGGATACGGTGGAGGCACCATGAGCGCTTCGCAGACCGCAGACCTCCCCACCCTTCTCGTCAAGATCTTCGGGAAGGACAGGCCGGGCATCACGGCCGGACTCTTCGACACGCTGGCGGCCTACGCGGTCGACGTGGTCGACATCGAGCAGGTCGTCACCCGTGGCCGGATCACCCTGTGCGCGCTCGTGACCGAGCCGCCGGCCGGGCTCGAGGGGGATCTGCGGGCGACCGTCCACAGCTGGGCGGAGTCGATGAAGATGCAGGCGGAGATCATCTCCGGCCTGGGCGACAACCGTCCGCGCGGCGTCGGGCGCTCCCTGGTGACCGTGCTCGGGCACCCGCTCACCGCGGAGGCGACGGCCGCGATCGCCTCCCGGATCACCGGGTCCGGCGCCAACATCGACCGTATCTTCCGGCTCGCCAAGTACCCGGTCACTGCCGTGGAGTTCGCCGTCTCCGGTGCCGGGACCGAGCCGCTGCGCACCGCCCTGGCGCCGGACGCGGCGGCCCTGGGCGTGGACATCGCGGTCGTCGCGGCCGGTCTGCACCGCCGTGCCCAGCGCCTGGTCGTCATGGACGTCGACTCGACGCTCATCCAGGACGAGGTCATCGAGCTGTTCGCGGCGCACGCCGGCTGTGAGGACAAGGTCGCCGAGGTCACGGCGGCCGCGATGCGCGGGGAGCTGGACTTCGAGCAGTCGCTGCACGCGCGCGTGGCACTGCTGGAGGGGCTGGACGTCTCGGTGGTGGACAAGGTGCGCAGCGAGGTACGGCTGACGCCGGGCGCCCGCACGCTGATCCGGACCCTGAAGCGGCTCGGCTACCAAGTGGGCGTCGTGTCGGGCGGGTTCACCCAGGTCACCGACGACCTGAAGGAGCGCCTCGGGCTGGACTTCGCCCAGGCGAACACGCTGGAGATCGTGGACGGCCGGCTCACGGGCCGGGTCACGGGCGAGATCGTGGACCGTGCGGGCAAGGCGCGGCTGCTGCGCCGTTTCGCGGCGGAGGCGGGCGTCCCGCTGGCGCAGACGGTGGCGATCGGTGACGGCGCCAACGATCTGGACATGCTGAACGCGGCCGGGCTCGGGGTCGCCTTCAACGCCAAGCCGGTGGTCCGCGAGGCGGCGCACACGGCGGTGAACGTGCCCTTCCTGGACACCGTCCTGTATCTGCTGGGCGTCACCCGCGAGGAGGTCGAGGCGGCGGACATGGTCGACGGGGAGTGACGCCCCGCGGTCACGCCCGTGGCACGGGCCGGGCCGGACGCACGAGGGCCCGGCGCCGTGACGGCGCCGGGCCCTTCGCGTGCGCGTCGGTCACTCCGAGGGCGCCCAGTAGTCGACCAGCGTGGCCACGCCGGGCTCCACGGCCTTCCAGGTGCCGGTGAAGGTGAGGATCGCGAAGGCGGCGGCCGGGAAGCCGCGGCGGGTCATCCGGTCGCGGGCGTCGCCCTCGGCGGAGCCCGCGAGGACCTCGGTGAGGCCCTGGACGCCGGGGTTGTGGCCGATGAGCAGGAGGTTCTGCGCGTCGTCGGGGGTCTCGTTGAGCACGGCGATCAGCTCGCCGGGCGAGGCCTCGTAGATCCGCTCCTCGTAGACCGTTTTCGGCCGGTGCTGGAACTCGTGGACGGCGAGTTTCCAGGTCTCGCGGGTGCGGACCGCGGTGGAGCACAGGGCCAGGTCGAACGGGATGGCGGTGTCCGCCAGCCTGCGCCCGGCCTCGGCCGCGTCCATGCGGCCCCGCTCGGCGAGGGGGCGCTCGTGGTCCGTCACCTGGGGCCAGTCGGCTTTCGCATGCCGGAAAACGGCAATCCTGCGGGGTTCTGCGGCGCTCATGAGATCCAGCTTCGCATGAAACAGGCCATGGGGCGCAGGGAGTTGACCGGGCGCCTCCGGCGATGCTCAGCGTGTGACCAGCTGCTGGACGCGCTCGAGGAGCAGGCTGATCCCGGGCTCGGTCGGGGCGGCCTGCGCCTCGGACGGATTCAGGATGAGCAGCAGCAGCGTGACGAAGGCGAGCGTCGGCAGGGCCAGGGCCCACCAGGGCAGCCGGATGTCGGCACGGCCCGTGGCCGCCGGTCGGGGCGGGGTGTGCCTAGGGGCCGACATGCTGCCTCCGTGGGTCCTCGGGCCTCCGTGGCCGCCTTCAGGCGGGCACATCTCGAAGGTACGGAGTGCGGGACCGCCAACCCATCCGGTGATCCACCCAGTTGACCCTGACACTCACCCCCTAGGGGACAGGGGGGTCAGCCCCACCCTCGGGGGTCCCGCGGGGGCGGGTGGCGCCCGGCGGGGCGGGCGGGTCAGGGGGAGGCGATCGTCGCGATGATTCCGATGATCACGAAGATGGCGAGGAACGTGCCGAAGACGAGCAGCAGCTTCTTCTGGCCGTTCTGGGGGTTCGGGTCGAGCACGGGCATACGGCCAGTCTCGCACCCCCGGCCGCCCTGCCCCCGGCGGGGGTGCGCTCAGCGCGTCGCCTCGTCCTCCACCGTACGGTCGCGTCCGGCGAGGACGCCCACCGCCATCTGCGGGATCATGAGACCTGCCATCAGGGCGATGGGCAGGCCCCAGCCGCCGCTGTGCTGGTAGAGGACGCCCACCAGGAGCGGCCCGGGGATGGAGATCAGGTAGCCGGTGCTCTGGGCGAAGCCCGACAGCTGGGCCACGCCCGCGCTGCTCCTGGCCCGCATGCCGACCATGGTCAGGGCCAGCGGGAACGAGCAGTTCGAGATGCCGAGCAGCAGGGCCCAGACCCAGGAGCCGCCGGCGGGCGCGAGGTACAGGCCGGCGTAGCCGGCGAGGCCGCAGGCGCCCAGCACGAGCACGATGGGCCCCTGCTGGGGCAGGCGGGTGGCCAGGCGCGGGATGACGAAGGCGAGGGGGACGCCCATGACCATGGTGACGGCGAGCAGCAGCCCCGCCGTGCCGGCGTGCACGCCGGAGTCCCGGAAGATCTGCGCCATCCAGCCCATGGTGATGTAGGCGCCGGTGGCCTGGAGGCCGAAGTAGACGGCGAGGGCCCAGGCGGTGCGGCTGCGGGTGACGCGCAGCCGGGGGGCGTCCACGCGCGCGTGCGGGTCCTGGGCGGGCGCGGTGCTCCGGTCCCGCACGAAGGGCAGCCAGGGCAGGACGGCGGCCGCGCCGAGAGCCCCCCAGACCGCGAGGCCGGTCCGCCAACTGCCGCCGAGCGCCTCGGTCATGGGGACGGTGACGGCTGCGGCGGAGGCGGTGCCGAGGGCGAGGGCCATGGAGTACAGGCCGGTCATGGAGCCGACCCGGTCGGGGAACCAGCGCTTGACGATGACGGGCATCAGAACGTTGCTGACGGCGATGCCCATGAGGGTGAGGGCGCTGGCGGCCAGGAAGCCGGCGGTGCCGCCGGCGTAGGGCCGGATCAGCAGGCCGGCGGTGATGGCGACCATGCCCGCGCAGACCACGGCGCCGGGGCCGAAACGGCGGGCCAGGCGGGGGGCTGTGACGCCGAAGACGGCGAAGCAGAGCGGCGGCACGGAGGTCAGCAGTCCGGCGACGCTGCCGCTCATGCCGAGCGCGTCGCGAACCTCTTCGAGCAGGGCGCCGAGGCTGGTGATGGCGGGGCGCAGGTTGAGCGCGGTGAGGACGATGCCGGCGATGAGCAGCCGGGTCGTCCACGCCCGCGCGGCGGGCTGCGCCGGGGTGGGGGGCTCGGGGGTGCGTATCCGTGTGGACGTCGTCGCCCGGTTCTCCTCGCGTGCCATGGGAGCCATCATAGAATCATGGGATGATTGGCTGTCCACCCTCGGGCTCCCCGGTCCCGCCCCCGTCGTGCGAAGGTGTGTCATGCCCCTGAGCCACCCCCGCCGCTCGGCCTTGTCCGAGCAGGTCATCGCGGCCCTGCGCAACCAGATCACCTCGGGCGAATGGCCGGTCGGCTCCCGCATCCCGACCGAGCCCGAGCTCGTCGAGCAGCTCGGGGTGGCCCGCAACACCGTCCGTGAGGCGGTCCGGGCGCTCGCGCACAACGGGCTGCTGGACATCCGCCAGGGCTCCGGCACCTTTGTGGTGGCGACCAGTGAGCTGGCCGGCGTGATGCACCGCCGCTTCGCCGGCGCCGACCCGCGGCACATCGCGGAGCTGCGCTCCACGCTGGAGTCGGCCGCCGCGAAGCTGGCCGCCGAGCGGCGCACCGAGAAGGACCTCAAGCAGCTGGACGCGCTGCTCGTGCGGCGCGAGGAGGCGTGGGAGTCGGGTGACGCGGAGGCGTTCGTGACGGCCGACGCCACCTTCCATCTGGCGGTCGTGGCGGCCTCCCACAACGACGTGATGAGCGCGATGTACGCGGACCTCGGCGAGGTACTGCGGGACTGGCTGCGCGACGACGTCGGCCCGCGGCTGACCCCGGAGACACACATGGACCACGCCCGGCTCGTGGACGCGATCCGCACGGGTGACGCCGAGGCGGCCGCGGCGGAGGCGGCGAGCTATCCGTTCCTGTGCCGGCCGGGGCGCCTCAGCGGTCCCGGTGGTGACTGATCCAGGCCGAGTCCACCTCTTTCCAGCAGCGGCCGGCCAGGCGGACGGTCTGCGCGGGCTCGGCCCGCACCGGGAGGCCGTCGGTGTCGAGGTCCCACCAGCGGGCGCACTCCACGTGCAGACTCACGCGGTCCGTCCTCGGATAGGGGTTGTGGCACAGCGCGGTCACCTCGGACCCGCTGACCCGTATGCGGCACTCGGCGCCGTACGGCTCCGCGGGCCGCTCCGTGGCGGGGCGGACGCGTGCGTGGGCGTGGGCGGCCGCCTCGTACGACAGGGGAAGCACGAGAGCGACGGCGACGGTCGTTGAGGCCAAGCGGCGGGACAAGCGCACAAGGGGACCTCCTCGGCCGTTGCGGGTGAGGGGCTCGCGTGGTGGAACGCGTACTCCAGAGTGCCCGCCGGCCGGCCTCCCTCGCCCGGCCGGGTGGGCCGAACGGGTGACGCCCCGCTCCCCGCGCGCGGCGGGGAACGGGGCGTCGAGGAGTGCCGGAGGATCAGGCGCCGATGGCGTGCAGACCGCCGTCCACGTGGATGATCTCGCCCGTGGTCTTCGGGAACCAGTCGCTCAGCAGGGCGACGATGCCGCGGCCGGCCGGCTCCGGGTCCTTCAGGTCCCACTCCAGCGGGGAGCGCGTGTCCCACACCGAGGCCAGCTCGCCGAAGCCCGGGATGGACTTGGCGGCCATGGAGCCGATCGGACCGGCCGAGATCAGGTTGCAGCGGATCTTCTGCTTGCCCAGGTCACGGGCCATGTAGCGGCTGGTGGCCTCCAGGGCGGCCTTCGCCGGGCCCATCCAGTCGTACTGCGGCCAGGCGTACTGCGCGTCGAAGGTCAGGCCGACGACCGAGCCGCCGTTCTGCATCAGCGGCAGGCAGGCCATGGTCAGCGACTTCAGGGAGTACGCCGAGACGTGCATGGCGGTGGCGACCGACTCGAACGGCGTGTTCAGGAAGTTGCCGCCGAGCGCGTCCTGCGGCGCGAAGCCGATGGAGTGCACGACGCCGTCCAGGCCGCCGAGCTCCTCGCCGACGATGTCGGCCAGGCGGCCCAGGTGCTCGTCGTTGGTGACGTCGAGCTCGATGACCTTGGTGGGCTTCGGGAGCTTACGGGCGATGCGCTCGGTCAGCGTGGGCCGCGGGAACGCGGTGAGGATGATCTCGGCGCCCTGTTCCTGGGCCAGCTTGGCCGCGTGGAAGGCGATGGAGGACTCCATCAGCACGCCGGTGATCAGGACGCGCTTGCCCTCGAGAATTCCGCTCATGGTGATCAGTGACCCATTCCCAGTCCGCCGTCAACGGGGATGACGGCTCCAGTGATGTACGAGGCGTCGTCCGAGGCGAGGAACCGCACCGCCGCGGCGATCTCCTCCGGCTGCGCGTATCGGCCGAGCGGGACCTGCGACACGATGTTCGCGCGCTGCTCGTCGGTGAGCACCTTGGTCATGTCGGTGTCGACGAAGCCGGGCGCGACGACGTTGAAGGTGATGTTGCGCGAGCCCAGCTCACGGGCGAGGGAACGCGCGAAGCCGACCAGGCCGGCCTTGGAGGCGGCGTAGTTGGCCTGGCCGGGGCCGCCGAGGAGGCCGACCACCGAGGAGATCAGCACGACGCGGCCCTTCTTGGCGCGCAGCATGGCGCGGTTGGCGCGCTTGACGACCCGGAAGGTGCCCGTGAGGTTGGTGTCGACGACCGCGGTGAAGTCCTCCTCGGACATGCGCATCAGGAGCTGGTCCTTGGTGATGCCGGCGTTGGCGACGAGCACCTCGACGGGCCCGTGCGCGTCTTCGATCTCCTTGTAGGCCTGCTCCACCTGCTCGGTGTCGGTGATGTCGCACCTGACGGCGAGGCAGCCGAGGTCCGTCAGGGCGGCCGGCGGCTCACCCGAGCGGTAGGTGATGGCGACCTTGTCGCCGGCTTCGGCGAACGCGCGGGCGATGGCGAGGCCGATGCCCCGGTTGCCTCCGGTGACGAGAACCGAGCGGCTCAACGGATCACCCTTTCGATAGGGGTCTGACACATCCGCCCCGACAGCTGGATGACAGGCGGCTTCTCCGAAAACCTATCGGTCGGGCCTGGGCGGAGGACATTCGGGCACCGACAGTGGCTCAGGGAAGTCACTGTCGGGTCTCTACAGAAAGTCGCCGGTGGGCGTCGGAAACGTGTGGTCCCGTGCGCCGCCCGCGCGACATGATCGGTGCCGACAGGTCACGACAGCAGGGAGACCCCCGTGCCCCATACCATCGACGAAGCCTTCACGGCGCTTCCGCTCCGCGCGCTGGCCGACGCGGCCCTGGCTCGCGCGCGTGCGCTGGGCGCCGAGCACGCGGACTTCCGGTTCGAGCGGGTGCGCAGCGCCTCGTGGCGGCTGCGGGACGCCCGGCTCGCCGGGTCGTCGGACACCACCGACCTCGGGTACGCGGTGCGGGTCGTGCACGGCGGCACCTGGGGCTTCGCCTCCGGTGTCGACCTCACGATGGACGCCGCCGCCAAGGTCGCCTCCCAGGCCGTGGCGATGGCGAAGCTCTCCGCACAGGTGATCAAGGCGGCCGGTTCCCAGTGGGGGAGGGTGGAGCTCGCCGACGAGCCGGTGCACAGCGACAAGACCTGGATCTCGTCGTACGAGATCGACCCGTTCACCGTGCCCGACGAGGACAAGTCGGGGCTGCTCGCGGAGTGGAGCGCGCGGCTGCTCGCGGCGGACGGCGTCAACCACGTGGACGCCTCGCTGCTCACCGTCCACGAGAACAAGTTCTACGCCGACACCGCCGGCACCGTCACCACCCAGCAGCGCGTACGGCTGCACCCGCAGCTGACGGCCGTCGCGGTGGACGAGTCCAGCGGCGAGTTCGACTCCATGCGCACCATCGCACCACCGGTCGGACGCGGCTGGGAGTACCTGACCGGCACCGGCTGGGACTGGGAGTCCGAGCTGGCGCAGATCCCCGGGCTGCTCGCCGAGAAGATGCGGGCGCCGAGCGTGGAGGCCGGGTCGTACGACCTCGTCGTCGACCCGTCGAACCTGTGGCTGACCATCCACGAGTCGATCGGGCACGCCACCGAGCTGGACCGTGCCCTCGGCTACGAGGCCGCCTACGCCGGCACCTCCTTCGCCACCTTCGACCAGCTGGGCAAGCTGCGGTACGGCTCCGACCTGATGAACGTCACCGGTGACCGCACCGCCGAGCACGGCCTCGCGACCGTCGGGTACGACGACGAGGGCGTCGCGGGCCAGTCCTGGGACCTGGTGAGGAACGGCACCCTGGTCGGCTACCAGCTGGACCGGCGCATCGCGAAGCTCACCGGGTTCGAGCGCTCCAACGGGTGCGCGTTCGCCGACTCCCCCGGCCGGGTGCCGGTGCAGCGCATGGCCAACGTGTCGCTCCAGCCCGATCCGGCGGGAATGTCGACGGAGGACCTGATCGGCAGCGTGGACCGCGGGATCTACGTGGTCGGCGACCGGTCCTGGTCCATCGACATGCAGCGCTACAACTTCCAGTTCACCGGGCAGCGCTTCTTCCGGATCGAGAACGGCCGGATCACCGGGCAGCTGCGGGACGTCGCCTACCAGGCGACCACCACGGACTTCTGGGGCTCCATGGCGGCCGTCGGCGGCCCCCAGACCTATGTCCTCGGCGGCGCCTTCAACTGCGGCAAGGCCCAGCCCGGGCAGGTCGCGGCGGTGTCGCACGGCTGCCCGTCGGCCCTCTTCAGGGGCGTCAACATTCTGAACACCACGCAGGAGGCCGGCCGATGAGCGCCCGTACCCACAAGCCGCACGAGATCGTCGAGCGGGCCCTGGAGCTGTCCCGGGCGGACGGCTGTGTCGTGATCGCCGACGAGCAGTCCACCGCGAACCTGCGCTGGGCCGGCAACGCCCTCACCACGAACGGCGTCACGCGCGGGCGCACGCTCACCGTCGTCGCGACCGTCGACGGCCGGGAGGGCACCGCCTCCGGTGTCGTCTCGCGGGCCGCGGTGACCGTGGACGAGCTGGAGCCGCTGGTGCGGGCCGCGGAGGCCGCCGCGTGCGCCGCGGGCCCCGCCGAGGACGCGCAGCCGCTGGTGACGGACGTACCGGCGTCGCCCGACTTCACCGACGCGCCGGCCGAGACGTCGTCCACCGTGTTCGCCGACTTCGCCCCGGCGCTCGGCGAGGCGTTCGCCCGCGCGCGGGCGGGCGGGCGGGAGCTGTACGGCTTCGCCAACCACGAGCTCGTGTCGACGTATGTGGGCACCTCCACCGGGCTGCGGCTGCGGCACGACCAGCCGAACGGCACGCTGGAGGTGAACGCCAAGTCGCCGGACCGCACCCGCTCGGCCTGGGCGGGCCGCTCCACGCGCGACTTCAAGGACGTCGACCCCACCGCCATGGACGCCGAGCTCGCGGTGCGCCTGGGCTGGGCCGAGCGGCGCCTGGAGCTGCCGGCGGGCCGGTACGAGACGCTGCTGCCGCCGACGGCCGTGGCCGACCTGCTGATCTACCAGCTGTGGTCGGCGTCGGGGCGGGACGCGGTGGAGGGCCGTACGGTCTTCTCCCAGCCCGGCGGCCGTACGCGCGTGGGCGAGCGGCTGACGGAGCTGCCGCTGAGCCTGCGCAGCGACCCGAACGAGCCGGGCCTGGAGTCCGCGCCCTTCGTGATCGCCCACTCCTCGGGCGGCGACCAGTCCGTGTTCGACAACGGGCTGCCGCTGACCGCGACCGACTGGATGCACCGGGGCGAGCTGCGGCATCTCACGACCAGCCGCCACAGCGCCGGGCTCACCGGTCTGCCGGTCGCCCCGGGCATCGACAACCTGATCCTCGACGGCGGCGAGGACCGCTCGCTGGAGGAGATGGTCGCGGACACCGAGCGCGGTCTGCTGCTGACCTGCCTGTGGTACATCCGCGAGGTCGACCCGGCGACGCTGCTGCTGACCGGCCTGACCCGGGACGGTGTGTACCTGGTCGAGAACGGCGAGGTGGCGGGCGAGGTCAACAACTTCCGGTTCAACGAGTCGCCGGTGGACCTGCTGGGGCGGGCCACCGAGGCGGGCCGCACCGAGAAGACCCTGCCGCGGGAGTGGAGCGACTGGTTCACCAGGGCGGCCATGCCGGCGTTGCGCGTCCCCGATTTCAACATGAGCTCTGTCAGCCAGGGCGTATAACCTCGTAGGCGGCTGTCACTCGACTGCCCGAGATCATCAAGGAGACACGAGAACCGTGACGGACATCGTCGACGAGCTGAAGTGGCGCGGCGTGATCGCCCTGTCCACCGACGAGGACGCCTTGCGCAAGGCGCTCGCGGACGGTCCCGTCACGTTCTATTGCGGCTTCGACCCGACCGCGGCCAGCCTGCACGTCGGCCACCTGGTCCAGGTGCTCACGATGCGCCGTCTCCAGCAGGCGGGCCTGCGCCCGCTGGCGCTGGTCGGCGGCGCCACCGGCCAGATCGGCGACCCGCGCCCGACGGCCGAGCGCACGCTGAACGACCCGGAGACCGTCGCGAACTGGGTGAACCGGCTGCGCGCCCAGATCGAGCCGTTCCTCTCCTTCGAGGGGGACAACGCGGCGACGATGGTGAACAACCTGGACTGGACGGCAGGCCTGTCCGCCATCGAGTTCCTGCGGGACATCGGCAAGCACTTCCGCGTCAACAAGATGCTCACCAAGGACTCGGTCGCCCGCCGGCTCCAGTCGGAGGAGGGCATCAGCTACACCGAGTTCAGCTACCAGCTGCTGCAGGGCATGGACTTCCTGGAGCTGTACCGGCGGTACGGCTGCACGCTCCAGCAGGGCGGCAGCGACCAGTGGGGCAACCTCACGGCGGGTCTCGACCTGATCCACCGGCTGGAGCCGCACGCGCAGGTCCACGCGCTGGCGACGCCGCTGATGACCAAGTCGGACGGCACCAAGTTCGGCAAGACCGAGGGTGGGGCCATCTGGCTCGACCCGGAGATGACGACGCCGTACGCGTTCTACCAGTTCTGGCTGAACGCGGACGACCGGGACATCTCGACCTATATGCGCATCCTGTCGTTCAGGTCCCGCGAGGAGCTGGAGGAGCTGGAGCGGCAGACCGAGGAGCGTCCGCAGGCCCGGGCGGCGCAGCGCGCGCTGGCCGAGGAGCTGACGACGCTGGTGCACGGCGCCGACCAGACGGCCGCGGTGATCGCCGCGTCGAAGGCGCTGTTCGGTCAGGGCGAGCTGGCGGACCTGGACGACCGGACGCTGGCGGCGGCGCTCTCCGAGGTGCCGCACATCCAGGTCGAGCAGCTGAGCCCGGTGGTCGACCTGTTCGCCGAGGTGGGTCTGGTGGCCAGCAAGTCGGCGGCGCGGCGCACCGTGAAGGAGGGCGGCGCCTACGTGAACAACGTGAAGGTGGCCGGCGAGGACGCGGTCCCCGCGAAGGAGGACCTGCTGCACGGGCGCTGGCTGGTGCTGCGGCGCGGCAAGAAGAACCTGGCGGCGGTCGAGGTCACCGACGTCTGAGCGACAGACGCACGGCGAGGGGCTTCCGCTTCCGCGGGGGCCCCTCGCACGACCTAGGGCGTGTTTCGAAAGTCCCGTCTGGTCCGCGGCGTCTGGCACGGCGCCTCG
>NZ_JBHTWG010000058.1:0-21644 GCF_042792555.1 Streptomyces sp. NPDC056628
CGAACTCCGCACCCCACCAGTAGCCTGAAACCAAGCAACTCGACTCCACCCAACTTGGGACAGTCCGGAGCCTCCACCGATCCCGGAGCGGTTCACTGTTCGTGCTTGTTGGTGTCAGCCGCCGCGTATGGTCTTGACAAGGGCTGACCCGCCTTTGGCCACGGCAGCGCTCCCATAGCCGGCGTCGGACGAAGCGGCCTTCTACCGCTCTGCCCGGAGGCGTCGTTTCTCTTCCCGTTGGGCGGCGACGTCGGGGATGACGGCAATAGCCTCGGTGAGGCGGCCCTCCCGGATCAGTAGTTCGGCCAGGTCGGTCGCGGCCCGTTCGCCGGGCAATGGGCGTAGGAGGGCGATGGCCTCCTCGACACGGCCGTCCTGGGCAAGCAGCCAGGCGATGGTCAGCTCGCGGTCCTCGACCCTGTCGTCTGGCAACGCCTGGATCTCCGCGATTGCTTCCCTGGCGCGTCCCGACTCTCCCATCAGCCACCACCGATTGGGTCGGAGCCAGAACTCATCGTTCTCCGCCAGGAATTCTGGGCTGCGCCCTTCTGTGAGTCCAAGGGCTCTGTCGTGCAGGCCCCGGTCGGCGAGCACGGTCAGGGTCGCCTGGAGAAGGTTCCCGTCGTAGAGGTCGTCGAACGTGTGCTCCACCGCCTCGATCGCGTCGTCCACCCGGCCCTGGCGGATGAGCAGTCCCATCAGTGTGCTCTCGTGCCAGCCCGGATGCTTGGCGGCGATGAGGTCGCGCAGGTACGCCTCCGCTTCCCCGGCCCGGCCCAGGTTCTCCAGGGCCGTCACGTACGGGCGTACGGCGGCGTACCTCTGGGTGTCGGCAAGGTCGCGAAGTTCCTCGACCCGACCGTGTCGGGCCAGCAGCTCGGCATAGAACTCGACGTTGTTCTGCGGCCCGTACCGGCGTGCGGCCACGTCCGCGCCGAGCAGTCGGATTGCCTGGTCCACCCGGCCGGACCGCTCCAAGACCCTGGCCTGTGCAGGGAGGGCACCCCACAGGTCGTTGCGCTGCTTCGGGTCGTGCCGGAACTCCTCGGCGATCGGGGCCAGCAGCTCCAATACCCGCTCGTCGCATCCTTGGCCCTCGGTCATCTCCACCAGGGCCCTCAGCAGGCGCCCGCCGCGCAGGTGCGGGCCGAGTACGCCGATCGCGTCGTCCAACCGCCTGGCCCGGACCAGCGCCTCGGCGTAGTCCCGCCACGCGTCGACCGCGTCGTCCTGCGGCCTCTTGGGGCGCGCCAGCTCCAGCGCCTGGTCGACGTGGCTCCACCGCAGCAGGACGTCGACGCCCGCCCGCACCGCCGGCTGCCAACCGGTAGCCGCGAAGGGCTCCACCACCGTCCAGGCCCGTTCGAACGCCCCCACCGCACACAACCCCCGCACCGCACCCGCAGCGCAGAACCAGTCCTCACGCTCTCGTGCCGCCTCCACCAGGGCCTCCAGGCCGCCGCATTCGAGGATCTCGTCCACGACTCGCGGCAGGACGCCGCCAAGGTTGCTCAACTGCCACTGAAGATCATCCACATTCACGGGGGCACCCTAGGGTCAGCCGCCGACACACCCGCGACGCGGCTTGCCGGTTGGCCCGCGGAGCCTTGCCAGTGGGCCAACCGCTTGCTGCTACGCGTGGTGTCGAGCATCTCGGTTAGCGCGTGCGGTCTTCCATTGCCGATCCCTTCGGAGCAGAGATCCACAGAGTATCGATGAGGTCGGTGGAGGCTTAATGACCGAGTCAAGCTGCTGTAGCGGCCGGTGTCCTGGCCAGGTGCACAACCGGCCCGACCACGGCACCCGCCACGCCCGGGCCGCCCCGGAACTGGGCACCGCCCTCGCCCCGGAGACGTACGACTACGCGGGCGCGCCGTGCTGTTCAACAACCACGCCGGACAGCTCTGGCAGCGCTTCACCAACCGCCTGCGCCGCGAGATCACCGCCCGCGCCAGCCTCACCCAACGCGAGCTCAAAGACGTCCGCCGCGTCTCCTATGGCAAGGTCGCCGAGTTCCAAAAGCGGGAAGCCGTGCACTTCCATGCCGTGATCCGCCTCGACGGACCGGACGGCCCAGACACCCCGCCGCCCGCCTGAGCCACCACCGGCCTGTTCGCCGATGCGATCCGCGCCGCCGCCTCGCACTCCTACACCTCCGTCTCCGTCCCGGCCGCCGAAGACCAACCGGCCCGCACCTTCCGCTGGGGCACCCAGCCCGACGTCCGGCCGTCAAGGCTTTCGGGGACGGATCGGAGATCACCGAACGAGCCGTCGTCTCCTACGTCGCCAAGTACGCCACCAAAGCCGCCGAGAACACCGGGTCCACCGACACCCCCGTCCACTGCCTCGCCTGCCGGGGCACCGGCCGCTCCCGCCGCTACGACCGCGCCGGCTCCGTGCTCAACCGCTGCGCCACCCGCAGCGGCACCGGCCTGTGGGAAGACCTCGCCCGCCTGGATGTCACCGACCACGCCCGCCGCCTCATGGCCGCATGCGCCCAGCTGCAGCCGCTCTACCCCGACCGCCAGCTGGCCCGCTGGGCGCACATGCTCGGCTTCCGTGGCCACTTCTCCTCGAAGTCCCGGCGCTACTCGACCACCCTCGGAGCGCTGCGCCAGGCGCGCGCCGACTACCGCGCCGCCCAGGAACACGCCGCCCTCGGCCTGGACGACGCCGAGCCGGACACCGGCCTCGTCCTCGCCGACTGGCAGTACGCCGGCCACGGCCACACCCCCGGCGAATCCGTCCTCGCCGCCCGCGTCGCCCGCGACCTCCAGCTCAACCGCGAGACCGCCCGCGAAGCCCTACGCGACCAACTCGCCGCCGAAAGGGAGTGCTGACCATGGCCTCAGAGCTGCCGAACCGCTTCCTGACCCCTGAGGACTTGGGCGAGATGTTCGAGCCCAGCGTCGAGACGGTCTACCAGTGGCGCCACATGCGCACCGGTCCCCGCGGCTTCCGCGTCGGCCGGCACCCTCGCTTCGACCCCACCGACGTGCGGGCCTGGGTCGACTCTCAGATTGGGGAGGCCGCCTGATGGCCCGACACGTCCAAGACCGCTGGTACCGGACCGACACCGGCCCGGACGGCAAGACCCACAAGGTCAAAACCGTTCGCCACGGGTCCGGCGTGCGTTACCGGGCCCGGTACGTCGGCCCTGACGGCACCGAGAAGTCCAAGAACTTCCCGGACCGTCAGAAGCGCCTCGCCGAGCAATGGCTGACCGAGATCGCCTCGGACATGTCCCGCGGTCGGTACATCGACCCGCGTGCGGCTCGGGTTACCTTCAAGAGCTACGCCCAGAATGGCTCAAGACGCACGGCATCGACCCGGCCAGTCAGGTCGTGGTCGAGCAGCGGTTGCGCCCGCACGCGTTCCGGCTGATCGGCTCCCGGCCGCTGGATTCATTCCGTCCGGAACACATCCGGGGCCTGGTGAGCGCGCTGGAGAATGACCCGGCCGTGAGTGGCGGCTACGCGCGGAACATCTACGGCGACGTCCGGGCCGTCCTCAGTGCGGCCGTCGACGACGGGTTGTTGCCTCGGAATCCGTGCTCCGCGAAGTCCGTCCGTCCGCCGACCGCTGAGCAGCGTCGTGTTGTGCCGTGGCTGCCTGCCCAGGTTAGGGCGGTCCGTGCAGCACTCCCCCAGCGCTACCGGTCCATGGTGGACGTGGGCGCCGGGTGTGGGCTCCGTCAGGGTGAGATCGTGGGGCTGGCTGAGGATGTGCTCGACTTCGACGGCGGCGTCATCCGGGTCGTCCGGCAGGCGAAGCTGATCCGGGGCAAGGCTGGAAGCCTGCTCTTGCGGCGGCTGGGTTGATCGCGGAGGCCGGCGCGGACGGCAAGTACGAGTCCGCTCGCGAGCACGGCATGTGCTCTGCGGCACTTCTACGTCTCGCTGCTGCCGGACGCCGACGAGAGCATCAAGGCCGTCAATGAGTGTCTGGGGCACTCCGACCCTGGGTTGACCCTGCGGGTGTACGCGCACCTGACGCCGTCGAGCCAGGAGCGTACAAGGAAGGCAGTCGACCGCGTGTGCCTGCCCGCGCAGCCGGGCACACGCGACGAATGACCTCTTCTTACGCGGCATCGGTTCTACTGGCAGAGCGTCCTGACGGGCCTCCGTGGTTGTTGTGGGCCTTCCTGGTCGTGTGGGCGCTCTGCGGAGTGTTCGTCCTCTTCAAGCTGCGCCAGCACGGCTGGAAGTTCCCCCGGCGACGCTGAGGCGGCCCGGACTGCGTACAGGGTGGCTGCGCGAGTCTGACGGCCCAGAGACAACCCCGCGCCCCAAAACAGGCGCCCTACCTTCGCTTAACGCGCAGGTAGGGGGCCTGTTTACGTCTCTGCCTTGCCAGTTCTGTGGGCTTAGCAGTCCGGGAGGCCGGCCGGACCAGTCAGGGGATCACCGTGAGGGATCTCGATCTCGCCGGCGTGGTCATCGCCACGGCGGGCCACGGCCGGTGGGCAGGTCTGCCGGTCTATCTGTGCCGCAACGTGGCCCGTGCGATACCGGGGATGGTCATTCAGCGTGTCTGTTCAGAGGTGTCGAGTCCCTGACCACCGTAACGGAAGACCGTGTCTGCCCGCTCATCATCGACCGTCCCCGGCGGCCTGGGCCGACTCACCAAGGCTCACGCCGCCAAGGCCGCGGAACACACGCATTTGCTGGACCGCCTGGCGACGGTGCCCGAGCCTCGCACGGCCAAGGGCCGCCGCCACCCTCTCCGCTTCGTCCCAGCGCTCGCCGCGTGCGCGGTGCTGGCCGGCGCGAAGTCGCTGACCGCTATCGCCGAGTGCGCAGCCGACGCTCCGAGCGCCGAAGCAGTACCCTCAGTGCCGCCGCATCCAGCCGGGACAGGAACAGCCGCTGCTACGTTGCGGCCGCACTGGTGTTGCCCAGGACGCGGTGGAACCGCCAGATCGGATTCCGTGCCCCCTTCGCACTGACCCGGCGCGGGATGTCGCCCGTGCGGGCCAGGGAATCCAGCGTCTCGCCGAAGAGGAAGTCGTGGCTGCCCGGCGCGAAGGCGCCCGCCCGCCCGCCAACGCTCCAGGTGCGTCGCCTTGTCGTTGATGCGCAGCAACGCGGCGCGGAAGGTCCGCTTCGCCGCCCGCTTGATGCGCTCGAACTCGTCCTGGTGGTAGGACTGCGTGGTGCTCCTTGCCCGTTGGGTGCGCATGGCCGGCACGTCCGCTACCGGACCGCTCGCCAACCGTGCCTCCTGTCGCAGCAGGCTGCCGACCCTGGTGATGGCGTTGGCGTTGTAGCCGCCCGCCGTGCCTGCCTGGCTCAGCCGCCACTGTTTGACCTGTGCCGTGGTCAGCTCATCCACGTCCCTGGGCGGCCGCTCGAGGCCGGATAGCAACGCGGTGAACTTCTCCAGGAGCTGAAACGTCAGTCTCGACGACCGGTGGCCACCCCACCGGTTTGGGTGACAGCGCGCGGCAAACAGCACGGCGAGGGAGCGCTGCATCGGCTCGGCGACCGGCAGCGTCGCGAAGTCGTACGCTCGCACCCGGCCGTCGCGGTCGACGTGGCCTACGTCGAGCCGGCCCGGATCCAAGGGCTCGGGGCGGGTGTGGTCGCCTGGGGCAGGGATGCCCGGCGTCCGCGTCTCCTCACGTCACACCCCCGAAGGGGACGAGGCGGTCGTCGAGGTCTTGGATGCCCTCCGACTACGACTGGTCCGGCCGATCACCGGGCCTGCGCAGTTATGGACGTGCGACGCAGCGGGTGTCATGATCACGCCGTGGTCGGGCGTGGGCCCGGTACGCAGGGGAGAAACCGTGAAGCTGTACCTCGCCGTGCCTCTTGTCCTGTTGGCGCTGCTCATCGCCGCCTCTGGCGTTGCGGCGGTTGCCCGCGGCTGGGTGCTTCCCATGAACCGGCGCCATGTTCGCGCCCCGCGGATCTACGGCTGGGGTCAGCTGGTGGTGGCCTTTGCGCTGTCCTGGCAGCTGGTCTTCGGGTTGATGATCAGCGATTCCGGCGCTCGGCCGTCGGGAACGCTGATCGGCGCCGCGATTCTCGTTGCCGGCTCCATCATCATGATGGTGGGTCAGCTCGCCGGTGGTAACCGGAAGGGCGGCGGCACACCGTAAACCCTGTCCAAGCGGTCATGTTCAGAGCCAGATCACAAGGGCAGCTGCCGTGGCGGTGCCAAGGAAGGAAGACGTAGCCGCCATGTCACAGCGAGTGGCCACGGCCCGGGACGGCTCAGCCTGTTGATCGCTCGTTCGACGGTGTTGCGCTTCTTGTACCGATCTTCGTCGAAGCGAAGATCGGTCGGGCTGGGCACCGGAAGTAGGATCTACGGGTGTGGCCCGGCACCTACGCTGGCGCTACCTTCCACCCCGTCCAGGAGTAGCGTGCCGCCTGCCTTCGTGCACCGGATCACCAAATACGACCCCGCCGACCGTGACGAACACGGCACCTACCAGGGTGCGGAGGAGGCGGTCAGCGACCACGGACCGGTCGAGGCCGCGTACCTGGAGGCGATCTCCGCGTTCGCGGAAGCTGCGGGCATTGACCGGCTGGAGATTCGTGAGCCCTCCATCACCGGGCTCGTCCACTTCGGTGCCCAGCCGGCGGTGCAGGGACACGATCTCAGCGGGCTCTTCCCGGCTGACCTCGCCGGTTACCACGACGGGGCCGAGGTCTCCCTGGCGATGGCCCTGGAGCTGATCCGCGTCATGCTCCGTGAGCAGGGCGCCTGGTGCCGACTGGAAGCAGAAGACGTTTTCGCCGTGCACGTCGGATGGGACCAGTACGTGTACGTGAGCAGCGACCAGCCCAGCACAGACGCCGTGGCCCGTACGCGGGAACTCGGCCTCTTCGCGGAACGGCTGCCGGCCTTCCCCTACGCCGCGGAACCAGAGGTGACAGAAGCCGCCGACGAAGGCTTCTGGGCGTCGGTGTGCACCGAGCTGGTGGCGCGACAGGGTCTGCTCCTGGAGGAAACCCATATCGTCAACGCCACACGCTGGCACCGTCTCACCACGGAAAACCTCAACGTAGTGCGCGCCGGTCTCGGTCCGCGCGCCCTGCTGACCGTCTGGCCCGACCTGCAACCCGACGTCGGCGCGGTCCTGACCGCACTGCCGTCCGAGTGGCACATCGAGTTCGTCTGAGAAACGAAGGACGGAACGATCAGAGACGTGACCGTCGATGAGACCCAGTACCAGGAGCTCGCTGCCTTGGTAGCCGACGCGCGAGCGGCCCGGGCCCTGTCCCTCTACACCGACGAACGCAGTCCACTGCTCCAAGCCGTTCTACCCGACAGCGACGGCGTGCTGCGCGCACGATGGTGACCCGATTCACGAGCCGAAGCTCAGAAGTTGTCACGGCACCGGCTGAGCTGGCGAATGGGGTTGGTCGAGGCAGCCTGGTTGTCACACACGAGGCGTCCGACTTGTCACAGGCGCTCATTCAGCAGCCTTCCTGTCACCGGAAACGAAGATCGGGAGCCTGAACCCCTCCGGCCCCGGCCGCCTCGTCGTCGGGGTGGGCGTGCACTGCCATCAGGTTCAACGGCCGGTCGGTCATGAAGAATCCTCCTGGGAGATGCGGCTTGCCCGCGGCGGGCCTACCGCACAACCTCGCCGCCGGAACCGGATGTCCCCGCCCGTGACGGCTCGCGTTCGGCCGGCGTCGCTCAGGGCTCGATGCGCAGGTCCTCGATGAGGCCGTCACCGAGGCGGAAACGGTAGTACAGGTCCACCCCGCCGCCCGGGAAGTCGCCCTCCAAGTGGTGGGTGACGACGCAGCGGTCCGCGTCGGCCTTCTGCGCGCCGATGGGTTCGATCGTCTACGTGCACTCGTCGGCGGTGCGGGTCATCCGGGCCTCCTTCGCCTGGGCTCCCCGCCCCATCCGCAACGAGTACGTCCTGACCGACCTGGGGACGCTCACCGCGCCGGTGATCGTCACGTTGTCGGCGGGGGGCAACTCCCGTCTCACTCCCGAACAGCGCAGCATGATCCTCATCGACGCCACGAGCGGCGAAGAGGTCGAGCCCGTGGTCGTCGATGCGAGCACGGGCCGTCCCCTCGACGAGCCACGCCTACCTGTTCGCCGCCAGGCCCGCCATGCGGGCCCGCTACCCCCGCGGCGGCGGGGCCACCGCCGACGAGCCCGCCCCCACCGCGGAGCGCGGTCTCACGAACCGGCCGGCCTGATCATCGCGAACGGCGCGCCTTGCGGGTCGGTGACCACCGTCATGCGGCCCGCGTACATGTCGAAGGGGGGGACGAGGACGTTGCCGTCGCGGCGGACCAGGGCGTCCACCGTGGAGTCGACGTCGTCGACCGCGAAGTACGTCAGCCAGTGAGCCGGGGTGCCGGGCGGTTCGTCGGCGAGGAGGGTGACGCCGCCGACCGTGAGGCCGTCCACGCGCAGCTCCCAGTAGGAGTCGAGGCCCTCCATCGGTGTGGTCTCGATGCCGAACACCTCGCCGTAGAAGGCGGCGGCGGCCTCCACGTTGGTGGTGTGCAGCTCGTTCCAGGTCAGCGCGCCGGGCTCGTTGACCACGCCCGCGCCGGAGAACTCGCCCCGCTGCCAGACGCCGAACACCGCGCCCTGCGGGTCGGTGGCGACCAGCATCCGGCCGAGGTTGCCGACATCCGTCGCGGGGCTGAACGGGTGACCGCCCGCAGCGATGATCCGGTCCTGGGTGGCGACCGCGTCGCCGGTGGCGAGGTAGACGGTCCAGACGGTGGGCGGCTGCGGCATGCCCTCCGGGGCCATCGCCCGGCCGATCCCGGCCACGGGCCTGTCGTGCAGCGTGCAGACCGCGTATCCGCCGAACTCGGCTGGACCGGGCGCGCCCTGCCAGCCGAACAGGTCCCCGTAGAAGTCCAGGGCGGCCTGCTGGTCCTGCGCCATCAGGTCGACCCAGCAGGGGGCGCCGGTCGGGTACGGGGTGGTGACGTCGGGCATCGTTGCCTCTCCCTGGTGGTGTGTCCGCGTGGACACCCTTCCGCCTCGATACGTCCCCACTCCTGCGACACGCCGCTCGCTTCTCAGTGCGTCAGGGTGGGGAGTGCGGCGTGCCTGGTCGTACAGGGCTGAGTCCGGACTCGCCCGGTCACTCCCTCACGGGCAGGCACTCCGCCAGCAGGCCGACGATGCCGTGCCAGGCTCGCTGTGCGTGCCGTGGGTGGCGGCCGACGCCGGGGACCACGGGGTGGTCGACCGACGGGTGGTGGAAGGCGTGCCAGGCGCCGCCGTGGACCATGAGGCGCCAGTCGACGCCCGCCGCCCGCATCCCGGCCGTGAACGTCTCCCGTTGTGCGGGCGGCATGATCGGGTCCTCCGACCCGAAACCCCGGTCCACGCCGGGCAGCGGATGCGCGCCACCTCACCCGGTCGGCCGGTGACCGGTGGTCACTGCGTTGACGGTGCCGCCCACGGCGGCCCCCACGCCAACCATCTCGGCGACATCGACCGCGACACCCAGCTCTGGGTTCGATGGCCTCACGACCACTACGAGTGCGTCCGGCCGGGTTCGTGCGAAGAGCCCGCCGACGACGACGCGTGCAGCCCTCTTCCCCGGACACGGCCCCGGCAACTCCCGGAAGTTGTGCGACCTCCTGCACGGCTGACGGGAGGTGGCGCGGGCCTTTCCGGGGCCCGCGCCACCCAGGGGCGGACGAGGTCAGGAACCGACGATCCGGCGCAGGTTCTCGATCGAGCCGGGCTCCTCCTTGAGGTGGCGTTCGCGGTCCGCCAGGAACGCCGCGCCCAGCTCCTCACGGCGCTTCATCGCGACGTTCTCGCGGGCGCCGTTGAGGATGGTGCGCTCCTCCTCGTCGGCGTGGTGGGTGATGGCCTCCACCAGCTCTTCCAGCTTGGAGTCCCACTCCTCGGAGCCGACCTCGTCGACCTCCAGCAGGCTGAGGAGGGCCTGGTTCCCCTCCTCGTGCTCGTGCTCGCCGTGCTCGACCTCTTCGTCGTCGATGTTCCGGTACCGCTTCAGGGCCGGGTAGACCTCGGCCTCCTCCGCCAGCGCGTGCGCGACCAGCAGATCGGCGAACTCCTTGAGCGCCGCCGCCCGGTCGGCCTCGACGCTGCGCATCAGCCGGAAGAGGTCCTCCATGCGGCGGTGGTCCTGGAGGATGAGTTCGACGACGTCCCGGGTCTCGGCCATGAGGGGCACCATTCTCGTGCGAAGTGTTCAGGTGCCCACCGTCTACCCCCACTCTGCCCGGGGATGACTCGCCACGCGGGCGGGATCAGCTCCGGCTTCGCGGGGCCGGGAGGGCCTTCGTCATTCCCGGCAGGAAGTCGTTGAAGAGCTCGTGGACCTCCAGGACCAGCGGGCGCAGGACGCGGAAGCGGGACAGGGCCACGCCGCGGGCGGTGAGGCGGGCGCCGGGCCAGGCGGTAGCTGCGCTCGCGGTTCTCGGTGCGGTCGAAGACCCAGTAGAGGACCAGGCCCATCTGGGAGAGCCACATCAACTCGGGGAGAACCTTACGCAGTTCGCGGGAGACCTTGGACTTGGAGCACGCCAGCACCTCGCGGTGCACGCTGATCGCCTGCTCGCGGACGTGCTCGCTCTCCGCGGAGAAGGGCCTCAGCGGGCTGTCCGGGTCGGCCGCGTCCTTGAAGAACTGGACGGCGAACTCGTGGTACGGCTCCGCGATGTCCAGCCCCGGCCGACCAGGCCGCAGCGCCACGTGACGGCGGTGCGCCCCGGCGTCGCACCCGTGTCCTCGCCCTGCCCGAGGCGCGCTGGGCGGCCGCGGCCACCGTCTTCTTCCTGCTTGCGCTGCCGCTGCAGCTGGCCGGGGGCCCGGCCGGGCATGGGGCCCGCTGTACGCACTGACGTACGCGGCCGGCGGCTGGGAGCCGGCTGGGCGGGCCTGCAATCGCTGCGCGAGAAGACCCTCGACGTCGACCTGCTGATGGTCGTCGCCGCGCTCGGGACGGCGGCGATCGGGCAGGTCATGGACGGCGCGCTGCTGATCGTCATCCTCGCCACGTCCGGAGCGCTGGAAGCACTGGCCACGGCCCGCACCGCCGACTCCGTACGCGGGCTGCTGGAGCTCGCGCCCGCCAGCGCGACCCGTGTCGACGCCGACGGCGGAGAGGAGAGCGTCAGCGTCGAGGAACTGTCCGTCGGCGACACCGTCCTCGTACGGCCCGGAGAACGCCTCGGCGGGGCGAGCGACGTCGACCAGGCCACCATCACCCGTGAACCCCTCCCCGTCACCAAACAGAAGGGCGAGGAAGTCGTTGCGGGCACCCTCAACGGCACCGGCGCCCTGCGCGTCCGTGTCGAGCGTGACGCCCGCGACACGGTGATCGCCCGGATCGTGCGCATGGTGCAGGAGGCGTCCGAGACCAAGGCGCCCACGCAGCTGTTCATCGAGAAGGTCGAACAGCGCTACTCGCTGGGCATGGTGGCGGCGACCCTCGCGGTGTTCCTGGTCCCGTTGGCCTTCGGAGGGAATCTCACCGACTCGCTGCTGCGGGCCATGACCTTCATGATCGTGGCCTCACCGTGGCCCCGGTGGCCCGGACGGACGCCTTCTCGCGGAGCCGGTCAGCGATGCGGATGCGGTCGGCCTCGGTGAGGTAGCGCGACGGGCCGACGGGTTCCTCAGGGCGAGCCGGGGGTTCGGGTGCTTGCCAGGGCAGCCCCGTGTCCACGATGGGCGGGGCTACCCTGTACCTCCCGGATGCCTGCCGGCCGTAGAGCTAACGCTTGCCGGTGCGGCGGTTGATGCCGATGATCCGGCAGGCTTCCGTGTTCCCTATTCCAACATCCACGAGGCGAAGGTATCCCTCCCGCTCGGGGTCCAACCTCCTGGGCCCCTGAGGCCGGCGATCCTTCCGGATCTCGAAGTCCATCGCACGCCCTGAACCGAGGCGTTGCGACGACTACTGGAACGGAAGCGTGCCGGTGGGGTTTCACTGTGTGCCGTGGGTCCGTGATTTAGTGGTCCGAGTAGCTGAAGTCGCCCATGGTCCAGGCACTGACGTCCTCGATCGCGACGCGGTACATCCCCCCTGTCTCCGGGATCCCCACCGTACCCTGCAGGATCCGGGCGACGTGGAAATGCAGATGCGTGGGCGGTCCGTCCTTCCTCGCGGGGTTGTCGAAGACGGCGGAGAACTCGCCCAGATCGGCGGAGTCCGTCAGCACCTCCGACACCCTCTGCCTCCACATGGCTTCCGGAGCCAGCCGACCGGTGATGACAGCACCACTGGTGACCACGGTCAGGGACATCTGATTGCTCTGCCCGGACTCCACAAGGGCAGCTATCGCAACGAGCAGCTCGTCAAGCTTCGGCATGGGATCGGATTCTATGCACCGGCCCGCACGGGCGGCTTGGACGATGGCGCAACCGGGCGAGACGGGCGCATACGGCTCCCCTAGGGCCGCACCACAGGCCGGGGGTGCGCATGTGCGGCGGCTGCGAGCCAGGGGGCGTGCTTCGAGGCATTGGTCTGCTGCCGTTCGACTGCCGCAGGTCTTCGATGAACGCTTGTGCGGTATCGCGTGCGTCGGCAAGGGCCGCGTGGAACGGGGCAGCTGTGGCGTTGACGGAGATTGTGTTCATCAAGGTCGCCCTCGTCTGCGGATCGTTCATGCCCGGCCCTTGCCTACCCGACCCTGCGCCCCGCCCGCCAACCCGCCCGAGCCACCGTGCTCGGCTCCGCGGGCGGCTCTGGGTCTCATCCGTGCGTCGGAGGCTGCGCTGCGGACGGCCCCCAGTATTCGCAGATCTGCTCACCGGGAGACCTCATCGTCGAGCAGCAGCAAATCTATGCTCGCTGGAGTAGACATTCGATGTCTCAGTGATTATGGTTTCTTCCGTAGCCGAGATCGAGCAAGGCCCGGCAGACACGAACTGCCGGTCAGCAACCCACGTATGACGGTGCGGTGGTGGAGTTCCGAAGCCAGGTTGTTGTACGACGGCGACGGGACTGACGACCGGACCGGGTGGCCCGAAGTGATGAGGGGCCACCGCGAGCAGGACCGCAATTGACGCGGTTGCAGTACCAGTAGTACGCAGTCCCCGTTTGCAAGTGATTGGTTCCGAGGGAAGAACGGAGGAGTCGAGCACCATCAGGATCGCCCGGGCGGAAGACGCGAGCCTGGGTACCGCAGGACATCGATAGGTAGGTGGTCTCCGGTCACGCATCCGCGATCCCCGCACCCCCGCCGGAGTATCAGGCGACCGGGCGGAAACAGAAGGTCGGCGCAGCACTAGGGCCGGCAGATGGTGTTGCAGTTCCTTCGGGGCCTTGGTGCCAAACGGCACCAAGGCCCCTCCACGCGTTCCGCAGGGGGGTGAGATGACAGCAAACGAGTCGCTGAGCAATCTCGACGACGACTACCCCGCCTACACGATGGGCCGGGCCGCCGAGTTGCTCGGTACCGCTCCCGGCTTTCTCCGCGCCATCGGCGAAGCGCGGCTGATCACACCACTGCGCTCCGAGGGCGGACACCGCCGCTACTCCCGCTACCAACTGCGCGTCGCGGCCCGCGCGCGTGAGCTCGTCGACCAGGGCACCCCGATCGAGGCCGCATGCCGGATCATCATCCTCGAAGACCAGCTCGAAGAGGCCCAGCGCATCAACGCCGAATACCGGCGCACCGGCGGATCGTCCAGTCCGTCGGCCGCAGCCTGAGGTGATCGGGCCCGCCGGTATCGGCGGGCTGTCACGCTCGCGCGTGGCCCGGCTGCGGCGCGCAGAGATGGTGCTCGTGTCCGCACGGCTCCACCGTCAGTAGACGGCGAGGGAGATGGCGATGTAGTGCGCGGTGAAGGCCGTCACGGTCAAGGCGTGGAACACCTCGTGGAAGCCGAACCAGCGGGGCAAGGGGTCGGGGCGTTGGACGGCGTAGACCACCGCGCCTGCGCTGTAGAGGAGACCGCCGGTCACTGTCAAGGTGACCACGGCCGCACCGCCGGTACGCAGGAAGTCGGGAAGGTAACGCACCAGTGCCCATCCCAGGGCCAGGTAGCAGGGGGTGTACAGCCAGCGGGAAGCGTTGACCCACAGCACGCGGAAGGCGATACCGGTCAGCGCGCCCGTCCATACGATCCACAGCAGCAGGTTTCGCCGGTCGGGAGGGAGGAGTAGCACGGCCAGAGGGGTGCAGGTCCCGGCGGTGATCAGGAAGATGTTGGCGTATCGAGGCGACGCAGGACGGCCTCGCCCGTCGGCCCCCAGGTACCGAGGTGGTAGACGGCGCTCGTCCCGAACAGCAGCCAGGCGGTGACGGAGTACACGGTGCAGGCCAGGGCCGCCTGCTGGGTCCGAGCCAGGCAGACGAGGACGATGCCGGCGCTCACCGCGGCAGGGACCATCGCGGCATGGAGCCAGCCACGTAGCTTCGACTTGACCGGCTCGACCAGGTCGGCCGCCCACTCGACCAGGTCGGCAACCGGGTGAAACTCCTCCCCGGCATGGCCGTGATGTGATGCGCCGGAGAGACCGGCTACGGCGTCCCCCAGACACAACTTCCCGTCCTGCCCCGTTCTTCTGGGCATCATCGGCAACCATCCGATCACGCTAAGAGCCTGCCCGTGGCAGGGTTCGTCGAGGTCGGTCTCGCCACCAACTGGGCCTGCGGTGGCCGCCACAGGAAGTCACGCCGGGCGGGGGCCGGTGGTGCGGATGCATGCCATGCCGTTTCTAGGTGTTCGTGCGCCTTAACCGCGACCACATGATCCGCATCGGCAAGGACGACACCGTCCTGCTCGCCAGTTCCCTGATCCCCGGCAACGAGAACGCCATCTACCGGGTGATCAACGGACTCACCCGGTGGGGCGCCCACGTGGTCCACAAGGGCAACGCCAAGGTGCACGTCTCCGGGCACGCCAGCGCCGGCGAACTCGTCTACTGCTACAACATCGTCAAACCCCGCAACGTCATGCCCGTACACGGGGAATGGCGCCACCTGCGGGCCAACGGCGACCTCGCCATCCGTACCGGTGTCGACCCCGACCGGGTCGTCATCGCCGAGGACGGCGTCGTCGTCGACCTGGTCGACGGCCGCGCGTCCATCACCGGCAAGGTCCCCGCCGGCAACGTCTACGTGGACGGCATGGAAGTGGGCGGCGCCACCGAAGCGTCCCTCAAGGACCGCCTCACCCTCGCCTCCGAAGGCGTGGTCACGGTGGTGGCGATCGTCGACGCGGACACCGGCGCCCTCGCGGAGGCCCCCGACTTCCTGGCCCGCGGCTTCGTCCACGACGAAACCACCTTCGAGCCGGTCATCCCCGTCATCGAGAAGACACTGGCCACCGCGGCCGAGGAAGGCGTCGGGGACGCGCGCCAACTCGAACAGCTCATCGCCCGCGCCATGGCGAACTGGGCGTTCCGCACCCACCACCGCAAGCCGCTCATCATCCCCGTCATCATCGACGCCTGAGCCACCGCCCGGGCAGGCGTCCGGGGGCGGACGCCGATGTGCACGAGGTGAAACCCGGCGACGAGTCTGTCCTGATGTCCAGCCTCATCACCGCCCACCGGGTCGGCCCGTGCGGCCCGGTGGCGAGCGCTGCGCCGGGCATCCCGCAGCACCTCCAGCAGCTGACCTGCCGCCCGAGTATCAACATGACGGCCACGGGCATCGGAAACGCGGACAGCCCGGTGTACCGGCCAAAGGAGGAGAGAAAGTCCGTCAGACATCACGCTCATTTTACGTTCCGGCCACCTCACAGCCCACGCCCAAGGCAGGAAAACCCCGTGTAACCTGCAGATTCTCCCGTCCACACACCTTGTGACGTTTCCGATGACGCATCACGTGGAGTGCGTGGCGATTCTGGAGCCTGCGGACAAGGGCGCCTGACCTCGGGTTCGTGAGCTAGGCGCTTGTAACAATCAGGCGGCGACGAGCTCCTGCTCACGGTCCGGCGTCTTGACCTCGGGCTTCTTGTTCGGCAGCGAGAGCCGGAAGACCTTGCGCCACGCGGAGAACACCTGTTTGGGCAGCGGTCCGGTGACGTACTCCAGCTCGTACTTTTCGAACAGCGCGCGTACCTTCACAGCGACCTCGGCGTACCGGTTGCTCGGCAGGTCCGGGAACAGGTGGTGCTCGATCTGGTGCGACAGGTTGCCCGTCATGAAGTGCATGGCCCTGCTGCCGCTGATGTTCGCCGAGCCCATCATCTGGCGCAGGTACCACTGGCCGCGCGTCTCGCCCTTGATCGACCGGCGCTCGAAGACCTGCACGCCCTCGGGGAAGTGCCCGCACATGATCACCGAGTGGGACCAGACGTTGCGGACCAGGTTCGCGGTGAACGTGGCGGCGAGCGTGGGGAGGAACGACGGGCCCGACAGCAGCGGATGGATCACGTAGTCCTTGAGCACCTGCTTGCGGATCTTGCGGCCCACGGCCTTGGCCCTCGCGCGGAACTCCGGGTCCTTGCGGCGGCGCTTGTTCAGGTTCTTGCCGAGCTCCAGGTCGTAAGCTGCGATGCCGTACTCGAAGAAGCAGGCGTTGATGAAGTTCCACAGCGGCTGGCCGAGGTGGAACGGGTGCCACTTCTGGTCCTCGTCGACGCGCATGATGCCGTAGCCGAGGTCGTTGTCCTTGCCGATCACGTTGGTGTACGTGTGGTGCAGCTCGTTGTGCGAGTGCTTCCACTGGTCGGCCGGCGAGACGTGATCCCACTCCCAGGTGGTGGAGTGGATCTTCGGGTCCCGCATCCAGTCCCACTGGCCGTGCAGGATGTTGTGGCCGATCTCCATGTTGTCCATGATCTTCGCCACGGACAGACCGGCGGTGCCGATCAGCCACGCGGGCGGGAAGATCGAGAACAGCAGCACGCCCCTGCTGACCAGCTCGAGCTTGCGCTGCGCCGAGATGACCCTACGGATGTAGGCGGCGTCTTTCTCCCCGCGTCCGGCGATCACTTCGTCGCGGATCGCGTCCAGCTCGTGGCCGAGCTCCTCGATCTGCTCCGCCGTCAGGTGGGCGGTGGGGTCGATGGCGGTCAAGGTGCTCCTACCGTTCGATGTCGCAAGGGCCCGCCGCGGCGGACACACAGGTCTGGATGAGGACGCCCGGCTCGGCCTCGGTGATCTCGCCGGTGCGCAGGTCGCGGACGGCGCCAGCCTTGAGCGGCGTGACGCAGCCGAAGCAGATGCCCATGCGGCACCCGGACGGCATGAGCACGCCGGCCTCCTCGCCGACGTCCAGCAACGGCGTGGCGCCGTCCGCGTCGACGGTCTTGCCGGTGGCGCGGAACGTGACCTCGCCGCCGCCGTATGCGTCGCCGGCGACGACGATGCCGGGGCGGAAGCGTTCGGTATGCAGGCGCTCTTGGACGCCGTGCCCGCTCCAGTGCTCTTCGGCGGCGTCGAGCAGGCCCGCGGGCCCGCAAGCCCAGGTCTCGCGCTCGGCCCAGTCGGGCACGAGTTCGTCGAGACGGGCGATGTCGAGCATGCCGTCCGTGTCGGTGTGCACCTCGATGAGCCGCAACTTCTTGCCCGCGACCAGATCGTGCAGTTCGTTGCGGAAGATCACGTCCTGCGGCCGTGGCGCGCAGTGGACCATGACGACGTCGTCGAACGCGATGTCGCGCAGCATGCCCATCACTGGCGTGATGCCGCTGCCGCCCGTCAGGTAGAGCACCTTGGCGGGCTTGGCCTGCGGCAGCACGAAGTCACCGGTCGCCTGGTCGAGCTGGATCAACGTGCCCGATTTCGCCCTGCGGACCAAATGGTTGCTGACCTTGCCGTCCGGGATCGCCTTCACGGTGATCGTGACGCGGCCGTCCTGGCGGTTCGTCGGCGAGGTGATGGAGTAGGCACGCCACAGGCGCACCCCGTCGACGTCGACCCCGATCCGCACGTACTGACCGGCTGTGTGGCCGCGCCAGCCCCGTCCCGGCCTGATCACGACAGTCGCGGCGTCATCCGTCTCGGGGTGCACGGCCTCGATGCGCCCCCGCAGGTCAGCGCCCGCACGCAGTGGGCTGACCAGGTCGAGGTAGTCCGACGGCAGCAGCGGCGTCGTGACCATCTCCAGCAGTTTCCACGCCCTGCTGCGAAGGGCTGCACTCGTCATGACTCCAGCTTGCTGCATCTCAGGGCGTAAAGTCCTGACCGTAGGACATGAATCTGGTGGGTGGAATTGTTCGCAGGGAATAAAAACGTGAGTCGTGTAACTCAGAGGGCCAGCGAACTGGCCCTGGATGGGACGACGGTCACCGCACTTCGGGCCGCGCTGAAGACCACCGCCGACGAGGTCGTCCAGGCGATCATCGACGAGGTCCCTTCCTACGCCAACGCCCTTTCGGGCCACATGGGCGGCACCATCCGCCGAGCCGTTCGCACCGCCCTCGGGCACTACCTGGACCTCGCGAGCGGGAACGCCACGGGCGGCGACGGCGGTGACGCGGCCTACGAGCTGGGCCGCGGCGAGGTGCGCGACGGCCGTTCGATGGACGCCCTGCTCAGCGCCTACCGCGTCGGCGCCCGCGTGGCCTGGCGATGCCTGGCAGCGGGCGCCGTGTCCACAGGTCTGCCCGCCGCCGAGGTCGCCAAGTTCGCCGAGCTGACCTTCGCCTACATCGACGAGCTCTCCGCCGCGAGCGCCGCGGGCCACGCCGACGAACTGGCCGCCCGGGGCAGGGCCCACGAGCGCCACCTGGAACACCTGGCCCGCGACCTCCTCGCCGGCGCGAGCCCGGACGTGCTGCTGGCCTCCGCTCAACGGGCCGGATGGCAGCCTCCGGATTCGCTGACGGCGGTCCTGCTGCCCGCCGCCCAGGCCCGGCCTGCCTACCGCGCGCTCGACCCGAGCACCCTCGTCCTCGACGATCTGCCGGACGCCACCGGTGTGCTGCTCGTCCCCGATTCCGACCGATCACATCTCCTGCGGCAGCTGACCGACCGCACCGCCGTGGTCGGCCCGGCCCGGCCATGGACCCGTGCGTCCACCTCGTACGCACGAGCCCTACGCGCGCGCTCCCTCTCCTCTGATATCCGCGACACCGAGGACCACCTGCCCGAGCTGGTGCTGAGCGCCGACGTTGACGCATACGCGGACCTGCGTGCCCGAGCCCTCGCACCGTTGCACACCTTGCCTGTCGCGACCGCACGGCGGCTGGAGGAGACGTTGCGAGCGTGGCTGCTGCACCAGGGCAGGCGGGACGAGGTGGCGGCGGCGTTGTTCATCCATCCCCAGACAGTCCGATACCGGATGTCGCAGCTGCGGGAGCTGTTTCCGGATCTCGCATCGCCACACCGGGTCCTTGAACTGACGCTGGCGGTTGGTCTTCGGGCCAGTTGACGCGTACTTCGACCGTCCACGAACTCCCGGCGGATCCCGGCATCGTGCTCGGTGTCTACCTGGACGCCCTTGCAGCCGGGACGGCTCGGGTGATCGACGCGATCAAGGTGCAGCAGGTCGGCTGACAGGGAGCGTTCCACCATGAGTCGCCCACCTGCCGATCCGTCAGGCCCGCGTCTCGCACGACCAGCCACACCCGGTCGCGAGTGAGCGGGAGTTGGCCGAGGAGGACGCCGGTCGCGTCGAGCAGGGTGTTGGCGAAGGCTGGAGCGACCGGGTCGAAAGGGCGGACTGTCGGCCGTGACGCCCGTTTGACTCCCTGGGCACCCACATGCATGGCGATGGGCCGGGAAATGGTACCTGACCTCGGGTTTTCCGAAGATCGCTCAGATCGACATCTTTCCGATGACCCAACAGGTCCGTGTGCCGCGATCGAACCGGTCGCGAAGAGATCCCCCTTCAGGGAGGAGAGGATGTCAATGGTTCTTGCCGTCACGCCGGCAATCCTCCCGCTGCTCTGCTCCCCCCCCCTTCCGCACAGCCCCGTCCACGCTCATGGAGCGACGACCCATCGGGCGGCATCGCAGGCGACGCGAGCGACGGCGTACTCCGTTCCGGCGACGAAGCGCATCATGGGGCCGAACATCGGGGCGGCCAGCGAACCAACGAGGTACAGGCCAGGCACGGATGTTTGAAACGTCCTGGTCAGCTGAGGCGCCTTGGAGCCCGGCACGCGAGCGATGCCGCGCCGTAGCGCTGGGGCGAGAAAGCAAAGCGCGTCGATGTCGAGGCGGTAGCCGGTGGCGGCCAGCACATGGTCGACGGCCAGACTCTCCGAACCGCCCGGGCCGGTGAGCTCCACCCGGACGGTGGAGCCGGATGCTTCGGCGCGAGTGACACGGCACGAGGTGCGCACCGGCACGACATCCTCGACCCGGTCGCGCAGCCACCAGCCGCCCGAAAGCCCCAGCGCCCGAAGGCTCCAGCGCCCGGCGGAACAGCAGCAGCCGCACCCAGCCCGGTGCCCGGCAGACCGCGGCGAGCGTCCACCCCGTCCCCAGGGGCGAAGCAGGCTGCGCGAGCCGCTGCAGCCAGGGCCGGCCGAGCCGCGGAACCGAGCCCCACCGAACGCCCTGCTCCCGCACCAGCACCTGGACGTGGGCTCCGGCCTCGTGCAGCAGCGCGGCGCTCTCCAGCGCGGACTGGCCTGCCCCGACGACCGCGATTCGTTGTCCGGCATACCGCGGCAGATCGCTGTGGTGCTGGTGTGCGACACCAAGGCACCGGCTCCCGGCCCTTCCGGCGCGAGGCGCAGCAACTCCTGCGGTATACACGCCAGTCCGTTCAACCTGGTCGCCACCACAACGGCCGCCGCCGTCAACTGCCGGCCGTCTTCGAGTCCCACAAGGAACCCGGAAGTGCTTGGGCCGCGGTCGACGCTGACGACCCTGGCCGGTTCCACCTCACCGACGTACCGCTTCTGGAACCACTGCAAGTACGCCGCCAGGATCTCCAGCAGATCACGCTCGGTGGCTTCGGAACGCTAGTACTCGGTGCCGTAGGCCAGGCAGACGCGGGCCGCGTCAGCCAGAGCCCAGGGCGTGTACTTCATCGACGGGCTCTTCAGCCAAGGCTGTGGCCGCTCCGGGGGGCTGTAGCGTGCCGCCGCTGCGGCGATCAGCGGCAGCAGTGAGCTGGAGGGTGCCGCCGGATGCGCTGGCGGCATTCGTCCTCCGTCACCAGCCGGTCGTAGAGAGGTATGCAGCCATCCCGCCATGATCCTCGCCGCGAAGGGATTCTTCGAGGGGTTTGTCCTCAGTCGGTGCAGAGCGGGGTTATCCCACAACGCAGGTCAGTTGGAATGGATAATCGCGGGTCAGCCCGCGCGAGCGCGGACCCGGTCGAGACCGCCCAGCGGGCGGCGTGGAGGTTCTCCTGTCCCCGTGCGCGCAGTGTCGCTAGGTCCGGCGCAGCGCAGCGTTCAGTACTGCTCGGTCTCCACGAAACCCGTGTCCACGCCGTCGGCGCCGAAGGCGTCCGCAGCGGAGGTCGGGTTGAATCCGGGCGGGCTGTCCCTGAGACCGAGGCCCATGCCGGCGAGCTTTTCCTTGACCTCGTCGATGGACTTCGCACCGAAGTTGCGGATGTCGAGGAGGTCGGCCTCGGAGCGGGCCACGAGCTCACCCACGGAGTGGACGCCCTCGCGCTTGAGGCAGTTGTACGAACGGACGGTGAGGTCGAGCTCCTCGATCGGCATCACCAGATCGGCGGCGAGCGCGGCGTCCACCGGGGACGGACCCATGTCGATGCCCTCGGCGTCGATGTTCAGCTCGCGCGCGAGACCGAACAGCTCGACCAGGGTCTTACCGGCGGAGGCCATGG
>NZ_JBHTWG010000059.1:0-21514 GCF_042792555.1 Streptomyces sp. NPDC056628
GCCGCTCCCGCACCATGGGAGGGGCCGCCCGGTCCGTGCGCGCCGACGCCGCCGGTGTCACCCCTCGCCGAGCGGGCGGGGGTTGGGCGTCACCTGCTTGGTCTTCGGCCGTCCCGGCGGGTGCAGGAACAGCGCGACGACTCCGGCGAAGAGCGAGATGCCGCCCGCCAGGCTGAAGGCGCCGTTGTAGCCCCACGCGGCGACGACCAGGGAGCCCATGCCCGCGCCCAGGCCGGAGACGAGCTTGGAGCTGTAGACCATCCCGTAGTTGGTGGCGTTGTTGTTCTCACCGAAGTAGTCCGCGGTCAGCGCCGCGAACATCGGGAAGATGGCCCCGCCGCCGAAGCCGGAGACGGCGGAGAAGAACAGGAACAGCGGCAGGTTCTGGATCGAGGCCGCCCAGATGATGCCGAACTGCGCGAGCCCCAGGATCGCGCACACGTACAGCAGGCACTGCTTGCGGCCGTAGAGGTCGGAGAGCCACCCGATCACACCGCGACCGGTGCCGTTGACGATCGCCTTCAGCGACATCGCGGTCGCCACGATGCCGGCCGCGAAGCCCGCCTCCTCGCCGATGTCGACCTGGAAGGCGATGCCGAAGATGTTCACGCCGGAGGTGCAGGCCAGACAGAACCACATCAGCGCCACCCGGCCGGTCTTCCAGGCCTCCAAGGGGGAGTACTGCTTGACGGCCGGCGGGTTCTTCTCCAGCGAGCGCCGCGCGCGCGGGTCGTCCGGCGGGTTCAGCGGGTCGACGGTGGCCGGCCACCAGTTCTTCGGCGGATCCCGGAAGAAGAACCCGGCGACCGCCACCACCGCGGCGAGGAAGACACCGGAGGAGACCAGCACCCAGCGGAAGTTGGAGCCGTCCATGTAGCCGTGGAAGATGAAGACGAACGGCACCGAGCCGTAGGCGAACCCGCCGTTGACGAAGCCGGTCTTGCCGCCCTTGCGCTCCGGGTACCACTTGCCGACCATGTTGACGCAGGTCGCGTACACCATGCCGGCGCCCATACCGCTGAAGACGCCGAAGCCGAGGAAGGCCAGGGCGACATGCGGCGCGTAGGCCAGCGACAGATAGCCGAGCAGCGTGCCGACCGCACCCAGCATCATCGCCCACCGGGCGGGCAGCTTGCCGTTCTCCCGCAGCCGCCCCGCCGGGAAGGCCACCGCGGCCTGGCAGAACACCCAGGCCGTCATCATCCAGTAGATGCTGCTGCTGGACCACTGATGGGCCTCGTGCAGCGTGTCCTCCGCGGACGCGAAGGCGTACTCGGCGGACGAGATGCCCATCATGCCCACCCAGGGCAGGATCACCATCCACTTGCGTTTGCGGCCCATGATGTCGACGTCGGTCTCGCCGACACGGTAGACGCGTCCGTTCCTGTCGGTCACCTCCCGGTAGGTGGCGACCCGCGTAACGTCGGTAGTAGTCACGTTGTTTGCACCCCTTGCGTCGAAAGCTCTGGCCAGCGCCCCCTGTCCAATGCCTTTCGTGCGCGCGCGGGTCCCGGGGCCGGCCGACGCGCACCGTCGGCCGGCCCCCCGCCGGCTCACCTCATGAACCGCCCCCCAGGAGTCCCGCCGCCCGCGCCCACCGGTACTTGGCGCCCAGCACGGCCACCGGCTTCTCGGTCGTGTACGGGTACGCCACGACCCCCCGCTCGAAGAGGTACTGGCAGGCCTCCTCGACCTCCACGTCACCCGCGAGCGACGCGACGACGGGCTTCTCGATCCCGCGCTCGCGGAACTCGGCCACCACGCGGGCGGTGAGCTCCGCGAAGACCATCGGGGGAGTGACGATGGTGTGCCAGTAGCCGAGGACCAGCGCGTGGATGCGGGGATCCTCCAGACCGAGCCGGATCGTCGCCTCGTACGTCGACGGCGGCTCGCCGCCCGTGATGTCCACCGGGTTGCCCGCCGCGCCGAAGGGCGGGATGAACCTGCGGAACGCCTCGTCCAGATCCGGTGGGATCTCCATCAGGGACAGGCCGTTGTCCGTCACCGCGTCCGACAGCAGCACCCCGCTGCCGCCCGCCCCCGTGATGATCACGATGTTGTCGCCCTGGGGAGTGGGCAGGACCGGCAACGCGCGCGCGTACTCCAGCATCTCGTTGAGCCCGGGAGCCCGGATGACGCCGGCCTGCCGGAGGATGTCGTCGTACACGGCGTCGTCGCCCGCCAGGGCCCCGGTGTGCGACCCGGCGGCCTTCGCGCCGGCGGCCGTCCGCCCCGCCTTGAGGACCACGACGGGCTTCTTCGGCACGGTCGCCCGCGCGGCCTCGACGAACGCACGCCCGTCCTTGAGGTCCTCCAGGTGCATCGCGATGCACTCGGTGTGCGGGTCCTCGCCGAACCAGGTCAGCAGGTCGTCCTCGTCCAGGTCCGACTTGTTGCCCAGGCCGACGATCGCCGACACACCCGTCTTCGTGGTCCGCGCGAAGCCCAGGATCGCCATGCCGATGCCGCCGGACTGCGAGGTCAGCGCCACCCCGCCCTTGACGTCGTACGGCGTGCAGAACGTGGCGCACAGGTCCTGCCACGTCGAGTAGTAGCCGTAGATGTTCGGCCCGAGCAGCCGGACGCCGTGCCGTTCGGCGATCGCGACGATCTCCTCCTGGAGCGCGTGCTCACCGGTCTCCGCGAACCCGGAGGGGATCAGCACGGCGTTCGGGATGCCCTTGCGCCCCACCTCCTCCAGCGCCGACGCCACGAACTTCGCGGGGATGGCGAAGACCGCCACATCCACCTCACCTGGTACGTCCGTGACACTCTTGTACGCCTTGCGGCCCAGAATGTCATCGGCGCGGGGGTTCACCGGATGGATGTCCCCGGCGAAGCCGCCGTCGACCAGGTTGCGCATCACCGAGTTGCCGATCTTGCCCTGCTCGTTGGAGGCTCCGATGACGGCGACCGCCGACGGCTGCATCAGCCGGCGCATCGAGGTGAGGATCTCCGCGCGCGTGTACCGCCTGCGCTCCCTGCGTGCCTCGGAGGAGAGGATCACCCGGATGTCCGCCGCCACGGCCCCCTCCGCGGTGGCGATCACGGGGTTGAGGTCCACCTCGGCGATGTCCGGGAAGTCGGCGACCAGTTGCCCGACCCGGCGGATCTGCTCGGCGACCGCCCACCGGTCCACGGCCGTCCCGCCGCGCACCCCGCGCAGGATCTCCGCGGAACGGATCGAGTCCAGCATGGACAGTGCCTCGTCGGCGGTCACGGGCGCCAGCCGGAACGTCACGTCCTTGAGGACCTCCACCAGGACCCCGCCCAGACCGAAGGCGACCACCTTCCCGAACGTCGGGTCGGTGACCGCGCCGACGATGACCTCCTGCCCCGGCGGCAGCAGCTCCTGCACCTGCACGCCCTCGATCCGGGCGTCGGCGGCGTACGCGCGCGCGTTGCCGACGATGCGGTGGAACGCCGCCCGGACGTCCGCCGCCCCCTCGACCCCGACGACCACACCGCCGGCGTCGGTCTTGTGCAGGATGTCCGGGGAGACGATCTTCATCACCACCGGCCCGCCGAAGCGGGCCGCGCACGCCACGGCCTCGTCGACGTCCAGCGCGAGTTCCTCGCCCGGTACGGCGATCCCGTAGGCGTCGGCGATCACCTTGCCCTCGGGCGCGGTCAGCGCGGTACGGCCCTCGGCCCGCACCGCGTCGAGCAGCGCCCGCACCCTGATGACGCGGTCCTCGGCCATCACGTCAGATCACCCCGTTCGACTTGAGCAGGCGCAGTTCCTCGTCACCGAGCCCGAGCTCGCCGACGTACACCTCTTCGTTGTGCTCGCCGAGCAGCGGTGAACTGGTCACCTCGACGGGGGAGTCGGACAGCTTCAGCGGACTGCCGACGGTGGTGAACGCGCCGCGCTCGGGATGCGGCACGGTGACGACCATCTCGTTGGCGACCAGCGACTGGTCCTCGATGATCTCCTTGGTGGACAGGATCGGCCCGCACGGGATGTTGTGGGCGTTCAGCCGCTCCAGCACCTCCCACTTGGGCAGCGTCGAGGACCATTCCTCGATCAGCTGGAACATCTTGCTCAGCTTGGGCAGCCGGGCCTCCGGCGTCGCCCACTCGGGGTCGTCGGCCAGCTCGGGCCGGCCGATGAGCTCGCTGACCGGCCGCCAGCCGACCGGCTGGACGATGACGTACACGTAGTCGTTCGGGCCGCCCGGCGCGCACTTGACCGCCCAGCCCGGCTGACCCCCGCCGGACGCGTTCCCGGACCGGGGAACCTCGTCGCCGAAGTCGTCGTTGGGATATTCGGGAAGCGGGCCATGGGCGAGCCGCTGCTGATCGCGCAGCTTCACCCGGCAGAGGTTGAGCACAGCGTGCTGCATGGCCACATTGACGCGCTGACCGCGCCCGGTGGTCTCGCGCTGGAAGAGCGCCGCGAGGATTCCCGCCACGGCGTGCACCCCCGTGCCCGAGTCACCGATCTGGGCCCCCGTCGCCAGCGGCGGTCCGTCCTCGAAACCGGTGGTCGACATCGACCCGCCCATGGCCTGCGCCACGACCTCGTACGCCTTGAAGGCGGTGTATGGGCCGTCGCCGAACCCCTTGATGGAGGCATAGACGATCCGGGGATTGATCTCCTGGATGCGGTCCCAGGTGAAGCCCATGCGATCGACGGCGCCCGGCCCGAAGTTCTCGACCATGACGTCGGAGCGCCGGATCAGCTCGGTCAGGATCTCCTTGCCGCGCTCGGTCTTGGTGTTGAGGGTGATGCTCCGCTTGTTGCAGTTGAGCATCGTGAAGTAGAGGGAGTCGACGTCCGGGAGGTCGCGCAGCTGCTTGCGCGTGATGTCACCGGTCGGCGCCTCCAGCTTGACGACGTCCGCGCCGAGCCAGGCGAGCAACTGGGTCGCGGACGGTCCGGACTGCACGTGCGTCATGTCCAGGACGCGGATGCCTTCGAGGGCCTTGGACGGAGTACCCGTCGTGCCGGTCATGCGGGCCACCTCACTTGTACATGGTCTGGTTCATGGTTCCGGGGGCGTACGCGTCGGGATCGACCCAGACGTTGATCAGCGACGGCTTCCCGGACTCACGGGCGCGCCGCAGCGCGGGGCCGATGTCGGCGGGGTCGCGGACCTCCTCGCCGTATCCGCCCAGCATCTGCGCGAACTTGTCGTAGTGGACGTCGCCGAGGGTGTTACCGACCCGCTCGCGCTCCAGGCCGTACTTCTGGGCCTGGCCGTAACGGATCTGGTTCATCGAGGAGTTGTTGCCGACGATGCCGACGAAGGGGAGGTCGTAGCGGACCAGCGTCTCGAAGTCCCAGCCGGTCAGGGAGAACGCGCCGTCGCCGAAGAGCGCGACGACCTCCTTGTCGGGACGTGCCTGCTTGGCCGCGAGCACGAACGGCACCCCGACGCCGAGCGTGCCGAGCGGACCGGGGTCCATCCAGTGCCCGGGCGACTTGGGCTGTACGACCTGACCGGAGAAGGTGACGATGTCGCCGCCGTCGCCGATGTAGATGGAGTCCTCGGTGAGGAAGTCGTTGATCTCGCTGACCAGCCGGTACGGGTGGATGGGCGAGGCGTCGGACCTGAGACTCGGCAGCCGCTTCTCCAGGGCCGTCTGCTCGGCCGCGCGCAGCTCGTCCAGCCACTCCTTGCGCCGGGACGCGCCCCCGTTGACGCGCCCGGAGGCGGCCTCCGTCACCGACTTCAGCACCAGGCCGGCGTCCCCGACGATGCCGAGGTCGATGTCGCGGTTCTTGCCGACGGTGCGGTAGTCGAGGTCGATCTGCACGACGGTCGCGTCCGGCGACAGCCGCTTGCCGTAGCCCATGCGGAAGTCGAAGGGCGTGCCGACGATCACGATGACGTCGGCGTTGGAGAAGGCGTACCGGCGGGACAGCTGGAAGTGGTGCGGATCGCCGGGCGGCAGCGTGCCTCGTCCTGCGCCGTTCATGTAGGCGGGGATGTTGAGAGTCCGCACCAGTTCGACGGCCGCCTCGGTGCCCCGGGTCGTCCACACCTGGCTGCCGAGCAGGATGGCCGGCTTCTCGGCGTGGACCAGCAGGTCGGCGAGCCGCTCGACGGCCTCGGGGTCACCGGCGGAACGGGTGGAGGCACGGTAGGCGCCCGGCTGCGGCACCCGCGCCTTCGCCGTCGGCACCTTGGCGTCGAGGACGTCGCGGGGGATCTCCAGGAAGGAGGGCCCGGGGGCGCCGTGGTAGCACTCGCGGAACGCCATCGACACCATGTCCGCGGCACGGGCGGTGTCCGGCACGGCCGCCGCGAACTTGGTGATCGGCGTCATCATGTCGACGTGCGGCAGGTCCTGCAGGGACCCCATCTTGTGCTGGGTGAGCGCGCCCTGACCGCCGATGAGCAGCATCGGTGATTCCGCGCGGAAGGCGTTGGCGACGCCGGTGACGGCGTCGGTGGTGCCGGGCCCGGCGGTGACGACCGCGCAGCCGGGCTTTCCGGTGATGCGGGCGTAGCCGTCGGCGGCGTGGGCGGCGACCTGCTCGTGACGGACGTCGACGACCTCGATGCCCTCGTCGACGCAGCCGTCGTAGATGTCGATGATGTGGCCGCCGCAGAGGGTGTAGATGCGGTCGACGCCCTCGGCCTTCAGCGCCTTGGCTACGAGATGACCACCGGAGATGACGTCCTGGGTGTCGTCGGGCATGGCGAAGTCCTGTCCCTTCGTAGGGGGTGGGAGCGGCTCTCGCGGTACATTGCATACAGTCGACGAATACTGTATGAACCTTGTTATCCCGCATCCGGTGGGTGGTGTCCAGGGGGCGTGCGGCACTTTCGAGTCAGGAGCCGGAATGGACCTGTACGAACACCAGGCAAGGGAACTCTTCGCAGAACACGGCATCGTGGTGCCACGGGCGGAGGTCACGGACTCCTCCAAGGAGGCCCGCGAGATCGCCCGGCGGCTCGGCGGCCGCGTCGTCGTCAAGGCACAGGTGAAGACCGGGGGCCGGGGCAAGGCGGGCGGCGTGAAGCTGGCCGCGGACCCGGCCGCCGCGGAGCTCACCGCCCGTCAGATACTCGGCATGGACATCAAGGGCCACACGGTCGGCACGGTCATGCTGGCCGAACCCGTCGACATCGAGGCCGAGTTCTACGTGTCCTACGTCCTCGACCGCGCGGCGGGCTGCTTCCTCGCGATCGCGTCCGCGGAGGGCGGCATGGAGATCGAGGAGGTCGCCGCCAGCCGGCCCGAGGCCGTCGCCCGCGTGCCCGTCGACCCCGCCGAGGGCGTCACCTCCGCGAAGGCCGGGGAGATCGCCGAAGCCGCCGGACTGCCACCGCAGACCGTCGACGTCCTCGTCCGCCTCTGGGAGGTACTGGTCCGCGAGGACGCCCTCCTCGTCGAGGTCAACCCGCTCGTGCGCACCAGGCAGGGCCACATCCTCGCCCTCGACGGCAAGGTCACCCTCGACGACAACGCCCGCTTCCGGCAGGCCCGCTGGGGCGCGGACGGCGCCGGGCACGACGACGCCCTGGAGGCCGCCGCCGCGGCCAAGGGCCTCAACTACGTCAAGCTCGACGGGGAAGTCGGCATCATCGGCAACGGCGCCGGCCTCGTCATGTCCACCCTCGACGTCGTCGCCGGCTGCGGCGCCCGGCCCGCCAACTTCCTCGACATCGGCGGCGGAGCCTCCGCCCAGGTCATGGCCGACGGCCTCTCCGTCATCCTGTCCGACCCGGCCGTGAAGTCGGTCCTCGTCAACGTCTTCGGCGGCATCACCGCCTGCGACGCGGTCGCCGACGGCATCGTCCGGGCCCTGGACACCGTCCGGCTGACCAAGCCGCTCGTCGTCCGCCTCGACGGCAACAACGCCGCCCGCGGCCGGGCCGTCCTCGACGAGCACGCCCACCCGCTGGTCCAGCAGGCCACCACCATGGACGGCGCCGCCGAGCGCGCCGCCCGACTCGCCGCCGCCACCACCTGAGGAGACATGACGCCATGGCCATCTACCTCACCAAGGAGAGCAGGGTCCTCGTCCAGGGCATGACCGGCGGCGAGGGCATGAAGCACACCCGGCGGATGCTCGCCGCCGGCACGAACGTCGTCGGCGGCGTCAACCCGCGCAAGGCCGGCCACACCGTCGACTTCGACGTCCCCCAGAGCCTGGACGGCATGGGCGGTGCCCCCACGGCGATCCCTGTCTTCGGCAGCGTCGCCGACGGCATCCGCGCCACCGGCGCCGACGTCACCGTCGTCTTCGTACCGCCCGCCTTCGCCAAGGCGGCCGTCATCGAGGCCGCCGACGCCGGCATCCAGCTCGCCGTCGTCATCACCGAGGGCATCCCGGTGCACGACTCCGTCGCCTTCACCACCCACGCCAGGGCGCGCGGCACCCGTGTCGTCGGCCCCAACTGCCCCGGCCTCATCACCCCCGGCCAGTCCAACGCGGGCATCATCCCGCCCGACATCACCAGGCCCGGCCGCATCGGCCTGGTCTCCAAGTCCGGCACCCTCACCTACCAGCTCATGTACGAACTGCGGGACATCGGCTTCTCCACCTGCGTCGGCATCGGCGGCGACCCCGTCGTGGGCACCACCCACATCGACTGCCTCGCCGCGTTCCAGGACGACCCCGACACCGAACTGATCGTGCTCATCGGGGAGATCGGCGGCGACGCCGAGGAACGCGCGGCCGCCTACATCCGCGACCACGTCACCAAGCCGGTCGTCGGCTACATCGCCGGTTTCACCGCGCCCGAGGGCAAGACCATGGGACACGCGGGCGCGATCGTCTCCGGCTCCTCCGGCACGGCCGCCGCGAAGAAGGCAGCGCTGGAGGCCGTGGGCGTACGGGTCGGCCGCACCCCCACCGAGACCGCCCGCCTGGTGCTGGACCGCCTCACCGTCGACGCGTGACGTCACTCATAGTCCGCGCGCGGTCACTTACCGGCGTGCCCGCCCCTCGCTAGCGTCCTTCGCAGCCATCACCACCGCCCCCGACTGTGCACCGAGAGCGGAGACCCCTTGGCCACCACCCTCACCCTCAAATCCGGCACCTCCTGGACCGACGCCTGGCATCGCTGCCTCGCCGTCGCCCCGGAGGCGTTCCGCGACGACCGCGTCCTCAACCTCTGGGACGGCACCTGGCAGGCGGACGGCCGTGCGCTGCCCGCCACCAGCCCCGTCGACGGCAGCCCCATCGCCGGACCGCCCCGTCTGGACCGTGCCACCGCGCGCCAAGCCGTGCGCGCCTCGCTCGACCAGCACCGCGCCTGGCGACACGTCCCCCTGGACGAACGCCGGGCCCGCGTCGCGGCCACCCTCGACGTCCTCGCCCAGCACCGCGACCTGCTCGCCCTCCTCCTCGTCTGGGAGATCGGCAAGCCCTGGCGGCTCGCGACGGCGGACGTCGACCGCGCCATCGACGGCGTGCGCTGGTACGTCGACGGCATCGAGCCGATGACCGCCGGCCGGTCCCCGCTCGACGGCCCCGTGTCCAACATCGCGAGCTGGAACTACCCGATGAGCGTGCTCGTTCACGCAGTGCTGGTACAGGCCCTGGCGGGCAACGCGGTCATCGCCAAGACCCCGACCGACGGCGGTGTCGCCTGTCTGACCCTGGCCTGCGCGCTCGCCGCCCGCGAGGGCATCCCCGTCACCCTCGTCAGCGGCAGCGGAGGCGAGCTGTCCCAGGCGCTGGTGCGGGCGCCCGAGATCGGCTGCGTCTCCTTCGTCGGCGGCCGCGACACCGGCGCTGCGGTGGCCACGGCCGTCGCCGACCTCGGCAAGCGCCACATCCTCGAACAGGAAGGACTCAACACCTGGGGCATCTGGCACTACTCCGACTGGGACACGCTCGCGACCGTCGTCCCCAAACTGTTCGACTACGGCAAGCAGCGCTGCACCGCGTATCCGCGCTTCGTCGTCCAGCGCGAGCTGTTCGACGACTTCCTCGCCGCCTACCTGCCCGCCGTCCGCACCCTGCGGATCGGCCACCCCCTGGCGGTCGAGCGGCCGGACGACCCGTACCCGCGGCTGGACTTCGGCCCGGTGATCAACGCCGCCAAGGCCAAGGAGCTCCACGACCAGGTGGCGGAGGCCATCGACCGGGGCGCCGTCCCGCTGCACCGCGGACGGCTGTCCGACGCCCGCTTCCTCCCCGGCCAGGACACCTCGGCGTACGTCCAGCCCGTCACCCTGCTGAACCCGCCGCGGTCCTCCCCACTGCATCACGCCGAACCGTTCGGCCCGGTCGACACCATCGTCCTCGTCGACACCGAGGCCGAGCTGCTGGCCGCCATGAACGCCTCCAACGGCGCCCTGGTCGCCACGCTCTCAACCGACGACCGGGCCACGTACGACCGGCTGGCCCCGCAGATCCGCGCGTTCAAGGTCGGCCACGGCACGCCCCGCTCACGCGGCGACCGGGACGAGCTGTTCGGCGGGTTCGGCGCGTCCTGGCGCGGCGCGTTCGTCGGCGGCGAGCTGCTGGTGCGCGCGGTCACCCAGGGCCCGACGGGGGAGCGGCTGCCGGGGAACTTCCCGGAGTACCGGCTCCTTCCCTGAGTACGGGCACCGGGACCGGCGGGGGAGCGGCTGCCGGGAAACTTCCCGGAGCACCAGTTGCTGCCCTGAGCACGTGCGCCCGGACCGACCGGGGCATCGGCGGGCCGGAGAACCGGTCAGCCGATGCCCTGCCGGTCCGGGCGCAGCGCGAAGGCGCGGTCGGTGGCGTTCGGGGCCGTCTCCTCGACCGCCTGCCGCAGCAGTTCGCGGTGCCGCAGCAGCGGCTCCCGCCGTTCCGGGGGAGCGAGCAGCAGCAGGTCGTCCAGCCCGGCCAGCAGGCGCCGGGACACCTGCGGACTCCCGGCACCGCACCCCCGCACCTCGGTGAACCCGGGATCCACCAGCTAGGTCCACCCGGGCACGGGCAGCACCAGACGCACGGCCCCGCCCCGGTCCCGGTGCGACGCCGCGCCCAGCGGACGCCGGCACAGTGCCGCGAGGAACTGCACGATCCGGTCGAGGGCCTGCACGGCCGTCGTCGGATCGTTGACCGCCGGGGACAGGGCGCGCAGCGCGATGTCGGACAACTGCCGCAGCCCGAACCCGAGATCCTGGTGGAACGTCCGCTCCACACCGACGGACGTGGTGCGGCGCAGCGCGCCCACCGGCGGGGCCGCCCCGCCGTGCACGGCCAGCAGCGGCGTGCCCGGCAGCACGAAGTCCCCGATGCGCGGGACCAGCCGCAGCACGACCCGTCCCGGCGGGCCACCCGCACCAGCCGCGCGATGTGCACGTCCCGCAGCACCCCCGCCCGCCCGTCGTGCGGCACCCACGCCGTCGGCTCGCCGAGGCCGGGCGCGTCCGGTGCGCTCGCGGACGGCGGCATCGCCGCCACCATCCGGAAGGACTCCGTGGCGATCCGCGCGATCACATGACTGATCCGCATGAGCCGCAGCGTGCCGTTCACGCACAGCACGAACAGCAGCAGGCTCAGCGCCACCAAGCACAGCGTGAGGACCGACTGCACGAGCGGCAGCGTCGTCACCTTGCGCGGGTCGTCGGTGGTGTCGGACGAGGTCAGCACCAGCAGGCTCAGCACGAAGGTGGCCAGGAAGACGGCGAACGTCGCCTTGGTGATCCGGCTGCGCACGAAGAGCCGTACCACCCGCGGGGTGAACTGTCCGCTCGCCATCTGGACGGCCACCAGTGAGATGCTGAAGACCACCCCGATGAAGGTCATCATGGCCGAGGCGACGACGTTCACGACGGTCTTGGCGTCCTCCGCGAACCGCAGCAGATCCTCGAGGGACTCGTAGTCGCCGTCCTCGCGCAGCGCGTCCACGATCGCCGTGTCGAGCGCCTGCGCCGCCAGCCAGACGACGAAGACACTCACCATCGCGGCCGTCGGCGCGAACCAGAAGGTGTCCCGGAGATGCTCCCGGAAGGGCGACAGCGCCCGCGGCCGACGCCGGCCCGCGGCCGGGTCCTGCGTAATCAGCCAGTCACTCATGGTGCGACCCCAGGCGCACCGCGCCGCGAGGTCCTGGACCCCCGCCCGGCGGAAGGAAACGCAGGTGAAAGGCACTCCGAAAGCTTGGTATTGTTGTCCATGTCGCCGACGGGACACCCCGGCGCGGCGACGCACACCTGGTCCGGGTGGCGGAATGGCAGACGCGCTAGCTTGAGGTGCTAGTGCCCTTTATCGGGCGTGGGGGTTCAAGTCCCCCCTCGGACACCAAAGTAGGATCATCTGAACCCCGGTCCCGGTTCGGACCGGGGTTCTGCGCGTCGGTGGGCAGGGTGCCGTATGGGCGCTCGATGCCGCCCCACGGGCTTGATGGCCCGGGGTTGGCGCACGTCCACCCCTGTCCGTTCGTCGCCGTGCGGACCGTTCTGCGGCGGGGCCGTCAGATCGGATGCCAGCAGCTGAGCGAAGCCGCTCGTGAGGTCTGCGCCCTGCACCTGATCGTCGAGGATCAGGAAACGGGCGAAGACGGCCTGGTTGAGCTGGCGTCTCACGGTCGGCGGCGCACTGAAGTACAGCCGATACGCGTTGGAGCAGAGCAGCAGTGCTCCCTCGACCACGCTCAGCACAGAGTCCATCTCCGTTGAGTAGCGGTCGATGATCTCCTGCGCAGCGGCCAACTCTCGGGTGATGCGTTCTTGCTCGGATTTCAGCAGGTCAAGGGGGATGGCGTCGGCGTAGCGCATCTCGATGAGCTTGAGCTGCGCGTTCCTGAGGTCCTGGCGGCGCTGTTCTTGCCGCTTGACCTCGGCTTGGCCGGCCTTCTGGTGCTGCACGAGCGCGGTCATGACCTGCTCACGGATGGCCGCGATGCGTTCGGGCGACAGCTGTACCCGCTTCCAGTACTCGGCCACCGACGCCTCAACGTCTGAGATGAGCACGGTGGACTGCGTACACGAGGTGCGATCCTTGGCGCGACCGAGGCAGTAGAAGTACGGGTAGACCGTGCCCCACCGGTTCGTCGCGTTCATGACGCCGAACCGTGCGTCGCAGCGACCGCAGAAGATCGAGCCCTTCAGGTAGTGCGGGTGCTTGCGTACCTCCTCCCGCGCCTGGGCGCGAGTCGTGCGGATGGCTTGTACGCGATCGAAGGTGGCCTGGTCCACGATGGCCGGGTGCCGACCTTCGTACCAGATCCCCTCGTACCTGACGATGCCGGTGTAGTAGCGGTTGGTGAGCATCTTGTCGATGTGCTGGTAGCTGACCTTTCGTTCGGGAAGCTTCTTGGTGGCCGGGATGCGGAGCCCGCGACGGTCCAGCTCCTCTTCGAGCTGGCGCATGGTCCAGTCGCCCGTGGCGTATGCGCTGAACATCCACTGGATGTGTGGTGCGCGCTGCTCGTCCACGATGACGGTGCGAATCTCGCGGCCGTCGATGCGCTCGCGGACGTTGAGGTAGCCGAGTGACGCATGACCAGGCGTCCCGCCGGACTTCGCCTTCTGGCGCATGCCCTTCTTGGACTCGGTGGCCAGATTAGCGGAGTAGAACTCGGCAATGCTGGCCATGATGCCGTGCAGGAGCCTGCCCGAAGGTGTCTCGTCGATGTTCTCCTTCGAGGAGACGAACTGGGCACCAGCCTTGCGGACGGCCATGGTGATGAGCACGTCGTTCGAGCCTTCAGCGCCGCCTCGACGTCCGCTCGCGCAGTGCCGTAGTGCTGGCGACTGCGCTCGGCGAGAGAAGCGAAGTTGCGCAGTGGTTCGCCAAGCGGTCGAGTCGTGCCAGTCGTGGGCGGCCGGGTCTGGCCGCCGATGCTCGCGTGGGCAGTAATGTGGATTGCTGCACAGGTGAGAGGGATGGTTACGTCCCTGGAAAGATCAACTTAGCAATTACAGCATTAATTGGTCAATTGATAATTGATCGAATAGAAGCGGCATTGCTACACCCAGCTTCACCCACGAGACCGGTGCCGCCCCCTCCTCCGGTACCGCAGCCACCGCCCCAACTGTGGCCGCGATGCCCGATGTTCTACCGGCTGCGGAAGCTGCAACCGGCGAAGAGGCCACGCCCGCCTGGTCGTTCGGAACCAATGCGACTGCTGCATCCGGAAGATGCACAGATGGCAGGCGTACAGCGGTAGCGCGGTGTCGCGCACGGTCATGTCACCAACGTGCGCCACTGGTACGCCCAGGGCTTCGCAGCGGAAGCAGTCACCCTGGTACCAGTCGAACAGGCCCCATATCTGGTGTGGCCTCATCGGGCCTCGGCCTGTTCGCGAAACTCGCTGGCTTCATACAGCAGCGCGCCAGCGTCCAACGCGATCGCCTCTGAGACAAGGAGCTGCATCATGGGGTGCTCGGTGATCTGCGCGAGGGACGCCACGACCACATGGCGCACGTCCTCACGGATGAGCCGCCGGATCAAGCGGCTCGGCGCGATGCCCGGCCCTTCTTCGTAATACGTGTCGACGAGCCGCAACCCGTGCTTCCCGGCACAGCTGTACAACTGGCTCTCGACGACGACCAGTTCGTCATCGCTAGCGTCCGCGCGCAGGCGCATGTAGCCATACGCGTCTCTGGTGGTGTTCACCTGATACCTGTCTTCACTGGTGGGGGTCAGAGCAGACGGCGCAGGCCGTCAAGCACACGCTGCATAAGCGCAGTGGTTGCCTGGTCTTTCGTGGGGCCTGGCGGCGGTTCCATGTCACTGGGAACGCGTAGTTGAAGCGTGGAGCCATCCAGGGCAGGGTTGGGCAGCCTGGTCAACACGGCCTCGGCCCACACGATCTTGCCCCCGGCCGGCGGTCGGTAGATGCCCCACCTACGAGCCAGCGCCTCGACGAGGTGAAGCCCGCGCCCGCCTTCCGCTTCCGCGGTCACGCTTTGCTTGACGGGCACCAACGGGCTGCGATCCCAGACCTCAATGAACAGCACACCCCCGATGGCCCGGAGCTGCACGGCAATGACGTGCTCGGCCTTGATTTGCCAGGGCTTCGGGCCCGGATCGAGGATGCCGCTGGCCTTGACAGCGTTGCTCACCAGTTCGCTCATCATGAGCGACGCGTCGGCGGCGAAGTCGTCCAACTTCCAGTGTGCAAGGGTCTGTCGAGTGAACGCCCGCGCCACCGATACGGCGGAGGCCACAGCGACGAGATGCAGTCTGGACACGTGAAGGGTGCGGACTTCCTGTGCGGCGGCGGTCATCGTGGTTCGCCGTCCTTCGCTGCACTCGACTGGCACGACGGCTCCTCTTCGGTGGGGGCGACGATCCAGACGTGACCGCCGATGTCTTGCTCCAGCAGTTCTTTGCTGAGTTCCGCGATGCCGGGCAGCGTGTTGAGGTGCTCGATGGTCGGCACGATCACGTTGCGGACGTCGTGCCGCTGGCAGTAGGCGGTCATGGCGTTCAGGGCGAGGGTTCTTTGCCACCGCGTCTCGACGAACACCAGCGACACCGTGAAGCCCTCGCGTTCAGCGAATGCCGCGATTGCCGCCACGCGCTGCCGCTCGGTCGGGTCGTCGTCCGACATGCGAAGTCGCAGATACCCGACGCACAGTGGGACTTGAGGTGTCACGGTGTCTTCGCCCCCTGCACGATCCACAGCCGCGCGCCGATCTCGCGTTCGATGTGGTCGCGCATCGCTGCCTGAAACCCTGGCAGCCGGGCGAAGTGCCAGAGCGACGGCACGATGACGTGCTTGACCTCGGTGGCCTTGAGCGCGTCGATCAGGGTGAAAAAGGCCGACTCGTCTTCAGCGCCGAGTCGTTCGATGAACAGCCGCTCCAAGGCGAACCCCTCGCGGGTGGCGTGCGCCGCCAACTCCTTTTCGAGCGTCTCGATTTAGCCGCTGCCGTCGTCGCTTGGGGTGAGGCGCATGTACCCGAACATGGCTGGTCGCATCCGTTCCTCCTGGGGACTGGAACGGTTGGCGAGTGGCTGCACCGCCCTCAACCACTCGCCAACCTGCCTGCCAGAAAAGCGGTTTGACCTGCGCAAACACCACAGCAAACGTGCGGCACCAATGACGCATTCGTGTGGCACTCTGCGGTCTGGCCTGCACGGATGCGGTCAACGTGACTATGGTGATATCCCGCCCCGTACACCCGGAGGGATGGGCGATGGCAGCGAAGCGCATACGCCTCGCTCAACGTCGCAAGGCGGCAGGCTTCACGCAAGAGAGCCTTGCCGAGTTACTTGGCGTCGAGCGTTCAACGGTTGGCCGCTGGGAGAGCGCCGAAACCGAACCACAAGCGTGGATGCGGCCAAAGCTGGCGAGCGCGCTCGGGGTGTCGGTCGAGGAGCTTCAAGCGCTGCTGGACGACGTGACGGTTGCTGATACGCGCCCCAGTGAGCGGATGAGCTACGCCCTAGAGAATCCGGCGTCCGCCGACCTGATGGTGGTCGCTTACCTTCACGAGCGGCTGCGGCAACTGTACGAGTCCTACGACCAACAGGCGTCCACCGGGCTGCTTGGTCGAGCCGGGCAACTGCACGGCCAGGTGCAGTTCCTTCGAGAGAACGCTGCCAACCCGCGCGTACGGCGGGCGCTGTACGAGGTCGAAGCTGACTCGGCGACGTTCATGGGTCAGCTGGTGTGGGACGTCAGCCAACGCCGTGACCACCATGCGCCGCTTGGCTACTTCGAGGAGGCAGTGAACGCTGCCCGCCATGCCCGAGACCCTTCAACGGAGTCGTACGCCACGCTGCGGATGGCGTACGTGGCGCTGTACGGGGAGAAGAACCCGGCTCGGGGTGTGACGCTCGCCGAGCAGGCCGCCGAGGCCGCCAAGCTGGCGAGTCCATCTCTCACCGGGTTGAGCATGCTGCACGTCGCCGAAGGGCACGCGATGGCCGGCGCGACCGCCGAATGCGAAGCCGCGCTGCGGAAGGCAGAGGACCAGTTCGACCGCGTGCACGCCGATGACGTGGCCGCGCCGTTCTATACGGCCAACGAATTCAATCGGCTTGCTGGCTCCTGCTACCTGTTCCTCGGGATGCCTGAGCGGGCCGAGCCCATCCTGCGCATGACCACGCGGGCACTGGCCGCCAAGAAAAAATCTCAGGCCATCGCGCTCGGCAACCTGACCTTGGCGCTCATCCAGCAACGCAAGCTGGACGAGGCCGCGGCAGCCATGCACCGCACGATTGATGCCGTGGAGCTGACTCGCGGTGGCGGTGGTCTTAACCTGGCGTTCTCTGCTGGACGTGAGCTTCGGCAGTGGCGACAGGAACCATGGGCGCAGGAGATCAACGACCGGTTGCTTGCGCTGATGGCAGCGATCTAAGTACGGGTGGGGTGTACGTGAACGACATCGACCAGGCCAAGCAGGAGCTGCGCGAGAAGGTGTGGCGTCGCTTGATCGACGGTGGCGGTGCTCCCGCCGACTCGTACGGCAAGATTCCCGGCTTCTACGGGTCGGAGGCCACGGCGGCGCAACTCGCCGGCCGGGACTTCTGGCGGCAGGCGTCCACGGTGAAGGCGAACCCCGACTGGGCGCAGCTGCCGGTGCGAGTCCGCGCGCTCAAGGATGGCAAGCGCCTCTACATGGCCGTGCCGCGCATGGCATCGCTCCAGCCGTTCTACTTGCTCGACCCCCAGACCCTTGAGCTTCCAGCCGAGCAGGCCGCAGAGAAGAAGGGTGCGGCTGAGGTCGCCCGCCGCGTCGGCGTCGAAGACATGGAGCCGATCGACGTCGTGGTGTGCGGCAGCGTGGCCGTGAACCGTTCGGGCGCGCGCATCGGCAAGGGTGCCGGATACTCCGACCTTGAGGTTGCGCTGCTGATCGAGGCGGGCTTGGTGACGGATCGCACGGTGATCGTCGCACCGGTTCATGCGCTTCAGGTGGTCGATGAAGATATCCCCGAGACTGAGCATGATTTCAGCGTGGACTACATCGTCACCCCTGACGAGGTGATCCCGTGCGGCAGCCGTCGTCGGCCGCCTGGGCTTGTCTGGAATGACCTCACGGCAGAGAAGATCGCGGCGATTCCGGTGTTGGCTGCACGTCACCAGGGATAGCCAGGGCTCGTTATCGGCTTACTATTGATTGAGTTTTCGCATTTATCGGCTCCACGCCGCGCACAGTTGTGATAGTGACTCTTGGCGGAAAAGGCGATAAGTCTTATAATTTTAGAATCTAACGGGGAGACTGCATGACGCTGGAAGAAAAGCTGAGCGGTTGGACTGGACCGTCTAGCGCGACGGAGCAAGATAAGCAAGACCGCACTGAGCGGATGATTCGCGAGGCCATTAAGGCGCATGCTGCGTTCGATGGCTGCGACCTCAGCGTTTATGCCAAAGGCTCCTACGCAAACAACACCAACGTCAAGGCCGATAGCGACGTGGATATCGCTGTGCAGTGCGGTGAGGCCGTGTACTGGGACGAGGCAACGAACGGAGCGCACCCGCCGAGCGAGTCCTACACGGGAATCTGGACCCCGGCGAAACTACGCTCGGAGCTTGAGGCCGCGCTGAAAGCGAAGTTTCCCGGTCAAGTCGACCCCTCGGGATCGACGGCATTCCGCATCCACTCCGGCAGTGCGAGGGTGGACGCCGATGTCGTGCCTTGCTTCGACTACCGGTACTACTTCTCGTCCAGTAATTACCGGGAGGGCGCAAAGGTCTTCAAGAAGAACGGTAACTCTCTAGTGAACTACCCAAAGCAGCAGCTGGAGAACGGCCGGGCGAAGAACACGCGCACCAAACAGTATTATAAAAAGGCCGTCCGAATCATGAAGCGCGTCGAGAACGTAATGGTAGCGTCAGGTGACCACCGTGAGGTTCCATCTTTCTTTGTTGAATGTCTTGTGTACAACTGTCCAGACAGTGTTTTCCTTGCGCCGACTTGGACGAAGACCGTCGAAGGCATCATCCTGCACGTCTGGAAGGAGCTTGAGGGTGATGAGCCTTCTGTCGAATCGGAGCGATGGCTAGAGGTGAGCGAATGCAAGTATCTCTTCCACAGCGCTCAAGACTGGAACCGCCAGGACGGGCGTGACTTTGTGAAAGCTGCTTGGAACTATCTGGGATACGCCTCATGAAAAAAACGATTGCCATTCGTGTCATCGTCGGGGTGGTCGTCGGTATCTTCTTGGTTAGCGCATGGGTGCACGACGGGAAGCCTGATTGGAGCATGCTCAAGCTCTTCTCGACTGCCGTCTTTGTGTGCACGGTCATGTTCAACCTATGGGACTTCTGGCTGTGGCGACTTCCTTGGATTCAGCGAATCCCGGGAGTGGGCATTCCGCGTAGCCTCCGCGGGACTTGGAAAGGCACCCTCACGTCCTTCTGGGTTGATCCGGCAACTGGAAGCAACCCACCTCCGAAAACTGTTTACCTCGTGGTGCATCAGACTGCGTCCCTGGTCACTGTGAAATTGATGACCGACGAGTCGAGGTCCGCGTCCGCTCTGGGTGAGGTGTCCGAGGTCGATGGGTCGGTCATTCTGACCTACATGTATCTCAATAAGCCTGATTTGCGTGTCGAGCACCGCAGTCGGATTCATCACGGCTCAACGGTGTTTGATGTGTCTGGCAGCCCGGCGAGACGACTCAAGGGGCGTTATTGGACCGACCGCGATAGTAAGGGCGAGTTGGACTTTACGGAGCGGGATAAGAAGAAACTGGCAGATGACTTCGCCGAGGCGGCCGAACTCTTTGAGGAAGCTGTATGAAGCGGCCGGTCGCTGTGATTTATTGAGGAGTGCATAGATCATGGGGGAAGGACGTTCCATCAAACAGTTCATGTGGGCCTATCAGCCTCACTTCAGAATCTCAGTTAAGGTACGCGCCGAGATGGCCCTTGAAGCAATCGGCTTTGCTGGGAATCCGGAAGTGGTGGTTGTTGGATTCAAGGCTGCTGGTGAGCATGAGTTTGATGTATGTATTGAGCCTGAAGATGGCCCCTACTCGCCCGACGAATTGGCGCATGTGAGGCGACGGGCGGTCGAACTCTACGCTAGCCATCCTGACCGCAATATGCTCTATAGCGTTGCTCATGTGCGTGAAGAGCGCCATCTGGAGTTGCGTGACAGGATGCGTGCAAAAGCACTCGAAGAAGCCTTCGAGGCTATGTCGCGAGAGCAAGGGAGAAAATTCTTTTCGAGCGGATCGGTCCGAGTGGGTGACTACGAAGTACACACGGTCATCAGTATTGATAAGGGAGCCCTTGAAAGCGTTCCTCAAATCAAGACCGAGGAACGTGATCGTTTTCATGTGTATCAGTCGCTGGTGCATGCTGTAATTCGGGAGATCCTTAGCCGTTCAGCCCGAGTCCTGTATGTTCCCGGTGCCGGTTCAAGTTCTTTGCCGGAGAGCGGGGATGAGATCGTAAGGAGCGCCACTGAAGCGATGGTTCGCTCCATGTTGTATTGCGCTGGTTTCTGGTTTGGTGGCGAGAACCATTTGCTAATGAGCGGTCTTTCTGCTCTGCCGTATGAGGGGCGGGCGGGAGCGGGACGACTGGTCATCGCCCAGCAGGACGATCCGGCTATTGAAGTATTCCTCAGGCTGAAGCACCCAGTGGAGATGCGCAACGTGCCGGCCGTGCGAAAGCTTCTGGAGGCCAGCGGATCCCAATCGGACCTACTGTCAGATGGCGAAAAAGTCTATGGGCTTGGAGTAGTGAAGCCGGACTATGACGTCGACAGCGAGACGGTGTTTGCCGTTAGCTTCACCGCGCGAGGCGTCTGGGAATTTTCGCACGCGGGTGAAGCACTATTGATTGTGCGGGACGGAATTCCGCACCTGCCAACGCCTGTGCTTGATGAAGAATACTTGGAAGACCTCGTGAGTCGCTTCTTCCCTCAAGCCGACCAGGATGCGCTTCGCGAAGCCGCACAAGCCGCTGGTAATCATAGGCATGGGGCGATGCTTATCATCTCGGGCGATGCTGCCGCTGAAGCCGAGCGTCTATCACCGCAGTCATGGTCTATCGAGCCGACTCGGCTTACGACCGAGCTGTTGACGCAGCTGACAGACATGGATGGCGCAGTCCTGGTGGACCCGAATGGCCTATGTCATGCAATTGGTGTAATTCTCGATGGCACCGCCCATGGCCGAGGTGACCCAGCTCGTGGAAGTCGCTTCAATAATGCCGTCCGATACCTCGACAGTGAGCGGCCTCCGGCGATCGTCATCGTCTACAGCTCGGATGGTTTAATCAATATTCTGCCGCAACTGCATCCACGCATCGAAAAGCAGATCGTGACGGATGCTGTTGAACGCTATCTGGTGGCTTCTTCGGCGGAGCCGCTTAACATCAAGGAGTGCAACGAGACTTGGGATGCGGTGAAGTCGTTAAGCTTCTATTTGTCGAGTGCTCAATGCGACGCCTTGAATCGCGCCCGAGTACGAGTGGACGAATGGGAAAAGCAGAGTCGCGAGCTGCGGATCATCAAGTCAGATCTACAGCCAGCTCCAGAGATGGATAACTCGTACTGGCTGTGACCCTTACTGATCCGTAGGCAGGTCACGGCCGGCGCGTGGCGCCGGTACGACTCACTGAGCTTCTTCAGCGTTGCATCTCCAGTGTGAGGACGGCTTTGGCGATTGACGTCATGCGGTTGGGGCTGCAGCGGGATCTGCGGAAGATTCGCC